>CAIVLE010000262.1 GCA_903906635.1 uncultured Burkholderiales bacterium | reverse complement strand
GGGACTGGTTGCACAAGCCACGGCAGATGCGGGTGGCCGGGTAGTTGGCATCATTCCAAGGGCACTGCAAAGCAAAGAAAATACGCGCACTGCTTGCACAGAACTACACGTTGTGCAGACCATGCACGAGCGCAAACAGATGATGGCCGAACGTGCAGATGTCTTCCTCGCCTTGCCTGGTGGAATCGGTACCTTTGAAGAACTTTTTGAGGTTTGGACTTGGCGGCAACTTGGGTACCACGACAAACCAATTGGCCTACTGAATACCTCAGGCTACTACGATGGTTTGTTGCAGTTCACCCAGAACAGCGTGACGCAAGGTTTTTTAAGTGACTGGCAGATGGACTTGATTCGCATCTCAAGCGATCCCGTGGCATTGCTTGAGGAATTGGTTCAAGCTGCTGGCTTCGCACCACGCGCCAACGTTGAAGGTCTATGAGTTAAATTGCGGTGTCGTCCAGTTCGCCGGTACGAATGCGAACCACGCGTTCAACCGACGTGATGAAGATTTTTCCATCGCCAATTTTGCCAGTCCGCGCTGCTCGCAAAATGGCATCCACACACAGATCAACATCTGCTGATTTCACCACCACCTCAACTTTGACTTTGGGCAAAAAGTCGACCACGTATTCAGCCCCCCGGTACAACTCGGTATGGCCTTTTTGGCGGCCAAAACCTTTCACCTCGGTCACCGTCAGTCCAGTGACGCCACACTCAGCCAATGCTTCGCGCACTTCCTCTAGTTTGAAAGGTTTGATGATGGCGGTGATTTGCTTCATGGTCGGTCCTTGAAAATGAGTGAATTGTGTTGGGCTCAGTCGCGAAACTTGTTGGTTATAGGATAACGCCAATCTTTGCCGAAACTGCGATGGGTCACCCGAATGCCAACCGGGGACTGACGACGTTTGTATTCATTCAAGCGAATCAAACGAGTGACCTTTTCAACATCGGCTTTTGCATACCCCGCAGCCACAATTTCCGCGGGACTTTGATCACTCTCCATGAAAAGTGACACGATCGCATCAAGAACTTCATAAGGTGGCAGGCTGTCTTGGTCCTTTTGATCCGGACGTAACTCGGCACTTGGAGGTCTTGTGATGATGCGCTCAGGTATAGGTTGAGCTCGCGTTCCATAAGGATCGTGCGTGTTGCGCCAATGGGCCAACTTGAACACCATTGTTTTTGCCACGTCCTTGATGACAGCAAAACCTCCGGCCATGTCACCGTACAAGGTGCAATAGCCGGTGGCCATTTCACTTTTGTTGCCTGTTGTCAAAACAATGGAGCCGAATTTATTCGACAAAGCCATCAACAAGGTGCCTCGAATACGTGCCTGTATATTTTCCTCAGTTGCATCCGGGGTCGTTCCTTCGAAATCAAGCTTCAAAGACCCAAGAAATGCCTCAAATTCAGGCACGATGGACAGTTCGTCGTATCGCACGCCCATGCGATGGGCCATCTCTCTTGCATCGACCCAGCTGATCTCGGCGGTGTAGGGCGAGGGCATCATCACAGCTCTGACCTTGCTCGCGCCCAAAGCATCCACAGCGATGGCCAAGACCAAAGCAGAGTCAATGCCGCCCGAGAGTCCGAGCAACACGCCAGGAAACCCGTTTTTACCCACATAGTCGCGCACCCCTAAAACCAAGGCATGCCATAAGTCTGACTCGAACGAGCCTTCGGATGCAACCGAACCCTCGAGTTGCAAAGGTCGCCCAACGCTTGCCGTCAAGATCAAGCGCTCTTCTTCGAAGCTTTTTGCACGCGCACTCACATGCCCCTGCGAATTCAAAGCAAACGAACGTCCCTCAAACACCACCTCATCTTGCCCCCCCACCAAATGCGCATAAACCAAAGGCAAGCCCGTGGATTGCACACGCTCACGCATGGCCTGTTCGCGCTCATTGCCTTTGCCAACATGGAATGGTGAGGCATTGATCACCGCCAGGAGTTCGGCCCCTGAGGCTTTGGCATCCAAGGCCGGCTCATTGAACCAAGCGTCTTCGCAGATCAGCAGACCAACGCGAACGCCTTGAACCTCAAAAACACAAGCTTCTTTGCCAGGTGTGAAATAACGACGCTCGTCAAACACTTGGTAATTGGGCAACTCCCGCTTGGCGTAACGCGCAATCACCGCCCCTTCGCACAGCACGCTGGCCATGTTGAAACGTCGTTGTACAGACACTGAGCGGGTCCGCTGGTCATCCCCGTGAGGATGACCGACCACCACGTGCAAGCCCTTTAACCCGGCTAGCGCCTGGGAAACCGAATTCAAGGCATCATCACACGCTGAAATGAAAGACGGGCGTAAAAACAAATCCTCAGCGGCATAGCCGCACAAGGAAAGTTCAGGCGTCAGCACCAAACGTACGCCTTGGGCGTAGGCATCTTGGGCGCACGCAATGATTTTTTGGGCATTCCCAGCCATGTCACCAACGACAAAATTTAACTGAGCAACACAGAGTTTGAGGTTCATGGAAACAGGCACACAGTCCACAGAAAACAGCGCAAAACAGCGCAGTGATTATGTCATTCGCATCTTCGACAGCCCTCAGCAGATTGCTTCTTCGGCCTGGGATGGCCTCTGGGCCCAACAAGACACGCCCTCGCCATTTATGCAACACGCCTACTTGGCGGCGCTGCACAGCAGCGCCAGCGCCTCGCCCGACACAGGCTGGAGCCCACAATTCATCACCGTTTGGTCGGGTGCTACGTTGGTAGCAGCCTGCCCGCTGTACCTCAAAACGCACTCTTACGGTGAATACGTATTCGATTGGGCATGGGCCAAGGCCTACGCCGACCACGGACTGAACTATTACCCCAAAGCACTCACGGCAGTTCCCTTTACCCCGGTCCCCGGTTCGCGACTCTTAGCCGTGGATTCTCAAGCCCGGTTGGCCTTGTTGAATGCCTGCATAGCACTTTGCAAAAGCCAAGAGTTGTCTTCCCTGCATTTGTTGTTCACAAGTCCTGCAGACCGGGCGGCTTGTGAATCCATTGGATTGCTCCAGCGTCAAACCGTCCAGTTCCATTGGAACAACGCCGGTTTTACAAGTTTTGAAGAATTTCTGGCCAGTCTGAACCAAGAAAAAAGAAAAAAGATCAAGCAAGAGCGCCGGCGCGTAACTGATGCTGGCGTGACATTTCGCGTCCTGCAAGGTGCAGAAATTCAAACCCAGGACTGGGACTTTTTTTACGCGTGTTACGAACGCACCTACCTTGAACACGGCAACGCCCCCTATCTCACACGTGAGTTCTTTGCCCACATGCAACGAGACATGCCCGAGAACTGGGTGCTGTTCATTGCTCAGAAGCAACAAAGACCCATTGCGTGCAGCTTGATCGCCGTACAAGGTCTGGACACCCCGCAGGCTGTCGCCTATGGCCGTTACTGGGGTGCTTTAGAACGCCTAGACTGTTTGCACTTTGAGGCTTGTTATTACCAACCTCTCCAATGGTGCATCGCGCATGGTGTGAGCCGCTTTGAAGGTGGCGCTCAAGGCGAACACAAGATGGCACGAGCACTGATGCCCGTCACAACTTACAGCGCTCATTGGCTGGCACACCCGGCATTTTCGAATGCAGTCGCACGCTTTATTGATCAAGAAACTGCAGGTGTCGAAGGTTATATGGAGCACTTGTCTGAGCGCAACCCCTACCGAACAACCTCACCAGGCTGATGGGGTGGCGTCATCGCTTGGCTTTGGTTAAGTCCTTTTGACTCAAAAAATCTGCCAGGCCTTTATTTTTTCTCGAGGCATCGGCGACAACCGCGCCACGAATTTGCTTGACCAAGAGCCCCTTGACATCGGCTTGCAGAGCTTGGCATCGCAGCGTGATGTAGTGGGTGCGTGCTTTGGAGGGATCCAATTTTTGCGCTGACAGAGCTTGTAACCACAAAGCATCATGCCTCACCCCCGCCTCTAACTCTCTGAGCACCATGGCGCGAATCAAGTCTGAAGTAGCGTCTGTCATGACTCATGCTTTTTCATGCAACGACTCACGCATAGCCTGCAGCAAGCTCTCGCTCTCATGCGCCCCTGACACGCCGACACGGCCGTTGAAGATAAAAAACGGCACACCGCTGACCCCCATATCACGCGCCTCTTGGTCGCAAGCCGCTGTTTGCGCATGCACCGCAGGGTCGTAAATGGCTTGATGATTCAGCTCTGGATCCAATCCCGCTGCGTTTGCAATGGCTTTCAACTCGTCAGCATTGGTCAAATCACGTCCGTCTAGAAAATAACTCTGAAACAAAGCCTCCACCATGCGCTCTTGCTCAGGTCCTGGCTCACAGGCAGCAATCAAACTGTGTGCCACGATGGTGTTGGGCTGGCGCTGAATCCGATCAAATTCAAACTCAATACCCACCTCATGCCCTACTGAGGTCACGCGGTCGTAGACGGATTCAGCGCGGTCACCAAACTTCGTGCGGACATAGGTCTCTCGGTCAATGCCCTGTGGACTCATCTCAGGATTGAGCTGAAACGTGTGCCATCGCACCTGGGGTAAGACATCCGGATATTCAGCGGCCCACAAGGCCAACGCACCTTCCAAGCGGCGCTTGCCTACAAAACACCAAGGGCACACCACATCGGAGATCACGTCAATATTGAGAGTTTTCATGAGGTTACTTGCTTTCTGCCACAATGCCCCAACTGTAGCGTTATCGCCAACTTAGAGAGGGAATCACCATGGCCAGCGATCTGATCAAACATATCACCGACACCACCTTTGAAGCCGATGTCTTGCAAGCTGACAAGCCCGTGCTCGTCGACTACTGGGCAGAATGGTGTGGCCCTTGCAAGATGATCGCCCCGATCTTGGACGAAGTCTCTGCGGCCTACGCGGGCAAACTGCAAATTGCCAAGATGAATGTGGATGAAAACCGCGATATCCCTGCGAAATTTGGCATTCGTGGAATCCCGACCTTGATGTTGTTTAAGGGCGGCCAATTGTCAGCAACCAAAGTGGGCGCCATGACCAAAGCCCAGTTGACTGCCTTCATTGACCAACAGTTGGTTTGAGTCAACCTTCTGACATGTCCGCCTAGACTCACAAAGCCCGCTGATATTAAAAATCGCGGGCTTTTTTCCTGTCATAATCATCTTTGAGCTTGTCGCTCGCCCAAGTGGGCAACGAACACCATTCTGGTCTATAGCTCTGGTCTGTGAGGTACCTTTCACCTCCCTGATGACCTCCCCCCAATTTACTTAACGAACTCCCTATGGAGTCAACCCATGCATCTGAATGAACTCAAGGCACTGCACGTGTCTGAAGTGCTGAAACAAGCCGAAGAACTCGAAATC
>CAIVLE010000261.1 GCA_903906635.1 uncultured Burkholderiales bacterium | reverse complement strand
GCGGACACACCGGAAGCGGTGGTGAAGTTGGGCACACACACGGGCGTGGCATTGAAGCCGGTGTTGGCGCGATAGGCCTTGGAGCTTGTCGCCTGATCGTGGCTTTTTTTTCTGCTTGGGCCCTTGTCATCAGGCAAGTCAGCAAACAAATCGTGGTGAATGTCTCTGCCGTTGTGGGGACCACAGCTGCGTGCTGGGCCACGGTGGTCACAGTGGCGTCAAGTGGCTTCAGGTGGCTTCAGGTGAGGCTTGGGGGGGCATGTGCGCCAAGGCCCTGCGATGGCGATGTGTTTCATCAAGGGCTTGCTTGTCCCCCTTGCGCCGTGCCTCTTTGATTTCCAACGCGAGCTTGCGCTGACCTTCGATGCGCTTGGCTCCGTGCGAGTTCATCGACCTCAGCAGGGGTCGCAAGCCGGCCCATGCCCCTGAAGGGAATCAACCGGCCAGGCGTTCAGATTTTTTTGATCAGGCCCAGGGCACGCCCTGCTCAGGGGACAAGGCGGCGCTCGCCGGGCTGCAGCGGCTCTGTCTGGATGGGCTGCCAAAGCATTGACGTTTTTTGGCTGCGTGTTGCCTGGATTGATCGGTCGTGATGGCGCCCTTGATCAAGGCGCTGTTTGCCCCTCACTCCACCGAAGTTGAGCCTCAACCCGCCGAAGACAGCGCCAACCCCGCATGCTCGCGCAGGGGGTGGAAGTGGATCTTTGGAAAACGCTCTTGTGCCAAGCGCACGTCGTAGGGTGAGGTGCACAAATAGGCCAATGTGTTGGCTGCGTCCAGGGCCATGCGCTGTGGGTAGGCATGGGTGAATTCGCGCAACTCCGCGGGGCTGTCGGCGGTGATCCAGCGCGCACCGGTGTAGCTGCTATTTTCCAAACGCACATCGCAGTCATACTCGGTTTTGAGCCGGTGCTGTACCACTTCAAATTGCAGTTGACCAATGGCCCCCAGTAGCATGGCCCCCCCCACCTCGGGCTTGAAGACCTGTATGGCACCTTCTTCGCCCAATTGCTCCAAGCCGGTTTGCAGCTGTTTGGTACGCAGCGGGTTTTTCAGAATCACGGTCATGAACAACTCGGGCGCAAAGAAGGGCAAGCCCGTGAATTGCAAGGCTGCACCATCGGTGATGGTGTCGCCGAGTTGCACGCCGCCATGGGTCGTGAAGCCAATGATGTCGCCCGCAAAGGCTTCGTCCACAGCTTCGCGGCGCTGGCTCAGAAACGTCACCACCGAGGTGGGGCGCAGCTCTTTGGCCGTGCGTTGGACCTTGAGTTTCATACCCGGTTTGTATTGACCTGAGGCCACGCGCACAAAGGCTATGCGGTCACGGTGGTTGGCATCCATGTTGGCCTGCACCTTGAACACCACCCCAGAAAAACCTGCGTCTTCGGGCTGGATGGTTTTGTCCACCGCTTGCTTGTTGACCACCAAGTGGCTCATGCGCGGGCGAGGCGAGGGCGCGAGGTCGACCAGCGCGTCAAGCACCTCCATCACACCAAAGTTGTTCACGCCGGAGCCAAAAAACACCGGGGTTTGTTTGCCGGCCAAGAAGGCCTCTTTGTCAAACGTGGGTGAGGCGCCCGTGGCCAACTCCATGCTTTCCATGGCGGCCACCCAGTCGCTGCCAAAGCGTTGGGCGAGCTGGTCTTGTTGTGCCAGGGGGTGTGTTTCAAAGTCTTGCGGCAAGCGCTCGCTGCCAGAGTCAAACACCGTCATGGCTTGGGTGCGCAGGTTGATGATCCCGCCAAACGATTTGCCCTGGCCCACGGGCCAGGTCATGGGCACGCAGGGCATGCCGAGTTCGCGCTCGACTTCGTCCAAGATGTCGAGCGGGTCGCGCACTTCACGGTCCATCTTATTGACAAAGGTGATGATGGGGGTGTCGCGTTGACGGCATACCTCGATCAAGCGGCGAGTTTGCGCTTCCACACCGTTGGCAGCGTCGATCACCATGAGTGCCGAGTCGACGGCAGTGAGCACGCGGTAGGTGTCTTCGCTGAAGTCTTTGTGGCCTGGGGTATCGAGCAGGTTGATGACGTGGTCTCGGTAGAGCATCTGCATGACCGATGAAGCGACCGAGATGCCGCGTTGCTTTTCAATCTCCATCCAGTCGCTGGTGGCATGGCGGCTGGCTTTGCGGGCTTTGACCGAGCCGGCGATTTGAATCGCGCCCGAAAATAGGAGCAATTTTTCAGTCAGCGTGGTTTTGCCCGCGTCGGGGTGGGAGATGATGGCAAAGGTGCGCCGGCGGCGCACTTCGTTCAAATAGGTGGTCATGGGCAGAGGGCAGCAGTCAACCCATGATCATAGACGGCTGAGTTTTTTGGTGTTGCTGTTCGCGCTGGCACCCACCTCATGGCTCCAGGAGGTTGTTGCTGCGAATGCTGTAGTGCAATACACGACTGATCAAGGTGTGACGGTCAAAGGGTTTGGGCATCACTTCGTCAAAGCCGACTTCTTTACACGCTTTGAGTGCGTCGCTTGCGACGTTGGCCGTCAAGGCAATCACGGGCACTTGGTTGAAGGGCTCGGGCAGGGTGGTGCGAACGCGGCGCATCACCTCAATGCCATCAATGTCTGGCATCACCAGGTCCAGCAGAACCAAGTCGTACAGGTGGGTGCTCATTTTGGCCAAGCCCGTTGTGCCGTTCTCGGCTTCTTCAATCCGTGCGTTGGGCAAGGCACGTTGGATTGTGGTTTTGGCGACCAAGCGGTTGACCGCATGGTCGTCCACGATCAGCAGTGTGAGGGGTGTGGTGTCGACACTCTCCAAGACCGGGGTCGTTTTCTGTGGGGCGGGGGCGAGTTGAACCGGAACTTGAAATGAAAAAGTCGAGCCTTGCCCCTCCACGCTGTGCAGCGTCAATTCGCCTCCATGACTTTTGATCAGGGTGTCGCTGATGCTCAGCCCCAGTCCATTGCCTCGCAAGGCATCGCGTCGGGATGAGGCCGGTTGGGAGCGAGCGAGTTGGACGAATGGCTCGAAGATGCGTGACTGCGCATCGGCGGGTATGCCCAGGCCCGTGTCATGCACGTGCACAAACAACTTGCCCGTTGACGGTGTATGGGGGGATGGGCTGAACGACACACGCATCTTCACATGGCCTTTGTCCGTGAACTTCAAGGCATTGCCCAGCAGGTTCACCAAGACCTGGGTCAGCCGGTGCTGGTCTGCACAGATCCACTCTGGCACATTGGGGTCAAGGTTCAGGTGGTAGTCCAGCCCCTGCTCGATGGCGCGCGGACTGAGGGTGCTGTGTGTGGTGCGCAGCATGGTGTGCAAGTTGAACACTTGGGGGTTGATGGTGATCTTGCCGTTTTGAATTTGCGAGAAGTCCAACAAATCATTGATCACGGTCAGCAGGTGAGCCGCCGAGTTTTGCGCACCATTGACAAACTCTTTGAGATCGCGGGTGATGCGTTCGTCGGTGCTCATCAAACTCAGATAGCCCATCACCGCGTTCAGGGGCGTGCGCATTTCATGGCTGACGATGGCCAAGAACTGATCTTTATGTGCATTGGCTTGTTGCAAATCTTGCGACAGCCGTTTCAAGCTGATGTTGGCCCGTGTGGTGTTTCGCAAGGAGGTCACGTTCATGGAGTCGATCGCATCAATGAGGCTCCACTGGGCGTAAATCAAGATGACATAGATCACGGCGTCTTTGATCAACAAGCCGCTGCTTTGCGGGCTGCCTACTTCGATAGAGCCCGAGAGCTGCAATGCCAACAGCGTCATCACGCAACCCAAGGACACGCATAACCAAAAGCCCACCACTTTGCGTGAGTTGGAGGAAAACAAAGGCAAGATGGGCACGATGACCAACCACACGATGGCCGACGACCTCATGCCGCCATCAAAGCAGGCCACATAAAAGATGATCCCCATCATGGCCGTCTGGTCGATCGATTGCGCCCACAAGCGCGGCAGCCCCTTGAGCCACAAGACAAAGGCGATGAAGATGCTGCCAAGGGCTGTGAGGCAAGCCGTGGCAATGCGGGTTTCGCCAAGGCTGTAAAAAAAAGGCACTAAAAACACCAAGGCAGTTTGTGCGGAGAGGGAGAAAAACACGTAATACATCTCGAGCGTGCTGCGCCGTTTGTGGGGCAGCAAGCGTTTGAGTGCAATGAGCAGTGGCCGAGTGATCATGTCTTTGGCTTCTTGTGTGTCGTGACCGGGTGGGTCTGTGCTTGGCCCATGCGGCGAGTCTGTGGAGTCTGTGTCATGGACCGCAGAATTTGGCGTTTTATAAACAAAAGTAACGATCTATTTGTCATTTGATTATTTTAATATTACTTTTGTGGATTTTGTCAAAACAAAGTTTTTTAAGTGGAGGGTGGTTTTTGATGCCCCAAAGCTGCATTAAAATTATGGGTTCCGAGGAGCGCTGCAGCTGAATCGACCCAGATTCAGTGAGGCTCGGACCCTTGTTCCCCAACCGCGCTCACCCACTGACAACGTGAGGTGAGCACCTCGGTTCATTCCCTTGTGCTTGTTTTGTTCGCGTCAGTGGCCCTGAACCTTTTGGAGCCTGACCATGAACGCTGTTCTCAAACCCACCAAAGCCATCGATTACGTCGTGGCCGATATGTCCCTAGCCGCCTGGGGCCGCAAAGAAATCAAAATTGCCGAAACCGAGATGCCTGGTTTGATGGCCATTCGTCAAGAATTTGCCAAAGCCCAGCCCCTCAAAGGCGCGCGCATCACCGGCAGCTTGCACATGACCATCCAAACCGCTGTGCTGGTGGAGACCTTGCAGGCTTTGGGCGCCCAAGTCCGTTGGGCCTCATGCAATATTTTCTCGACCCAAGACCATGCCGCTGCCGCCTTGGTGGCTGAAGGCACGCCCGTGTTTGCCACCAAGGGCGAGACACTGACGGAGTACTGGGATTACACCCACCGCATTTTTGACTTTGGCCCAGCCAACACCGCCGGTGAAGGCCCCAACATGATCTTGGACGACGGTGGCGACGCCACCTTGCTCATGCACTTGGGCAAGCGCGCTGAAAAAGACGCGTCACTCATCGCCAATCCCACCAGCGAAGAAGAAACTTGTTTGTTCAACGCCATCAAAGCCAAACTGGCCGTGGACCCCACGTGGTACAGCCGCAAATCGGCTCAAATCATCGGTGTGACCGAAGAAACCACCACCGGCGTGTTGCGTTTGAACGAAATGGCCGCCAAAGGCGCTTTGATGTTCCGCGCCATCAACGTCAACGACTCGGTGACCAAGAGCAAGTTCGACAACCTCTACGGTTGCCGCGAATCGTTGGTGGACTCCATCAAGCGCGCGACCGATGTGATGATTGCCGGCAAAGTGGCTGTGGTCGCTGGCTACGGTGATGTGGGCAAGGGCAGCGCCCAAGCTTTGCGTGCTTTGAGTGCGCAAGTGTGGGTGACCGAGATTGACCCGATCAACGCCTTGCAAGCCGCTATGGAAGGCTACAAAGTGGTGACCATGGAGTACGCCGCTGACAAATGCGACATTTTCGTGTCAGCCACCGGCAACAAAAACGTGATCCGTTACGAGCACATGGCCGCCATGAAAGACGAAGCCATCGTCTGCAACATCGGTCACTTTGACAACGAAATCGATGTCGCCTCGCTCGAGAAGTTGCAATGGGACGAAATCAAGCCCCAGGTCGACCACATCACTTTCCCAGACGGTAAGAAGATCACCTTGTTGGCCAAAGGCCGCTTGGTGAACTTGGGTTGCGCCACCGGCCACCCCAGCTTTGTGATGTCTTCGAGCTTTGCCAACCAAACCATTGCCCAGATCGAACTGTTCACCAAGCAAGACCAGTACGAATCAGGCAAGGTGTATGTGTTGCCCAAGCACTTGGACGAAAAAGTGGCACGTTTGCACCTGAAAAAAGTCGGTGCCATGTTGACCGAGTTGACCGAAGAGCAGGCCTCCTACATTGGTGTGTCCAAGAACGGTCCTTACAAAGCCGATACCTACCGCTACTGAGCACGGCGCCTGCCATGCGTGCTGACCAGCTGCTGGTGGAGCGGGGTTTGGCCGTCTCGCGCTCTCAGGCGCAGCGGCTGATTGCCTCGGGCGTGCAGTGGCGGGTTGGCACTGCGGCATGGCAGCACGTGGCTAAAAATGGGGATGTGCTGCCACAGACTTGCGAGTTGCAGTTGCTCGATACGGCCGAGTCTCGTTATGTCTCGCGCGGCGGTCTCAAGCTAGAGGGCGCTTTGCGAGACAGCGGCTTGTCGGTTGCCGCGTTGCGATGCCTAGATGTGGGGCAAAGCACCGGCGGCTTCACCGATTGCTTGTTGCAGCATGGCGCGGCACAGGTGGTGGGTGTGGACGTTGGCCATGGGCAGTTGCATCCGCGCTTGCGCATGGACCCTCGGGTGTTGTGTCTCGAGCACATCAATGCACGCGAATTGCAAGCCCAAGGCGAACGCTATGCGGCACTGAGCCCAGGCTTTGAGTTGGTCGTTGGCGATTTGTCTTTCATCTCTTTGACCTTGGTGCTGCCTCAATTGGTGCCACTGCTCAAGCCACTCGCCCATGTGCTCTTGCTGGTCAAGCCGCAGTTTGAATTGCAACCCAGCGACATTGGCAAAGGCGGTTTGGTCAAGGACCCGGCGTGTTACCCCAAGGTGGAGACACGCTTGCGCGAGGCCTGTGAGGCCTCAAGGTTGAATGTGTTGGGCTACTGGCCCAGCGCCATTGCCGGAGGCGATGGCAACAAAGAATTTTGGATAGGAGCACGCCATGACACACACCAGTCTGAGCATTGAGTTTTTTCCGCCCAAGACTGCCGAGGGGGCTGACAAGTTGCGCGCTGTGCGCCAAGCTCTGTATGTTTTGAAGCCTCAGTTTTGTTCTGTGACCTATGGGGCGGGGGGATCGACCCAGGCCGGCACCTTGTCGACTTTGACTGAAATCTTGGCCGAAGGCGTGCCTGCAGCGTCGCACTTTTCATGCATTGGGGCAACGCGTGACAGCGTGCGCGAACAACTGGCCCATTTCAAAGCCATGGGCATTGACCGTTTGGTGGCCTTACGGGGTGATTTACCCAGCGGTTATGGTGGCAGCGGTGAGTTTCAGTACGCCAGCGATTTGGTGGCGTTCATTCGTGCGGAAACTGGGCCAACTTTTGCGATTGAAGTGGCAGCGTATCCGGAGATTCACCCTCAAGCCAAATCGGCCGAGGCAGATCTTCAAGCCTTCGCGACCAAGGTCAAGGCCGGTGCGGACTCGGCCATCACGCAATATTTTTACAACAGTGACGCGTATTTCCGCTTTGTAGAAGATGTGCAGCGCCTGGGGGTGGATGTGCCGATCGTGCCAGGGATCATGCCCATCACCAGTTCAGCTCAGTTGCTGCGGTTTTCCGATGCGTGTGGGGCAGAAATACCACGATGGATACGTTTGCGACTGCAGGGCTATGGGGACGATGTGGCCTCCATCAAAGCGTTTGGGTTGGAGGTGGTGACCGATTTGTGCGACCAATTGCGCAGCGCGGGTGCGCCTGGGCTGCACTTTTACAGCATGAACCAAAGCGCCTCGACCTTGGCCATTTGCCGCAACCTCGGCTTAACTTCCTGAATTACCTCTGAATGAGTGACTGCAGCATTGTCAAAATCATCAAAAGCAATACAAAAGAAATATAAATGTAGAATTTGGCATCTCTTTTAATTAACAAGGATATCGCTGTATGTGGAAGCCATGGACACTTTGCGCATTGTTTCTCATCTCCACAGCGACAGCCCAAGCGCAAGACAGCCCCTGGTTGTGGCGAGCTCGTTGGGCGCAGCCTGATTTCGCGTATGCCCCCAACCCGGGTGGCTTTTCTGTCGAGCAGCGCTGGATGCCAGAGGTAGATGTCAGTTATTTTTTTTCTAAGAATTGGGCGGCAGAGTTCAGCTTCACGGCCTTGAAAAACCAAACCGTGTTCAGCTCAGGCCTGGCCATTGGGACATTTAGCAAACTGCCGCCCACGTTGATGGCTCAGTACCATGCAGACCTTTGGTCGGGCATTAAGCCCTACCTAGGCGCTGGCATCACTTACACCAAAAGCGCCACGATCACGTTCACCAATCCCGCCATACCAACGATCTTGATGAACAACCACGTCTGGGGGCCCGCGTTGCAAATTGGCGTGGATGTGCCCTTGGATGCGCGCTGGTCTTTGAACTGGGACATCAAGCGCAGCAACTTCCGCTCGGACATCACGATGGTCGGGTCCACGGTAGACACCAAAATCAATGTGCGAGTGGTGGGGGTCGGTGTGGGCTACCGCTTCTGATTGAAACGGGGGAAGCGGCGGCTTGCTCCTCTCCTTGTCGTTTCTTCATCGACGAAATTTGTTTTCTTGATCTACGTCATCCTTTGGTTGACTCGGGTTTGATGCGCATCAAGTGGGTCACGCACCCCTTGCGGTGCAATAGACAGCACGGGAATAGCCCCGAGTAAAGCTCCAAGGAAACACCATGAAAAAAATTCTTATCGCAGCAGCAGTTGGCATCTTCGTCGCAGGTCATGTGGCCGCTCAAGAGAGCCCTTGGTTGGTTCGTGCGCGTGCGGTCAATCTTCAGATGGCCAATGACACCACGGGAGTCGTGAATGCATTGAACGTGAACGTGAATGACAAAACCATTCCAGAAGTGGACATCACCTACTTCATCAACAAGAACGTGGCCGCTGAATTGGTACTGACTGTTCCACAGAGCCAAACGGTTTATGCCGGATCGGCTTCACTGGGTACGTTCAAGCATCTGCCCCCCACTTTGACGCTGCAATACCACTTCACCGATTTGGGCGCTTACAAACCTTATGTTGGCGCAGGTCTCAATTACACAAAAATCAGCAGTGTGGATCTGAAGAATGGTTCAACGGTGCTTCAGTTAGACAGCCACAGCTATGGCGCGGCATTGCAAGCCGGTGTGGACTTTGCACTTGACAAACAGTGGTCGCTGAACTTGGATGTGAAGAAGGTCTACATCAAGACTGACGTTTACGCCGCCGGTGCAAGCTTGGGTACTTTGAAGCTGGACCCTGTGCTCTTAGGTGTTGGCGTCGGTTACCGCTTCTGAGCGAGTCTCACGCCATGACCCTAGTCGCGCCAGTGTGTGCGGCTTGGTGCTGACTGATGCGTGTGGGGATTAACGCTCGTCAAAGCTCACCACCAAGTTGTCACTGGTGGGGCAGGCTTGGCAGCTCAGAACAAAGCCTTGTGCCATTTCCCAAGGCTCAAGCGTGAAGTTTTTGCTCATGGTTGCACTGCCTTGCATCACTTTGGCGCGGCAAGTGCAGCACACGCCGCCTTTGCATGAGTAGGGCAAATCTAAACCCGCACTCAAGGCCACATCGAGCACGTGCTCATGGGCTTGCATGCTCAGGTCGTGGGTTTTTCCGTCGAGCACGATGCGCAATGAGATCGCGTCAGTGTTTGCCTTGGCGGGGGGCTGTGAGATGGCGCGGGCCTTGAGCGGGGAGGTGGATACAAAGCGCTCGGTGTGCACCTGTTTGGCCGGAACGCCCGCTTGCAACAATGCCGCTTGGGTGGCCTCAATCATGGCCTCTGGCCCGCACACAAAGACTTCGTCCATGCTTTGCACAGGCAAGAAGGCTTGCATGATGGCGCGCACTTTGTCGCCATCGATGCGGCCCTCCAGCAGCGGCACCTCTTGCGCCTGGCGCGACAAAATGTGGATCAAGGTCAGGCGACTTGGGTAGCGGTCTTTGAGGTCTTGCAGCGCCTCGTTGAACATCACGCTGTCCATGCGTCGGTTGCCATACACCAAGGTGAATTTGGATTCGGGCTGTGTTTGCAAGCAGCTGGTCAAGATCGACAATATCGGGGTGATGCCCGAGCCTGCGGCAAAACCCACACGGTGCAGCGCCCGTGGACGATGCACCGTGAAGCGGCCTTCGGGGGGCATCACCCCTAGGGTGGTTCCGGTTTGGAGTTGCGTGGTGGCCCATGTCGAAAACACACCATCCTCCAACCTGCGAATGCCCACTTGCAGTTGACCGGTGTCTGCCAACAAAAGCGGCGTTGAGCAAATGGAATAACTGCGCCGCACATCGGCCCCGTCGATGGTGGCGCGCAAGGTCAAGAACTGGCCAGGTTTGAAGGCAAAACTTTCTCGCAGTTCGGGGGGGACGTGCAAGGTGATGGCGACCGCATGGGCGGCTTCGGGGTCGATGCGTGACACCGTGAGTTCATGAAAGCGAGGAGTTGCCGACATGGTGTGTTGCCTGTGCGTCAATAGGGTTTGAAATAGTCAAAGGGCTCTAAGCAATGCAGGCATTTGTAGAGCGCCTTACATGCCGTGGACCCAAAATGAGAGGTTTGTGTGGTGTCGTGCGATCCGCACAACGGGCAGGGCACCACATCCATTTTGTCGGGGTGAGTCGCAAACTCAATCACCTGGGTGTGGGGTTGACATGCCGATGGTGGGGCGATGCCGTAGTCGCGTAGTTTTTGGCGGGCCACTTCGCTCATCCAATCGGTCGTCCAAGCCGGAGCCAGTTGTGTGATGACCTTGGCCTTCATGCCTTGTGCGGTGAGGATGGCGAGGACATCGTCTTGGATTTGTTCCATGGCAGGGCAACCACTGTAAGTGGGGGTGATCACCGCCTCGATGGTGTGGCCGTCTGCAGCAAGACGAACATCACGCAAGATCCCCATTTCGCGCAAGGTCACCACCGGAATTTCTGGGTCGGTGACTGACTCAAGCGCGGCCCAAGCTTGAGTCAGCAGGGTCTTGGCGAGCGGGCTGTTCACCAGACGCCCTGAGGGTGGGCGCGCGCCAGACTTTGCATCTCGCTCAGCAAGAAGCTCAGATGTTCGGAGTGCACACCTTGCTTGCCCGTGGTCACAAAGCCCTCGTCGCTGGAGACAAGGAGTCCGGCCTGCGTGGTGGCCTCTTGCACCAACGCCAGCCAATTTTTGTGAAGCGTGTCCCTGTCAACGCCACAGCCGCAGTCATCGGCCTGTGCTTCAAAGTCAGACCCTTGCCAGAACTCCTGGGTGTACGGCATCAAATGGTCCAGCGCGTCTTGCGCTTTGCGGTGAGACAGCTCTGTGCCGTCGCCCATGCGGATCATCCAGTCGCGCGAATGTCTCAGGTGGTAGCGCACTTCTTTGAGCGACTTGCTGGCAATGGCCGCCAATTGCGCATCCTGAGCATGTTGCAGTTGCTCCCACACCAAGGCCATCAAGGCGCTGTATAAAAAATTGCGAACAATGGTGGTGGCGTAGTCGTGCCGGTCTTGCGCGTAGCCCACCAGTGGTCCATGGTGAGGTAACTCCACCAAGGTGTAGTTCAAAAACTCAGCCGCATCACGAAAGTAGGCCAAACGGTCTTCGGTGCTGCCGTCGTTCTTGAGTGTCGCCACATGCTGGTAAAGCAGACGCGCCTGGCCAATCAGGTCCAGGCTGATGTTGGACATGGCAATGTCTTCTTCAAGGATGGGACCATGCCCACACCACTCGGCATTGCGCTGGCCCAGCACCAAGGCGTTGTCTGCCAAATGCAATAGGTAGTCGATCGGGGCTGTGACCTTCATCACATGTGCCCCACTTCGTCAGGGATGTCATAGAAGGTGGGGTGACGGTAGATCTTGTCACCGGCGGGGTCGAACAGTTCGGCCTTGTCCTCGGGTGCACTGGCGGTGATGGTGTGGGAGGGCACCACCCAAATGCTCACGCCCTCTTGTCGACGTGTGTAGACGTCACGCGCCATTTGCAACGCGTGCTCTGCATCACTGGCATGCAGGCTGCCGCAGTGTTTGTGCTCCAGACCTTGTTTGCTGCGGATGAAAACCTCCCACAGCGGCCATTCGCTCAGGGCTTTGGTGTTTGGGGTGGGGGTCATGCCGCCTCCTTCATCTGTTTGGCTTGTTGTTTGCGGGCATGCGCCAGGGCTGCATCGCGCACCCATTGGCCTTCGTTCCAGGCTTTCACGCGGGTGCCCAAGCGCTCTTTGTTACAAGGCCCGTTGCCGTTGACGGTGGCCCAAAACTCGTCCCAATTGATGGCGCCATAGTCGTGATGCTGACGCTCTTCATTCCATTTCAAATCGGGGTCGGGCAGCGTCACGCCAAGCACCTTGGCTTGTGGCACGGTAGCGTCCACGAATTTTTGTCGCAAGTCATCGTTGCTGATGCGCTTGATGCCCCATCGCATGCCTTGTGCGCTGTTGGGGCTGTCGGCATCGGGTGGGCCAAACATGGCCAAGCATTTCCACCACCAGCGGTTCACCGCGTCTTGCACCATGGCGCGTTGCTCGCAGGTACCCGTCATCATCACCAGCAAAGCTTCGTAGCCCTGGCGCTGATGGAAAGACTCCTCCTTGCACACGCGCACCATGGCCCGAGCGTAGGGACCATAAGAGCAGCGACAAAGCGGGATCTGGTTCATGATCGCGGCTCCGTCCACCAGCCAACCAATCACACCCACATCGGCCCATGTGAGGGTGGGGTAATTGAAAATGGAGCTGTACTTGGCGCGTCCACTGTGCAAAGCGTCGAGCATTTGGTCACGGCTGGTGCCCAAGGTTTCTGCTGCGCTGTAAAGGTAAAGGCCGTGACCCGCTTCGTCTTGCACCTTGGCTATCAAAATCGCTTTGCGCTTCAAACTGGGCGCTCTGCTGATCCAGTTGCCTTCGGGCAGCATGCCGACAATTTCACTGTGCGCATGTTGGCTGATCTGGCGTACCAAGGTTTTGCGATAGGCCTCGGGCATCCAGTCTTGTGGCTCTACGCGCCCATCGCTGTCAATGCGGGCATCGAATGCCGCTTGCAGCGCAGCGTTGTTGGGGCTCAAAGGCGTGGTAACCGCTTTGAGTTCGGCATGGGGTGCGTCTTGAGACGTGTCTGGGACGTTGAAAGACTGGGTGTACATGAAACCACTCCTGCGCCGGCTCAATGGGCGCTGCAGGCAGTATAAGAAATTAACCGACCAGTCGGTCGGTTAATTGGGCGCCATGCCTAGTGGTTTTCCTCAGGTGGGTTCAGCCGCCCGACTCGACGCTCCAGCCCTGCCCAGGGCCGCGACCCAAGGCCTTCTCCACCACAGGCAAGGCCTCATTGAGTTGAGGCTTCAAGGTGTAGGGCGGGTTGATCAAAAACATGCCGCTGGCGCTCAATCCCGTGTCGTCCCCGCCGGTGGCGCGACCTATCGCCAAAGTGGCGTGCAGCCAAGGTTTTTTGACTTGGCTGCACAAGGATTTGAGCTTGCGTGGCAAATCGTGGGCTTCAGGACGCGGGATGATGGGGTACCACACCAAATACGTGCCAGTGGCAAAACGCCTCAAGCAGTCTTGGATGCACTCGAGCACGCGGTAGTAATCTGTTTTGAGTTCGTAGCTGGGGTCGATCAACACCATGCAGCGACGCGACCCGCTAGACGACACCGGCGGGGGCAGCAAGGCTTTGAGTGCTTCAAACCCATCTTGCCGCGCTACGCTGACGCTGCGACCTGCTTGGAGTTGTTCGATATTGCCTGTGAGTGATTTGTGGTCGGTGGGGTGCAGTTCAAACAGCTTGAGCCGGTCGCGGGCTTCATGACGCATCAAGCGCTGGATGATGAAGGGCGATCCTGGGTAGACCCGTGAGCTGCCTTTGTCGTTGAAACTGGCCACCATGCTGAGGTAGTCCTTCAATGCCTCGACCTGTTCATCGCCCGCTAAGCCCTTGAGTTTGAGCAAGCCATCAGCGGCTTCACCACTTTTTGCCGCGTAGTCTCCGTCCAATCGGTACAAGCCCGCCCCCGCGTGGGTGTCGACGAATTGAATGCCCGCATCCTTGTGCATCAAGTGACGCAAGGTGGCAATCAAGGTCAGGTGTTTGAGGACGTCGGCATGGTTGGCGGCGTGAAAAGCGTGGCGGTAACTGAACATAGCCTGGGATGGTAACCCGCCAATTCTCAGCCTTGGTCACAAAGCTTGCGCCAAGTGCTTGATTTTGCGTATAATTTCAGGCTCTGCAGCGAACGAGTGGTCCCGCGGCAGAGGCTTTGTAAGAAGCACATCCCACCTAAGAGGTTCTCAACAGAAGAACGCCGACCGTGGAAAAGGACCCTACAAACCAACTCTCCTTTTAGGATTTAACTATGTCTACTTTCAGCGCAAAACCCGCTGACGTGGTGCATGAGTGGTTTGTGATTGACGCCACCGATAAGGTGCTCGGACG
>CAIVLE010000260.1 GCA_903906635.1 uncultured Burkholderiales bacterium | reverse complement strand
GGGTGAGCTCGCGGCTTGGGCGGGATGGGATAATCCCAGCCCATGAGCGGCAACACCTTCGGAACACTTTTCACCGTCACCAACTTTGGTGAATCCCACGGCCCGGCCATTGGCTGCGTGATTGACGGCTGCCCCCCCGGTCTGGCCCTGAGCGTTGCCGACATCCAGCACGACTTGGACCGTCGCCGCCCCGGCACCAGCCGTCATGTGACGCAGCGCAACGAACCCGATCAAGTGCAAATCTTGTCCGGCGTCTTTGAGGGTCAAACCACCGGCACCCCGATTGCGCTGCTGATTCAAAACACCGACCAGCGCAGCAAAGACTACAACAACATCTTGCAAACCTTTCGCCCCGGTCACGCGGACTACACCTACTACCAAAAATTTGGTATCCGCGACCCACGCGGCGGGGGGCGCTCGTCGGCCCGTTTGACCGCGCCCACGGTGGCTGCAGGTGCGGTGGCCAAAAAATGGCTGAAAGAAAAATACGGCACCCGCTTCATGGGGTGCATGACGCAAATCGGTGAGTTGCCGATTCCGTTTGAGAGTTGGAGCCATGTGAGCCACAACCCTTTTTATGCGGCTTGCGCCGATGTGCAAGCTTATGAAGACTACATGGACCGCCTGCGTAAAGCGGGCGACTCCTGCGGGGCGCGCATTCGCGTGGTGGCCACGGGCATGCCGGTGGGTTTGGGGCAACCGCTGTACGACAAACTCGATGCAGACATTGCCTACGCCATGATGGGCTTGAACGCGGTCAAAGGAGTGGAGATCGGAGCTGGCTTTGCCAGCGTGGCGCAGCGCGGCACCACCCACGGCGACTCGCTCAGCCCGCAAGGCTTTTTGAGCAACAACGCCGGAGGCGTGTTGGGCGGCATCAGCACCGGGCAAGACCTGGAGGTGAGCATTGCCATCAAGCCCACCAGTTCGATCTTGAGCCCACGGGCCTCGATTGACCAACTCAGCCAACCCACCGACGTGGTGACCAAGGGCCGACACGACCCTTGTGTGGGCATTCGCGCTACGCCCATTGCCGAGGCGCTGCTCGCCTTGGTGGTGATGGACCACGCCTTGCGCCACCGTGCCCAGTGCGCTGACGTGCAGGTGGCCATGCCTGCGATCCCAGGTCACGTGGCTTGAGGGTGTCGGGGCTGGGGGATCGGGCGCTGCGTCAACAGGCCTTGACCCGACGCAAGCTGTTTCCGTTTGCGGCGCTGTCGGCCAGTTACTTTGCCCACATTGGATTTTTCAACCCCTACTTGCCGCTGTGGCTCAAAGACCTGGGTCTGTCCATCACGATGATTGGCTTGCTGACCGCCGTGCAAGCGGCCACCCGGGTGATGGCGCCCTACGGCTGGGGGTGGTTGAGCGACCACACGGGAGAGCGCGTCAAGTTGTTGCGCTTTTGCGCTGGGGCTTCGTTGTTCTTCTCGCTGGGGCTTCTCTACCCGGGCGGTGTGGGGTGGTTGGCTTTGGTGCTGCTGCTGATGTTCATCCACACCAGCGCCATGATGCCCATGAGCGAAGCTGCTTTGGCCCATGTGGTGAGCAGAAGTGGCGCGTTTGACGCCAAGCGCTATGGCCGCGTGCGCTTGTGGGGCTCGTTGGGATTTTTGGTCACCGTGTTTGTGGCGGGGGCGTGGTTTGAGCACCAGGGCATTGAGAGCTTCCCCGTGTGGGCCGTGTGCTCCTTGCTGGCCTTGAATTTGAGTGTGTGGTGGCTGCCCGAGCAGCGTGAAGCCGCGCATCACGACAGCCCTACAGCTCCTGTGTGGTCGGTGCTGCGCCAGCGCAGCGTGCAGTGGTTTTTTGCCACCGTGTTTTTTCATGTGCTCTCGCACATTGGAATCTATGTGTTTTTCTCGCTTTATTTGGACACCTTGGGCTACAGCAAAACCATGATCGGTGTGCTGTGGGCAGTCTCGGTGTTGGCTGAAATTGTGTGGTTCTTCACCCAGGGGCGTTGGTTGCCCAAGTTGAGCTTGCCCCAGTGGTTGTTGGTTTGTGCGCTGGCCATGGTGGTGCGCATGGGCCTGACCAGTTGGCTGGGGGACTCGCTGCTGGCTTTGCTGCTGGCACAACTGCTGCATGCGCTCACCTTTGCCACCCAGCACTCGGTGTCGACGGCCGTTTTGTCGCAACACTTCCCGGGGCGCTTGCGCGGTCGCGGGCAAGCCTTGTACGCCTCGATTGGATACGGTGTGACAGGGGTCTTGGGGGCTTTGGGCGGTGGGGCCTTGAGCGACGCTTGGGGCTTGTCCACTGTGTACACGGTCTCGCTGGGCTGCGCCTGCGTGGCTTGCTTGTGTGCTTGGCAGTTCAACCGATCAAATTAAATTCATCATCGCGGCGGCGGTTTCGCGCAGCAGGGGAAGCACGCGCTGAGCCGCTTCGTCAGCGCTTTCTTGGGTCATGGGCATGCTCACGCTCAGGGCGGCTACCAAGGCGCCTTTGTGGTCTCGCAGGGGTACTGCCACACCTCGGTAGCTCAGGTCGAGTTGCTGCTCAGAAATGGCCCAGCCCTGGGCGCGAATGCGGACCATTTCTAAACGCATGCGGTCTTTGTTGGTGATGGTGTAGGCGGTGAAAGTTTTCAGATCTTGGCTGTTGAGCCATTGGTCTACGGCTTGTGCCCCTTGCATGCCCAGCAGCAACATGCCCGCTGCGGTGACTTGTCCCGGCACCCGCGCGCCCAGCACAAAACCGGTGTTCATGGCGCGGTTGGTGCCGTTGCGGGCCACATAGACGATATCGGTCCCGTCGAGCACGCTCACGTAGGAGATCTCTTGCGTGCCTGCGGTCAGGCGCTGCAAAAACGGTTGCACGATGCGCGGCAATCGGGCCGACTCCAAATACGACTGGCCCAAGCGCATCACCCGGGGCGTGAGCCAAAACAACTTGCCATCAGTCGCGACATAGCCCAAGTGGGTGAGGGTGAGCAAATAACGCCGTGCGGCGGTGCGCGTCAAACCACAGCGCTCCCCGGCTTGGCTGGCGCTTAAACGGGGATGGGCATCATCGAAGGTCTCGATGATGGACAGGCCTTTTTCCAAACCCGCAATCCAGTCTTTTTTGTCCAGGGGGGCTGTGGCGGGCGCAGGAGGTAACTCAAAACTCATGGTGGCAATGGTGACTGAGCCGAGGTGCGTCTGAGTCTAGGAGTTACCCTCGATTCGTTCGATCATCGATCATTTATGTTCACCAATCGCTCATTTTGGTAAATTACTCAGACAAATCGGCTAATTATTCCGTAAAGTCCGTCTCTTAATTCGCTGTTTGAGCGATTAGTGTACAAAACTTGTGATTTCTCACACCACCCTGGAGACCTCTTCGATGCAAAAACGTTTCACCCTCAAGTTGGCGGCGCTCTGTGCTTTGGCTGCCATGACAGGCCTGGTCCAAGCCCAGCAGACCATCAAGATCGCCAACATCGTGGAGTTGTCGGGCCCCGGCACCACTGCGGGCACCTTGTTCAAAAACGGGGTTGAATTGGCGGTCAAAGAGATCAACGACGCGGGTGGCATTCTGGGTAAAAAGATCGAAAGCACCACCGCTGACACCCAAACCAACCCTGGCGTGGCCAAAGGCTTGACGCAAAAAGCGGTGGACGACGGCGTGGTGGCGATTTTTGGTCCCGTGTATTCGGGCTCCATCATGGTGTCCATGGCCGAGAGCAAACGCGCGGGCGTGCCCAACTTCACGGGCGGCGAGGCCGCTGCGATCACCCAACAGGGCAACCCCTATGTGTTTCGCACCGCCTTTGGCCAAAGCTCATCGTTTCCCAAGTTGGCCAAGTACATCAACACCAAGGCCAAAACCTTGGCCGTCATTTATGTGAACAACGACTTTGGCAAAGGTGGCCGTGACACCTTGGCCAAGTTGCTTGAAACGGGCCCCACCAAAATTGTGGCCGATATTTCGACCGACGCAGGTCAAGTGGACTTCTCGGCCGCCGTGCTCAAAGCCAAGCAAAGCAACGCAGACGCGATCTTTGCTTACACCAACGAAGAAGAGTCGGCGCGTTTGCTGCGCGAGTTGAAAAAACAAGGCTGGACCAAGCCCGTCATCGGTGAGACCACCTTGACCGGTCAAAAAGTGATCGAACTCGCTGGCGACGCCGCCAACGGTGCCGTGGCCCACGTGGGCTTGACGGTGGACGCCCCCATTCCTGAAATGCTCAAATTCAAGGCCAAGTACTACCAGGCCTATGGCAGCATTTCTGACCACAACGGCATCAAGGGCTACACCAGCGTGTACGTGCTCAAGGCTGCCATTGAAAAGGCTGGCAAGCTCGACCCCAAGGCCGTGGCCCAAGCCCTGCATGGCTTGACCATCAGCGCCAAGAAAACCCCAGGCGTCATCATGGACGTGAGCTTTGACGCCAACGGTGACCTCGATCGCGAGAGCTTTTTGGTCGAAGTCAAAAACGGCCGCCAGGTCGTGGTGGCCACGCTGCCCGCTTTGGGCAAGAAATAAGCCTTTGACCAAGGTCCGCCACGCGGCGCACTCGCGCCTGTGTGCTCCAAGAACAGGCCTGGCAGTGCAGGCCTCTCTTTCATTTTGAAGCGATCTGAGCATGACCGACTTTTTACAACTCTTTTTCAGTGGCCTGGCCACCGGCAGCATTTATGCGCTAGCAGCTTTGGGCTTTACCTTGCTGTGGCAAGCCTCAGGCACCATCAACTTCGCACAGGGCGAATTTGTCATGCTGCCGGCCTTCATGATGCTGGGCTTTTTGTCTGCAGGTGCTCCGCTGGTGTTGAGCTTTGTGGGCAGCTGTGTGCTGTCGGTCATCGTGCTGGGGTGGTTGTTCAAGCGTGGCGTGGTGGATCCTTTGTTCAAGTACGGCATGATGCCCATCGTGGTGGCCACCATTGGTCTGTCCATCGCCATGCGTAACGCAGTGCGCGCAGGGTACAGCGCCGAGCCACAACCCTTTCCGAATTTATTCCCAGATGAGGTCTACAACATCGCCGGCGTGACGATCTCGGCCACCGACATTGGCACCTTTGTCTTTGCCATCGCCTTGGTGCTGGTCACGCAAGCCTTCTTGGCCAAGACCGTGACCGGTCGCGCCATGCAAGCGGTGGCGCAAAACACCGAGAGCGCCTCGGTGTTGGGTATCAACGTGCCGCGCATGATTTTTTACACCTTCGCCATCAACGCCTTGCTGGCAGCGGCGGCGGCCATCTTGGTGACCCCCACCTACTTGGCCAAGTTCGACATGGGTGGCTCGCTGGGCAACAAGGCCTTTTTCGCCGCCATCATCGGTGGCTTTAACAACTCCCGTGGTGCCCTCTTGGGGGGCGTGATTGTGGGCGTGTGCGAGAACTTGGCTGCCGCCTACATCTCACCCGCTTACAAAGATGCGGTGGCTTTGGTCATCTTCATGGTCGTGATTTTGTTCAAGCCCCAGGGCTTGCTCGGTCAAAAGGTGGAGCGCAAAGTATGAAAAAACTCGGACTCATGGCTGGGCTGTTGGGCCTGGCGGTATGCATCTTTGTGCCCACGCTGCTCAAGAGCCACGGCATCTACCTGTTCACCTATTGGTTGATCTACGTCATCGCCACGATGGGCTTGAACCTCACTGTGGGGTATGCGGGACAAAAATCCTTGGGCCACGCCGCCTTCTTTGGCATCGGGGCCTACACGGTGGCCATCCTCATGCAGGCGGGCTACAGTTTTTGGCTGGGCATGCCATTGGCGGCTTTGGTCTGCTTTGTCGTGGGCTTGGCGCTGGGCTTTCCGGCCTTGAGGGTGCAAACCATTTATCTGGCGTTTGCCACGCTGGGCTTTAACACGGCCGTGTGGCTGGTGATGCGCAACGAAGAGTGGCTCACCGGGGGCACCTTTGGCATCAACAACATCCCGCGTCCCCAGGCCTTGGGCGTGAGTTTTGACGGCAACTTGGCGTACTACTACTTGGTGCTGGCCTTCACGCTGGTGTTGGGCTTGTCGCTGTGGGGTTTGCTGCGCTCGCCATGGGGTAAAGCCTTCACCGCATTGCGTGACAACCCCATCCGTGCTGAGAGCTTGGGCGTGGACATTCGCAGCTACACCTTGCTGAGTTTTGCCATTGGCGCCGCCTACGCCGGCATTGCTGGGGGCTTGTTTGGGTCCTTGGTGCAATTCATCGACCCCGCACCCTTCACGGTAGAGGCCTCGATCATGATGTACCTCATGGTGGTCGTGGGTGGCCCGGGC
>CAIVLE010000259.1 GCA_903906635.1 uncultured Burkholderiales bacterium | reverse complement strand
GCTCTTGCGTGAGGTAGTCGTGATAGGCCAGTTCTTTGACCTCGCGCACGCCGTGCACCAAGATCACATGGTCATAGCGCTCGTAGGTGTCAGGATCGCGGATGACGCTCAAAAACGGCGCCATGCCGGTGCCGGTGGACAGGAGGTACAAGTTTTTACCGGGCAACAAATAGTCAATCAAGAGCGTGCCGGTGGGCTTGCGGCCCACGATGATTTTGTCGCCGACTTGGATGTGTTGAAGCCGCGAGGTGAGGGGGCCGTCTGGGACCTTGATGCTCAAGAATTCGAGGTGCTCTTCGTAATTGGGGCTGACGATGCTGTAGGCGCGCAAGAGGGGCTTGTCGTTGACGCGCAGGCCAATCATGGTGAAGTGGCCGTTGGAGAAACGCAGCGCGGTGTCGCGCGTGGTGGTGAAGCTGAATAAGCGCTCGGTCCAATGGTGAACCGTCAACACTTCTTCTTCGTGGAATGCACTCATGGGTGGGGCCGAAAGGTTAAAAAAAGAAACGTATGTCGAGAATCCCCCTCTTGCTGAGTGACCTCGAATGCTCTATATTGCGTTTTCATGTAGTGTTCACAACATCAAGTTGTCGTGAATACTACACAAAAACATTGAACTCCACAACATGACGTCACACACCAAAGGCGATGGCCTGCCCGGCCCCGACGAAGCTTCTGCCACGTGGGGCTTGGAACGCGCGAGCCCACGCAACGATCAAATGGCCGGCAACAAGGTCGAGTGCAACGCTTGCCCTGTTTTGTGCCAAATCTCCGATGGCCGTGTAGGTGCCTGCGACCGCTACGCCAACCGCAACGGCGTGTTGGTGCGTCTTGACCCCGTGGTGCTGCTGCACCAAGGCACCCCGCCCGAGTCTGACACCGAGTCTGACACCGAGTCTTTCACACCACGCCAAGAGCTGAAGGTTCAAGCCCAAGACCAATCCGCCAGCGCATCTCGAGGGGTGTTTGTCACCGGCATTGGCTCTTCCACCACCTACCCAGACTACAAACCCGCCCCCTTCATCGTGGCCTCGCAATCGCGCGGAGTGGACATGGTGACGGTGGTGACGGAGGGCATCTTTAGCTACTGCAGCTTGAAAGTGAAAATTGACACCGACCGTTACCTCGGCCCCGAGCAAGCCGCTGTGCTGTGCAAAGGCGAGGTGGTGGGCCATGTGACCACGGCCGAGTACGGCTCGCAAATGCTCAGCCTGGGCGGCGTGCACCACCTGACCGGGGGCAGCAAAAAAGAAGGCCGTGTCACCATGAACCTCATGCAAGCCTTGGGCAACCACGAGGCGGTGGAGGTGACCATTGACGGAGGCGCCAGCGTGGTGTTGCAAGCCGGTCAAGCCCCCATCGTCAACGGTGTGACCGAACAACGCATGCGCGTGGGCTGCGGCTCAGCCGCCATTGGCATCTTTGCCCAGCAGTGGCTCGGCCTGTGCGACGAGGTGGTGGTGGTGGACGACCACATCACGGGCGTTCTGAGCGAGCACCAAGCCGGGCGTTGTTTGAACATTCCACCCAGCGGCATTCGCATCAAAGGTCGCAAGTCCACACCGGGGAGATATTTTCAAGTGGCCAACCCGGGCACCGGCTGGGGCGGCACCGACATCGAAGACCCGCTGTCGATTTTGGAGAGCTGGGATGGCGATGTGGCATGGCCAGGCTTGCGCTTGTTGATGACCTCCACCACCGGAGAACACACGGCGTGGTACGTGCTCGATGATCACCTGCAACCCCAAGTCGCTGACATGCCCGAGGCTGTGCGCCGTGTGGTCGAGCGCATTGGCGAGAACTGCGAGCCCTCGTTGGTGTCGGTGTTGTTCCTAGGGGGTGCGGGGGGCAGCTTGCGCGCTGGCGTGACTGACAACCCGGTGCAACTGACCCGCGCCATCAAACGTGCGCTGGTCAATGTGACGTGCGGGGGCGCGCCGTCTTATGTGTGGCCGGGCGGGGGCATCACCTTGATGGTCGATGTGCTGCGCATGCCGCGCGGCAGCTTTGGCACCGTGCCAACTCCGGCCATCGTGGCACCCATTGAATTCACCATGCGTTTGAGTGACTACCAAGCCCTGGGCGGTCACATGGGCTTTGTACGCAGCCTAGACGACACCCTGCGCCACGGCGCTTGGCACAACGACGGTGCACCCACGCAGCTGCGTTGGGTGGCGCCGCCTGCCAGCGACAGCCCCTGGCCGCTGGACACACCACCGATGTTGGGCTGAGCCCACCCATGCAAGCCCACCGCCAAGCCCTGGACCTGCAACGCTGGCATTTTCAGCACGGCCCGATCGACTTGGTGATTCAGGCCGAGGGTGACCCCGCTTGCGTGCAAGCGGCACACGAGGCCGCGTGGACGGCTTTTCAACCCATGCTGCCCAGCTTGGTGCACGAGTTGCCCCAGCTGCGCCAAGCCGTGCAAACAGGTGCGGACAATCCCTTGCGCGGTGCCATTGCTCGCAGCATGTGGCAAGCCTGTGCCCCCTTGGCCGCGCCTTGCCCCACACACCCAGACGGCTTCATCACCGCCATAGCCGCCGTGGCCGGTGCAGTCGCCCAAGCGGTACTGGCGTGCTACCAAGGCCCTGGCATTTCGCGCGCTTGGGTCAACAACGGGGGGGACATCGCGCTGCACCTCACCCGCGGCACCTCGGTGCGCATTGGCTTGGTCAGCGACCTCGCGCGCGCTTGGGCCGAGTCGCCACTGAGTGACTTGGTGCTCGATGGCTCGCTGCACATCAGCGCCGAGCTGCCCGTGCGCGGCATCGCCACCAGTGGTTGGAGGGGGCGCAGTCAGTCGCTGGGCATTGCCGACAGCGTGACCGTGCTCGCCGCCACCGCCGCGCAAGCCGATGCCGCCGCCACGTTGATTGCCAACGCCGTCAACGTGCACGACCCACGCATCGTGCGCCAACCTGCGAATCAATTGCGTGACGACGCCGACTTGGGTTCACGCTGGGTCACGGTAGATGTCCCGCCACTCAGCGCGTCCCACATTGCGCAGGCCTTGGCACGCGGCCAGGCCTATGCCCAACAGTTGCAAGCCCAAGGCTTGATACACGCCGCCTTGTTGTGCTGCCAAGGTCACATTGAATTTGCCGGGCACGAAGCCTGCTTAGCCTGATAGGAGAAATGAACTCATGAAAGCCAAGATTCGCAAGATCGTCGTTCAAGTCGACGAGACCCACCTCGAAGGAGGCCAAACCATTGACCCCCCCACGCGCCGCGCGCTGGCGATGGCTGTCATCGACAACCCCTATGCGGGCCACTACAGCGCCAACCTTGACGCTTTGATCGAGATCGGGCAAGAGCTGGGCGGCTTGTTGGGCCAGCGCTGCGTGCAGGCCTTGGGCATCTCGCCCGAGCAAGCTCAAAGCTACGGCAAAGCGGCCATCGTGGGCGAGGCCGGCGAGCTCGAACACGCGGCTGCCGTGTTGCACCCCAAACTGGGCGCGCCGCTGCGCCAAGCCGTGAGCCACGGAGCCGCTTTGGTGCCTTCGGCCAAAAAACGCGGCACCTTGGGCACCATCATCGACGTGCCCTTGGGGCACAAAGACGCTGCCTTTGTGCGCAGCCACTTTGATGCGATGGAGGCACGCGTGAGCGACGCGCCACGCGCCAACGAAATGGTGGTGGCCGTGGTGGTGACCGACAGTGGCCGACCCGCGCCGCGCATTGGCGGGTTGCAAGTGTCTGAGATCGTGGGCCAAGACGGCCTGCGGTAAAGAGGGTGTGATTTGTTTCGTTTATCGTTCACGTTTCGTTTTTTAAAGGAGCCAGCATGAAGAGTTTTCGCAGTCTGACCCGTGCAGCCGCCGCCGCTGCCTTGGCCTGGGGTCTTGCCCCTGCCATGGCGCAAGGTGTCATCAAGATCGGTGAGATCAACAGCTACAAGGCCCAGCCCGCCTTCTTGGAGCCGTACAAAAAAGGCATGGAACTGGCCGTTGACGAAATCAACGCCGCAGGGGGTGTGAACGGCAAAAAACTGCAACTCATCATCCGCGATGACAACGCCACCCCCGGTGACGCTGTGCGCGCTGCCGAAGAACTGGTGTCACGCGAGCAAGTCGATGTGCTCAGCGGCACCTTCCTCTCGCACATTGGTTTGGCAGTGGCGGACTTCTCCAAGCAAAAGAAATTTTTCTTCCTAGCAGGCGAACCCCTGACCGACAAAATCGTCTGGCAAGGCGGCAACAAATACACCTTCCGGCTGCGCGCCTCCACCTACATGCAAGCCGCCATGCTGGTGCCTGAAGCGGCCAAGCTCAAGAAAAAACGCTGGGCCGTGGTCTACCCCAATTACGAATACGGCCAATCGGCAGCTGCCACCTTCAAGCAATTGCTCAAAGCCGCACAACCTGATGTCGAGTTTGTGGCCGAACAAGCGCCTGCTCTGGGCAAGGTCGACGCCGGTGCCGTGGCCCAAGCCCTGGCTGACGCCAAACCCGACGCCATCTTCAACGTGCTGTTTGGTGCTGACTTGACCAAGTTTGTGCGCGAGGGCAATACACGCGGTCTCTTCCAAGGTCGTGAGGTGGTGAGCTTGCTGACCGGCGAGCCCGAGTACCTGGACCCGTTGAAAGACGAAACGCCCAACGGCTGGATCGTCACCGGCTACCCCTGGAACGGCATCAACACCCCCGAGCACAAAAGCTTCTTGGGTGCTTACCAAAGCAAATTCAACGACTACCCACGTCTGGGCTCCATCGTGGGCTACAGCATGATTCAGGCACTAGCCGCTGGCATCAAAAAGGCCGGCAGCACCGACTCTGAAAAACTCGCCACGTCCTTTCGCGACCTGAGCTTCACCAGCCCCTTTGGCAAGGTGAGCTTTCGTGCGCAAGACCACCAATCCACCATGGGTGCGTTTGTGGGCCGCATCAAAAATGACAACGGCAAAGGCGTGATGGTCGACTACCGCTACCTCGACGGCGCGGCCTTCCAGCCAAGCAACGACGAAGTCAAGAAACTGCGCGCTGCCGAGTAAGCAGCCCCTGTTTGCATGCAGCGCTTGGCGCTGCATGCAAATGTTCACGGAAATGTAGACATGGATTTTTCTGGCTTTGTGGTGCAAGGACTCAACGGCTTGGCCGGTGCGTCTTCGTTGTTTTTGGTCGCTGCGGGCCTGTCGCTGATCTTTGGGGTCACGCGCATCGTCAACTTTGCCCATGGCTCGTTTTTCATGCTCGGCATTTACATCGCGTACTCGCTGGTGGAGCACGTGGGTCGCTCCGTCGGTTTGGCGCTGAGCTTTTGGTGGCTGCTGCTGCTAGCGGCACTCATCTCGGGTCTGCTGGGTGGCTTGGTGGAGGTGGTGCTGTTGCGGCGAATTTACCGCGCGCCTGAGTTGTTTCAATTACTCGCCACGTTTGCCTTGGTGCTGGTCATCAAAGACGCGGCCTTGTGGATTTGGGGTCCAGAGGATTTGTTGGGTCCACGCGCGCCGGGATTGTCAGGCGCAGTCGATATTTTGGGTCGTCGCTTTCCCAGCTACGACTTGTTGTTGATCGTCATTGGCCCCCCTGGTGTTGGGCCTGTTGTGGTTGCTGCTCACGCGCACGCGCTTTGGCACCTTGGTGCGTGCCGCCACCCAAGACCGTGAGATGGTGGGGGCCTTGGGCATTCACCAACGCTGGTTGTTTACCAGCGTGTTCGCGCTGGGCTGTGCGCTGGCCGGGTTGGGCGGGGCCTTGCAGCTGCCGCGCGAGCCCGCCAACCTGGGGCTCGATTTGCTGACCATTGGCGACGCGTTTGTGATCGTGGTGGTGGGCGGCATGGGCTCAATTCCAGGCGCTTATGTGGCGGCGCTGATGATTGCTGAGATCAAGGCCCTGTGCGTGGGCCTGGGCACCGTAGAGCTTTGGGGCATGTCGTTTGCGTTTTCCAAGCTCACCCTGGTGGCCGAATTTTTGGTGATGGCCGTGGTGCTGATGGTGCGCCCCTGGGGCCTGATGGGCAAACCCCAAAGCACGCCACGACATGGCGGTGAAGCGGAAGCGCCGCTGCGCTTGGGCGCTCGCGCTCAACTGCTGGTGTGGGTGTTGTGTGGGCTGGTGTTGTGGGCCTTGCCCCTGTTAACCGCACAGTCGCCCTACACGACGGTGCTGGCGATCGACCTGCTGACGGCCGCGCTATTTGCCTGTAGCTTGCACTTCATCATGGGGCCTGCTGGCATGCATTCGTTTGGTCACGCGGCCTACTTTGGCCTGGGGGCTTATGTGGCCGCCTTGCTGGCCTTGCGCGCGAACATGCCCATGGAGCTCACCTTGGTGTGTGCACCGCTACTCACCGGTGTAGCCGCCACGGTGTTTGGCTGGTTCTGCGTGCGCTTGTCGGGCGTGTACCTGGCCATGCTGACCTTAGCCTTTGGCCAAATCTTGTGGTCGATTTGTTTTCAGTGGGACAACTTCACCGGTGGCAGCAATGGGCTCACCGGTGTGTGGCCCAGCCCCTGGTTGGCCGACAAGCGCATGTACTACTACCTCACCCTCGCTTTGTGCGGCTTGAGCGTGTACGCCCTGCGACGCATGCTGTTTGCACCGTTTGGCTATGCCTTGCGCGCCAGCCGTGACTCGGTCCTGCGCGCCGAGGCCATTGGCATGAACGTCAAACATTTGCAGTGGGCCGGGTTTGTAGTGGCCGCCGCCTTTGCCGGCTTAGCGGGCGCTTTGTTTGCGTTTTCCAAAGGCAGCATTTCGCCAGACGCCTTGGGCGTGTCCAAGTCAGTCGATGGTTTGGTCATGGTCTTGTTGGGCGGCGTTCAAACCGTGGTGGGGCCGCTGGTGGGGGCCATCACCTTCACGGGGCTGCAAGACACCATCGCACGCAGCACCGACTACTGGCGCGCCGTGTTGGGAGGCACCATTTTGCTGCTGGTGATGGTCTTCCCCCAAGGCCTGGCAGGCTTTGTCAGCAGCCAATTGCAAACACGCACACAAACACGCACGCCGCGTCCAGGGAGCGCCAAATGAGCCTACTTCACGTTCAAGGGCTGGGCAAATCGTTTGGTGGCAACCGGGCGGTCGACGACATCAGCTTCAGTCTCGCACCCGGTGAGTTGTTGGCACTCATCGGCCCCAACGGTGCGGGCAAGTCCACCACCTTCAACATGCTCAACGGCCAGCTGCAGCCCGACAGCGGCAGCATCACCCTGGGCGGTCACAACCTGGTGGGGCGCAAGCCGCGCGAGGTGTGGCAGATGGGTGTGAGCCGAACTTTTCAGATTGCCGAAACCTTCAGCTCCCTCACCGTGGCCGAAAACGTTCAAATGGCCTTGCTGTCTGACGACGCGCGCTTGTTTGCCATGTGGCGGCGTGCCACCTTGTACCGCCGCGCCGACGCCCTGGCCTTGCTGGCACAAGTGGGCCTGGTCGAGCAAGCCGAGCGGCCTTGCAGCGAACTCGCCTATGGCGATGTCAAGCGCCTGGAGCTGGCCATCGCCATGGCCAACCAACCACGCCTGCTGTTAATGGACGAGCCCACCGCCGGCATGGCCCCAGCAGAGCGCAACAAACTGATGGCCCTGACCCGTGAGCTGGTGACCCAACGCGGCATGGCCGTGTTGTTCACCGAGCACAGCATGGATGTGGTCTTTGGCTTTGCCGACCGCATCATCGTGCTGGCCCGTGGGCGCTTGATCGCCCAAGGTCAGGCGCAAGACATTCGCGAGCACCCCAAGGTACAAGAGGTGTACTTTGGCAGCGGCAAAACCTTTGAACGGAAAGTACCGGCATGACCCAAAGCCCCCACACCTTGCTGCAAACGCGAGGCCTCAACGCTTGGTACGGCGCCGCGCACATCTTGTTCGATGTGGACCTGCACGTCGCACGCGGCGAAGTGGTGGCCCTGATGGGGCGCAACGGCGCAGGTAAATCGACCACCCTCAAAGCCATCATGGGGCTCGTGCCCAAGCGCAGCGGCGAAGTGGCGTTTTTGAACCGCGACATTTCACACGCCCAGCCCTACCAAGTCGCCCGCCAAGGCTTGGGCTTTGTGCCCGAAGACCGCCGCGTGTTCAGCGAGCTCACGGTGCTAGAAAACCTGAGCGTGGGCCGACAAGGCGCACGCCACTTCTGCGACGGCACGCCTGCGCCGTACTGGACGCATGAGAAGCTTTTCAAGCTGTTTCCCAACCTCGGTGAAATGCAAGACCGCGCCGCGGGCCGCATGAGTGGCGGGGAGCAGCAAATGCTCACCGTGGCACGAACCTTGATGGGCAACCCCTTGTTGGTGTTGCTCGACGAGCCATCCGAGGGGGTGGCCCCGGTGATCGTGGAGCAAATGGCCGACATGATCTTGGCGCTCAAAGCCGAAGGCGTGAGCATTTTGTTGTCTGAACAAAATCTACACTTTGCGCAGTGGGTTTCGGACCGCGCCTATGTGCTGGAGAAGGGGCAAATTTGCCATGAAGCTCCGATGGCCGCGCTGGTGGAAGACGACGAAATTCGCCGCAACTACCTGAGCGTTTGACGCGATACCTCACACCATGCAACCCGTCCACCTGTCAGTCAACGGCGAATCGCACCACTTACCGCTCACGCGGCACACCACCTTGCTGAACGCTTTGCGAAACGACCTGGGGCTCAATGGCCCCAAGTTTGGCTGCGGCTTGGGCGAGTGCGGCGCGTGCACGGTGCTGGTGGACGGCGTGGCAGCACGCGCTTGTGTGATGCCGGCCTGTGAGGTCCAAGACCGGGCCATCACCACGCTGGAGGGTCTGGGCAATGCGCAGCAGTTGCATGCCGTGCAGCAAGCCTTCGTCGATGCGCAAGCCGCCCAATGCGGCTACTGCTTGAACGGCATGGTGATGATGACGGTCGCTTTGTTGGCCCACACGCCCAACCCCAGCGAGAGCCAAATTCGCAGCGCCTTGTCCGGCAATTTGTGCCGCTGCGGCGCGCACCTCGAGATCATGGACGCCGTGCGCCGTGCCGCCTCCTTGATGGCCCACCCCGCATGAGCACACTGCGCGCTCAACAGGTGCGTTCACGCGCCGACTTTCACCAAGCCCAAGGCGTCTTGCTGGTGGTGCGCGACCCGCCTGCGCCACCGCCTCCTGCGCCAGGCCAACCCGCGTGGGTGGCGGGCAATCCCGCCGAAGGGGTAGAGATTTTGCTGGCCGTGTGGGACGATGGCAGCGTGACCGCCTTGCACGGCCATGTGGACTTGGGCACGGGCTTGCGCACCGCGCTCACCCAAGTGGTGGCCGAAGAACTGGACGTGCCACCACAGCGGGTGCACCTGGTGATGGGCAGCACCGCCGCTGCACCCAACCAAGGCGCCACCATTGCCAGTGCCTCACTGCAAATTCATGCCCAGCCTTTGCGTTTGGCCGCAGCACAGGCTCGCCAATGGCTGCTGGCACAAGCCGCGCACCACTGGCGAGTCGACGCCCACCACGTGCAACTGCGCGAAGGCGTGATGCACGGCCCCTCGCAACAAGCCGACATCGGTGAATGGGTGCGCGAACAGCACACCAGCTTGATGCTGGCCACCGATACACCCGTCAAATCGCCCGACGACTACCGCCTGGTGGGCAGCAGCTTGCCTCGGGTCGACCTGCTGGCCAAAGCCACGGGCGAAACCATCTTTGTGCACGACATGCGCTTGCCCGGCATGTTGCATGGCCGTGTGGTTCGCCCGCCCTATGCGGGGGCAGACAGCGGCGACTTTGTGGGCAACACCTTGGAGCGGGTGGACGCTCAGTCGATCGCGCACATTGCTGGCATCCGGGCTGTGGTGACGCAACGCGACTTTGTAGGCATCGTGGCTGAGCGCGAAGAGCAGGCCGAACAGGCGCTGCGCGAACTGGCTGTGCACTGGAAACCCTGGCCCGGCATGCGTGGCCTGGACGACACCGAACAGGCCTTGCGCAACAACCCCAGCACCCCGCGTGAGCTGGTCAACGAAGGCGCAGTAGACCAAGCCCTGCACGATGCCGCCCAGACCTTGGAGCGCACCTATGTGTGGCCCTACCAAATGCACGCCTCCATCGGTCCCTCATGTGCCGTGGCGGCGTGGATGCAAGACGGCGACCCTGAGGTGCCCCAGACCCGACTACGGGTGTGGGCCGGTAGCCAAAATCCGCATGTGCTGCGTGCCGATTTGGCGCTGCTGATGGGCCTGGCCGACACCGCAGTAGACGTGGTGCGCATGGAGGCAGCCGGTTGCTACGGCCGCAACGGTGCCGACGACGTGGCCGCGGATGCGGCATTGCTCTCCAAAGCCGTACGCGCCCCGGTGCGGGTGCAACTCACGCGCGAGCAAGAGCATGCTTGGGAGCCCAAGGGCGCGGCACAACTCATGCAAGTGCGCGGTGGCTTGAAGGCCGACGGCACGCCTGCGGCCTATGACTTTCAAACTGCCTACCCCTCCAACGGCGCGCCCACACTGGCCCTGCTGCTGACGCGTACGCTCGAGCCCGTGTCGCGTGCGTATGAGATGGGCGACCGCACTGCACGCCCGCCCTACGCCTACGACAACCTGCGGGTGACCGTCAACGACATGCCCGCCATCTTGCGTGCCTCGTGGCTGCGCGGTGTCTCAGCCTTGCCCAACTCGTTTGCGCACGAAAGCTTCATTGACGAGCTGGCCAGCGCGGCCAAGGTCGACCCGGTGGATTACCGCTTGCGCATCTTGCAAGACCCGCGCGCCCATGAACTCGTGCAAGCCACCGCCGAGCGCGCCGATTGGAAACCACATCGCGTGGCGCAACAACAAGCCGCGCAAGGCGACTGGTTGCAGGGCCAGGGCTTTGCCTATGCACGCTACATTCACAGCAAATGGCCGGGCTTTGGTGCCGCCTGGGCGGCCTGGGTGGCCGACGTTGAAGTACACCGCCACACCGGTGAAGTGCACGTCAAACGCGTGGTGGTGGGACACGACGCGGGCTTGATGGTCAACCCGCAAGGTGTGCAACACCAAGTGCACGGCAACGTGGTTCAAACCACCAGCCGAGCCCTCAAAGAACAGGTGCAAGTGGACCCACAGACTGGCAGCGTGACCAGTCAAGAGTGGGGCAGTTACCCAATTTTGAGCTTCCGCGAAGTGCCTGTGATTGAGGTGATGCACATGCCGCGTCCGGGCGAGCCCTCGCTCGGCGCGGGCGAGTCGTCCTCGGTGCCGGGCACCGCCGCGATTGCCAACGCCATTTTCGATGCCACTGGCATTCGCTTTCGCAACCCGCCGTTCACCCCCGAGGTGGTGCGTGCTGCCTTGCATCCGCTGGGCCACACCCCCCCACCTACGTCCCCACCCACGCCACCGGCCGACACGCTCACACCCCACAAGTCGCGCTGGACTCGCCGCGCGCCACGCAGCCGCCAACCGGGCGTGGCGTCGCTGTGGCGTCGGCGCTGGGGACAGCTGGCCTCTTTGGGGCTGGGTGTCTTCACGGTGAGCGCTGCGTTGCTGGGTTGGCGCAGCAGCTTGCCACTGGTGGGCCCGCTCGACACCTCTCCTTTCAGTGCCAGCATGTTGGCACGCGGCCAACAAGTGGCGGCCCTGGGCAATTGCGCGGGTTGCCACACCAGCCAAGACGGTGAACGCAACGCAGGTGGCCGCGCCATGGCCACGCCTTTTGGCACCGTCTACACCACCAACCTCACACCCGATCGCGAGAGTGGCATCGGTGCTTGGTCATACCGCGCTTTCGAGCGTGCCATGCGCGAGGGTGTGTCACGCGACGGGCATCGGCTCTACCCCGCCTTCCCGTACACCGCCTTTGCACAAATGCGCGACGAGGACATGATGGCCTTGTACGCCTACTTGATGGCGCAACCTGCCGTGACCTCACGCCCGCCTCCAACGCAGTTGGCCTTCCCCTTCAGCGTTCGGCCTTTGATGGGCTTGTGGAATGCGCTGTTTCACACCGAGACGGCGTTCGCCGCCAACCCCCAACAGTCTGAAGCATGGAACCGCGGCGCTGAACTGGTCAACGGCTTGGGCCACTGCGGGGGTTGCCACACACCACGCGGCTGGCTGGGTGCCGAAAAGTCCCAAACAGCCTATCTGCAAGGCGCCATGGTCGACGGCTGGCATGCCCCCGCGCTGACCGCGCTCAACCGCAGCCCGCTGCCGTGGACTGAAGACGCCTTGTTCCAGTATTTGCGCCGTGGCCACAGCCCACAACACGGCATGGCCGCAGGACCCATGGGCGAGGTGGTGCGCGAGCTGGCCGTGGTGCCGGATGCCGATTTGCGCGCCATGGCGGTGTACCTCAGCAGCCTCAACCCCGTGAGCGACACGGCGGGCTTGACCGCCCAAGCCAGTCGTTTGATTCAAACCGCGGCCGCCCAAGCACCACTGCCCAGTGCCGCACAACGTCAATTCGAAGGCAGTTGCGCCAGCTGTCACCACGACGGCGAAGGCCCGCAACTGCTGGGCTTGAATCAGCCATTGGCACTCAACACCAACCTTCACAGCGAGCACCCCGACAACTTGATCCGTGTGATCTTGGAAGGTGTGCAACGTCCAGCCTCACGCGATATTGGCTTCATGCCAAGCTTTTCTCAAAGCCTGAGCAACACACAAATTGCCGAGCTCGTGGGCTGGATGCGTGCACGCTATGCACCACAACAACCAGCGTGGCAGGACTTGCCGGAGGCAGTGGCGCGGGTGCGCGCTCACTGAGGCGCCCCCCTAAAACCAACGCCCACCCACGGGTGGGCGTGCGCACGAGGCGTGATGCGGCTTAGCGTTGGCCGTCGTGCACCGAGACGTTTTCTTTGAGCAGGCCGCCCAGGCGCGAATGCACACGCCCACCGGTGCCCATGACCAAAGCAAACAAGATTTCGTTAGGCCGTGGCGCATCTTGAATGCCCACCTCGATGCTGTTGAAGTGGCTGCGCACATACGAGGCGTGGATGTAGTGCACCGGCACCATCATGCGATAGCCCGCATTGGCCACGGCCTTGACCGCCGGCACCATCGATTTGGGGTCCCCCAACAGGGAGCGCATGGCCCAGCCACCGGCTTCGTGCCACACCGCGCCGTGCTCCATCTCACCGTTGACGCCCACGATGGCGGCTTTGCTGTAGACCTCAATGTTGTCTTTGCCCAGGGTGTCCACCAACTCTTGCGCCAGCAAAGTGCCCAAACTGCGCAACTCGGCCATGAAGGGCATCAGATCAGGCTCATAACGACCGGCATAGGGGTTGCGAATGACTGCGCATGCCGCAGCCAGCTTGAGGGGCTTGTCCACCACCGGACCGCCCTCGTGGTAGGTGGTTTCAACGATGAGGCAGCGCTTGCGAATTTCGATCAAAGACATAGAGGAGCTTTCTCGGAAAGTGGTGGATAACGCTTGGCAGCGTCGCGTGCTGCATTTTTGCAGATCGTGGCACACTCTCAAGGCAAGCTCGCGACATCCAACGCCCGCAGCCAATGCCTCTTGGTGGTGTGGGCCAAATCGGCCAGCCCTCCACGCGCCACCTGTGTTGTCAGCGCATCTTGATGAGAAGGGGCGCTGTGACAAGAATGCCTGTGGCATCACGCACTTTGCACGCCAGCCTTGTTTTTGTAGACCTCAAAACTGGCCTGTGTCTTCATGCCCGCTTCGCTGCCTGCCGGGAATGCGGTGGTTCTGAAATCACAACGCACACGCTCAGGCGTGACCGTGATCAAGCTGTAACCACGCTCATCGGCGCGTGCATACACCACATCCGAATTGCTGGCTTTGATGACGCCCAGCATGTGGTCGCTCATGCCCCGCGAGGTGATGGAGGTGGTGACAAACTCACTGGCCACGATGGGCGAGAGCGGGTCGTTGGGCAACAAGCGCAGATTACTGGCCACGTTCATGTGGACATCGCCGCCCAAGGTCACCACGTTTTGCACACGCGCATCGACCACGGTTTTCAGCAGCCGCTGGCGTGCTTGCGGGTAACCATCCCAGGCATCGGTGTACGTGGCACGCCCCAGCGGCGCAGGAATGCTGGTGGGGGCAATCATGGTGGCTTGCCCGAGCAACTTCCAGGTGCGGGTGGAGACGCCCAAGGTTTGGCTCAACCAACGCTCTTGCGCAGCACCCAACAGGGTGCGTTGTGGGTCGTCCAAGGCCTCGCACTGCGTGACCATGCGCCCACCCCCGCGTAAGGGGTCTGGGCAGGCCTGGGGGCTGCGGTATTGGCGGCAGTCCAGCGTCCACACATCGGCCAGCTGACCCCAACTGAGTTGGTCATATAAGCGCATTGAGGCCCCTTGCGGACTGTTCGCATCAGGCCCTAACAACACGGGCTGGTGTTCAAAGTAGGCTTGGTAAGCCGCTGCGCGGCGTAGCAAAAACTGTTGCGGGTCGCTGTAGTTGCGGTCTTGGTCATTGGCGTAGTCGTTGACCACTTCGTGGTCATCCCACATCAACACCCAGGGGTGTGCCGCATGGGCGGCTTGCAGCATCGGGTCGCGTTTGTACTGGGCATAGCGCTCTCGGTACTGCGCCAGCGTTTTGGGCTCCGCTGTGCTGTGCTTGCGCAAGGCGTATTGCGGATTGCTGCTTTCGTAGATGTAGTCCCCCACGAACAACACAAAGTCCAACGGCTGCTGGGCGATCTCTTGGTGCGCCACAAACTCACCTTGTTCATAGTGCTGGCACGAGGCCAGCGCGATGCGCAGCAGTCGCACATCAGCCGTCAAAGCAGGCGCGGTGCGGGTGTGGCCCACGGCACTGTGTGCATCGCCTTGACAAAATCGGTACCAATAGTCGGTGCCGGGTTGCAGCTTGTGCACATGCAGGTGCACGCTGTAGCCACGGCTGGCGTCGGTCAGCACCTCGGTGCGCTGCACGCGCCGCTTCAGGGCTGCGTCGGCAAACACCTCCACCTGCACAGCCAAGGTGGTGTCTGCGAGCACCGCGCGGTCCTCATCGGACAAGATCAAACGTGTCCACAACACGATCGACTCTGCACGTGGACGACCGCTGGCCACCCCCAAGACAAAAGGCGAGGTGCGCCAAGCATGGACGCGCGTCTTGGGCGCGGCCAAGGCGCGCGTCCACGGGGACAGAGCCAGGGCCAACGCACTGCGTTGAAGGTGTTGGTTGAATGCGCGTCGTTGCATGTGGGGGCGGGTCCCAGGGAGAAAGTCATCCATGTTAAGTTCAATCCCATGCACACACGACGCTCACACTTGGATCCCTTGGCCATTGGCTTGTTGCTGGCTTGTTGTTTGTTTTGGGGCTTCCAGCAAGTCATGGTCAAAGCCACGCTGGCAGAGGTGCCTCCCATGTTGCAAGCCGCGGTGCGCTTTGGGGGTGCCACGGCCTTGCTGTGGTTGTGGTGTCGCGTGCGCAAGATTCCTTTGTTTGCGCACGACGCCAGCTTGCGCCCGGGCTTGGTGGCGGGGCTGTTGTTTTGTGGCGAGTTCATCTGCATCTACTTGGGCTTGCAGCACACCACGGCCACGCGCTTGACGCTGTTTTTGTACGCTGCGCCTTTTTGGGTGGC
>CAIVLE010000258.1 GCA_903906635.1 uncultured Burkholderiales bacterium | reverse complement strand
GTACCCAACATCAACCCGGTGGGTGACTGGGTATTAGCGGTGGTTTGACCACCGGGTTGCTTGATGTTTTGATAGAGCAAGTCTTCAAACACCGCGCGGTCGCGTTTGAACCCGGTCGTGTTCACGTTGGCCAAGTTGTTGGAGATCACGTTCATGCGCGTTTGCTGCGCGTCTAAACCTGTCTTGGCTACCCACAATGATGCGTCCATGGCTGTTCGCTCCCTATTAATCTGTCAAATTCAGCCGACCTTCATCATGGAAGCGCCGGACTCGTCGTTGGACTTGCTTTCTTTGATGATGCGAACCTGGTGCTCAAACGAGCGGCTCTGCTCAATCAGCTTGACCATCGATGCCATTGGATTGACGCTGCTGCCCTCCAGGGCCTGCGGTGTCAAAGAAACTGGCCCAGTACCACTTGCAAAGTCTGTGCCAGCGGGTTTTCCGTCAACTTTGTACAAACCGTCTTCGCGTTTGCTCAGCGGTGTAGCGCTGGCGTCTTTGAGCAAGAGTTGCGCAATCGCTTGCTGTTGCGGCACACCGGGCTGGGCCGGGTCGATGGCGTACAAACTGCCATCGGAACCAAACGACAACTTGAAGCCTTGAGGCACAGTGATGGGCCCGCCGTCTTGACTGCGCACGATGTGGCCAGAACCGGTCTCTAACACCCCGTTGGCGTTGACTTTCAAGTCTCCGCGACGGGTGAACGCGAGCTCTCCCGTGCTGGAAGTCACGCCCAAGACGGTTTTGTGGTTCATGGCGACATCCAAGTCACGCCCTGTGACCATCAATGGACCTGGGTCCAAAATAATTTGGTCGTTGGCATACATGCGCGGTTGCAGGCGTGAGTCAAAGCCCTCGCCCACCGCTTGGTGAGGCTGCAACGTGACTTCGAAGGTTCTTTTGAAACCCACGGTGGACACGTTGGCGATGTCGTTGGACAACTGATGGCGTCCAATACGCTCTTCGTTGATCGCGGCCATCGCGTTAAAGGCTAAGCGGTCCATGGCTATCTTTCAGTCAGTCGCTTAATTGCGGATCTGAATAATGGTGTTGGTCAGCGAGGTGCTGGTCTCAATCGCTTTGGCGTTGGCCTGGAAGTTACGCTGCTCGGTGATCAAGTCGACCAACTCTTGCGTCAAGTCCACGTTCGCGCGTTCAGTCGCACCAGAGCGCACCGTGCCGTAACCGGCTGAACCTGCCTCGCCGTACTTAGGCGTACCTGAATCAGAGGTTTTGTAGTAACTGGTGTCACCGATCTGGCGCAAGCCCGTGGGATTGGAGAAGTTCACCAACACCACTTTGCCTAACGATTTTTGGGAACCGTTAGAGTAGCTGGCATTGACCAAGCCATCGTCTTTGATGGCCAAACCAACCAAGTCCCCCTCAGGCGCGCCGTCTTGGGACTGCGACAACACCGCATAGGGTGAGGCAAACTGCGTCGACTTGGAGTAATCGATGTTGATGGTCAAAGAGCCCTTACCGTTTGGCAGGTACACGGTATCGAGTTGTGCGCCTTGTTTAGGAGAGACCAAGTTACCGGCCGTGTCAAAGGTCAGCTCACCTTTGTCAAAATAAACTGGCGACCAATCGGGCAAACTATCAAAGCCTGCCGCTGTGGACGATTCCTTGCCAAAACTGTCGATGTAAACCGTGGAGTTTTTCGCATCCTTGAAAGGTGTCGGTTTGATCCAAGTGGTGGTCTTACCAAACTGGGCGTCCAAGCCGTCCAAGCCCCAGCGTGCATCGCCCGTGACTTTGATGTACGACGAGGTCGAGGCTGTGCCGGTGGTAAAGGTCAAAGCGTTTTTGGTCGTGTCGTAAGCCACTTTGACGCCATCGACCGTTTGAGGCGTCAGCCCACCGGCCGAAGCGCCTTGCAAATTGTTGATGCCAGACTGCAAGGCCTCCATGAAGGTGCCTAACGTGTAGGTGTCCTTAGGGGGGACCACCACAGTGCCTGTCACGCCGTTGACCGAAACCACAAATTTATTATTGGTGTCATCAACCGAGAAGTTGTTGTCCACGTTGATCGCCATGGCGTTGCCTTTGAGCACTGCGGGGGTGGAGGCAATACCGCGCAAGGCATCAACTTTCGATGGTGCGACGGCGTAGTTCGTCACGTCTCCGGTCAAGCCCAGGCCTCGGTCATTTTGCGTAGCCAGACTGTTGGGTTTGATGTTGGTGATGGCAATGCTGGACTGGTCACCTGTTGAACCCGACTGAAACACAAAGCCGCCCTTCACAGCGTCGTATTGCACTTCCATGCCGTAGCGTTGATCATTGATCGAACGAAATGCCGGCGTAGACACCGAGGGAGACAAAGTTAAACCAACTGATTGATCATTCACCCCTTGGACGGTCGGCACCGTCAAGCCAATGCTGGTCTGTGTACTGG
>CAIVLE010000257.1 GCA_903906635.1 uncultured Burkholderiales bacterium | reverse complement strand
GTCAACAAACTCCGTAAAACGAAGATCGTTGAATTCAAGGCCAAAGACATTTTCAGGGCATCTTCGCTTTCATTGTTAGGCGTCAGTAACTCTCACGTTGACAAGGACAGCAAAAAAATTGCCAAAGGCACCGCGCTGTCCCCATTGCTATTGGTGCGGGATTCAAAGTTAGGCAAAGTCATCATTGCTGATGGGTACCACCGAATGTGCGCGATTTACTTGGTCAATGAGGATGCATTGATTCGCTGCAAGATTGTTTGAAGGACCCGGTCCACCAAAGACGGGGCGCGATCACCCCATGGCAAAACATCAGGGAAATATCAAGCCCGCAATCGCCCCGTTCATACACGAAGCCAAAATGGCGGCGATGAATGATGGCCAAGCCAATGAATTGAGTTCATCTCGCCGCTCAGGAATCATGGCCGACAGTCCACTGATTTGGATGCCGATGCTGCCTAAATTGGCAAACCCGCACAAGGCGTAAATCATGACCAAGCGCGAGTGTGCGTCAAGGGCTGAATCTGGAAGTTTGATCAAATCAAGATAAGCCAAGAATTCGTTGAGCACTGTTTTGACGCCCAAGAGTTGCCCCCCCGTCATGGCTTGATCCCAGGGCACCCCCATGAGCCATGCGACGGGCGCGAAAAACCATCCCACGCAGCCTTGAATACTCAATGGGTAGCCAATCGCCAACCCCACCCGCGCTAACCCATCGTTGCCCAGAGCAACCAAGGCACTCAAAACGATGAGTATGGCCACCACATTCAAATAAATGGACAAACCTTCAGATGTTCCACGGGTAACTGCATCCATGACACTTTTGTAGGGATGATGCATTTGGGTTTTGGTGGCCTCAACGGGACCAGTGTGAACACTCAAATTTCGTGACTCTGGCAACAAAAGATGCGCGAACAAAATGGAAGCCGGCACAGACATGATGGATTTGGTAATGAGGTGCCCCAAAACGCCCCCCATGTCTGGACCTAACTGTGGTCCTAGCATGGCAGAGTAGATCACCATCATGGAGCCAGCAATCATGGCCATGCCAGCCGTCATGACCAGCAGTAATTCATGTTTAGTCATCCGGGCCAAATAAGGTTTGACCATGAGAGCCGACTCTACTTGCCCGAGGAAGATGTTGATCACAGCCACCAAACCAGCAGGTCCTTGCGTGTTCAACGTGCGCTCAAAAAAACCACTGATCATCTTTACCAAGAGCGGCAAAACTTGCCAGTACCACAAAAGAGCAGACAGCGCAGAGATAAAAATGATCAAAGGCAGGATTTGAAAAGCCAATGACAACATGAAATGGGGATCTTTGACTTCAAAGGGCGCAGGACCTCCCCCAATGAATCCAAATACAAATGAAGTCCCTTGAGTACTTGCATGACTGAGCGCTTGCACACCCTCATTCAAGGCTTCAAGCGCGCTTTGAAGAAAACTCAAGTGGGTAAACGCCACACAGATCACAAACTGCATGACGATGGCGCTCAGGACCAGACGCCAATTGATATGCCGTCGATCCTGGCTAAGCGCCACGGCAAGGGCAATAAATATGGCGATCCCCATCACGCCTTGTAGAGACCTTGCGTCCATCATGTACTATGCCCAATTTGGAATTGAAAGTGTGCCCCGCTTTTTTGATCATAGCTCGGGCATTGCTCCCTTGCCTGATTGCCGTCTAAAACAATGCACTGAACACATGACAGGGTCAAATCCAACCATCCGACCAATTGCTTGGCGCCGATGTGAAGGGCAAACCCATGAGCTCAAAAGAGAAAAGCGCCTGAAAAGGCGCTTTTTTAATGGTTGTCTGGCGGAAGCGGTGAGATTCGAACTCACGGAGGGCTCACACCCTCGCCGGTTTTCAAGACCGGTGCATTCAACCGCTCTGCCACGCTTCCTGTTGAATTTCAAGCCATATTGTAATTGCCCTTTCAGGGCTTTTTGGATGAATACCTCATGGGTTGACGTCATCTGGCAAAAACAAAGCTTGCAAATCACTCAAAAAGTCAAAGCCCCGAACGGTCGGCACCACCCGCTGAAAGTCACGCGTCACCAGACCTTTGGCTTCGGCCTGGGCCAAGGCGGCTTGAATCGCCGTCACAGGCAAGCCCGTGCGCTCGGTGAAATCTACCAACGAAAACCCATGGCGCAAACGCAGGGCGTTGAGCATGAATTCAAACGGCAATTCGCTGCGTGCGACCTCCGTGCTTTGTGCCACCGCCCGCTCACTGCGTGTGGCATCCAAAGCATGGTCCATGTACAAGCGCGGGTCGCGGTTGCGCACTTGACGCAACACACGGTGCGCAAAACTGAGCTTGCTGTGAGCGCCCGCGCCCACGCCCAAATAGTCGCCAAACTGCCAGTAATTCAGGTTGTGCCAGCACCGGTGGTTGGGCCGGGCATAGGCCGACACCTCGTAGCGCTGCAGGCCCGCTGCAGCAGTGCGCTCGGTGATTCGGTCGAGCATGGCGTATGCATCATCGTCCTCAGGCACTTGGGGCGGGAACTTGGCAAACACCGTGTTGGGCTCGATGGTGAGGTGATAGACCGATAGATGCGGCGGCGCAAGAGACAGTGCCATGGTCAGGTCATCGTCCAGCTGCGCCAAGGTTTGCCCCGGCAAGGCGTACATCAAGTCGAGGTTGAAGGTATCAAAGACACTGGCGGCTTCTTCCAACGCAGCAATGGCCTGGGCGCGGTTATGCACGCGGCCCAAGGCTTGCAAATGCGTGTCGTTGAAGCTTTGAACCCCCACGGAGAGACGGGTCACTCCCGCAGCGCGCAAGGCCCTGAAGCGGTCTTTCTCAAAGGTGCCGGGGTTGGCCTCCAGGGTGATTTCGCAGTCGGCCTCCAAACGCAAACGTGCTCGCAAGTCACTGAGCAAGCGCTCGATGGCCGCAGGTGAAAACAAGCTGGGTGTGCCGCCCCCAATGAAGATGCTGTGCACGCTGCGACCCCATATCAGCGGCAAAGCGCTCTCCACATCGGCGCATAAAGCGTCCAAATAGCGCTGCTCGGGCAAGCCTGCGCCTGAGCTGGGCAACTCATGTGAATTGAAGTCGCAGTATGGGCACTTCTTCAAACACCAGGGCAAGTGCACGTACAGCGAGAGCGGTGGCAAGCTGCTCAAAGACAGCGTGCCAGGACGCATGAGGTGCTGAATATCTGCCGTCATGGGGCTTTAAAACCAACGCTCACGCATCAAGTTCAACATTTGCTGGGCAGCCTGGCCTCGGTGGCTGTTGGCGTTTTTAACCTCCACGGGCAGTTCAGCGAAGGTCTTGCCGAATCGCGGAATGAACATGATGGGGTCAAATCCAAATCCGTTGTTCCCCACTGGCGCGCGCGTGATCTCCCCTACCGCACGGCCTACGGCAATCAAAGGCTCCGGGTCGTCCGGGTGGCGCACCGCCACCAAGGTGCTGACCAAGGCCGCACGGCGGTTATCGATCTGAGCCATTTGCTCCAACAAGGCGCGCACATTGTTGTCGTCGCCCTTGTCGTAGCCAAACTGAGTGGCGTAAAAGGCAGTTTGCACACCGGGCAAGCCGCCAAACGCATCTACACACAAGCCCGCATCATCCGCCAGCGCCGCCAGGCCGCTCAGGCGTGAAGCATGGCGTGCTTTGGCCAGTGCGTTTTCCACAAAGGTGTGAAACGGCTCTTCGGCTTCGCCCACGCCGAGGTCGGCTTGGCGAACCAACTCAACCCCCAAGGGGGCAAACATGGCCTGCAATTCGGCCAGCTTGCCTTGGTTGTTGGAAGCCAGAACGATTTGCTTCATCTCAACCACCCTCCCATCAGCCCTTGAGCGCTTCTTGCTGCAGGGCAATCAGCTCGCCGATGCCTTTTTCGGCCAAGGCCAACAAGGCATTCATTTGATCGCGGGTGAAAGGCACACCTTCGGCTGTGCCCTGAACTTCCACGTAATGACCGGCGCTGGTCATCACCACATTCATGTCGGTGTCGCAACTGGAGTCTTCGGTGTACTCCAAGTCCAGCAAGGGCAAGTCGCCCAACATGCCCACCGAAATAGCCGCCACGCCCTGGGTGATCGGGCTGTCTTTGAGCTTGCCAGCAGCCATGAGAGAGTTGACCGCATCTTGCGCAGCGACAAATGCACCGGTGATGCTGGCCGTGCGTGTGCCGCCGTCGGCTTGCAAGACGTCGCAATCGAGGTGGATGGTGCGTTCGCCCAACTTCTTGAGGTCAAACACTGCGCGCATGGAGCGCCCAATCAGGCGCTGAATTTCCTGGGTGCGACCTGACTGCTTGCCACGTGCTGCGTCCCGGTCGCTGCGGGTGTGGGTGGCGCGCGGCAACATACCGTACTCGGCAGTGACCCAGCCCTCGCCGCTGCCTTTTTTGTGACCCGGTACTTTTTCCTCCACCGAGGCGGTACACAACACCTTGGTGTGGCCAAACTCGATCAACACCGAGCCTTCGGCGTGCATGGTGTAGTGGCGTGTGATGCGCACAGGGCGCAATTGGTCTACAGCACGGGTGTGGCGGGAAGCGGGCAGCGAAGAGGTCATGGTCAAAAAGTCCGTTAGAAGGCACAAATAAACACCAATTGTCGGGCAATCTGCGAGGTCGTCTGACCCAGGCTGTGGTGCTGAGATAATCGCTCTTTGTTTCCACTCCGCACACCATGCCCATTTACAGCATGACGGGTTACGCGAGCGCGCAAGCCGAGCTGCACCCCGATACCGCCGACTCGTCGGCCCACCCGGCCTTGCGCCTGGGGCTTGAAATTCGCTCAGTCAATAGCCGATTTCTTGACCTGAGCTTCAAAGTGCCCGAGGAACTGCGCCCTCACGAAGCCGCCCTGCGCGAGTTGCTGATGAAACACCTCAAACGCGGCAAAGTGGAGGTGCGTGCGCACATCGAGTCCAGCAACGACAACGCCTTGGGGGAACCCACCCCTAAGTTGCTGCAACGTTTGTCTGCCTTGCAAGACACCGTGCAGGCCTGGTTACCCAAAGCCCCCCCTCTGTCGGTGGCGGATGTCTTGCGCTTGAGCACCTCACAAAACACAGCCCCCGCCGACGTTGGCCCCACGTTGATCAAGCTGGCCAAGAGCACCCTCAAACAACTCAGCGATGCACGTGAACGCGAAGGCGCGCGCCTGAGCCAAACCCTGCGTGAGCGTTTGGGCCAGCTGCGCGTGTTGGCGCAACAAGCCGCCCCGCTGGTGCCCCTGCTGGTCGAGCAGCAAAGGTTGCGGTTTTTAGAGCGATGGCGCGAAGCCATGGCACTGGCCGAAGGAGCGACATTGCCCGAAGCAGCCCTAGACCGAGCACTGACCGAGGCCACCGCCTTTGCCATTCGCATCGATGTGGCCGAAGAATTGACTCGGTTGGTGTCGCACTTTGACGAAATGGATGACTTGCTGGTCCAAGGCGGCAAGGCCGAAGGCGTGGGCAAACGACTCGACTTTTTAATTCAAGAACTGCACCGTGAGGCCAATACCCTGGGCTCCAAATCGGCCACCATGGAGATGACCCGCATCTCGGTCGACATGAAAGTGCTGATCGAACAACTTCGCGAACAAGTACAGAACCTCGAATGATGGACAACTTCCCTGGCAACCTTTTTGTGGTCGCAGCGCCCAGTGGCGCTGGCAAATCGAGTTTGGTCAAAGCCTTGATGGAACTCGATTCGCAAGTGCGTCCTTCGGTCTCACACACCACCCGCGCGCCACGTGGGCAAGAAAAACATGGCCGTGAATATTTCTTTGTGTCTGCCCCCGAGTTCGACCACATGGTCGCCTCCAACTCATTTCTAGAGTGGGCACATGTGCACGGGCAACGCTACGGAACCTCACGCAAAGCCATTGAAGACCGCATTGCCCAAGGGGCTGACGTGGTGCTTGAAATTGATTTCCAAGGAGCCATTCAAATCAAGGAGATTTTCACCAATGCGGTGCTGATCTTCATCCTGCCACCGAGCTGGGAAGAGCTCAAATCGCGGTTGCACAACCGAGGAGAGGATGCGCCCGAGGTGATCGCGCTGCGGTTGCAAAATGCCGCCGATGAAATGGCCCAAGTGCAGGAATTTGACTACGTTATAATCAATGAATTGTTTGAGCGTGCCTTGTTCGACCTGAAAGCGATCGTGCATGCACAGCGTCTCAAATACCCGGCTCAGCGCCGGGCGCGGGCTGATATCTTTCAAGCCTTGAATCTCATCTGACCGATTTCTGGAGCATCCACATGGCACGCATCACCGTTGAAGACTGTCTTGAGCAGATTCCTAACCGCTTTCAATTGGTGCTGTGCGCCACTTACCGCGCTCGCATGCTCAGCCAAGGCCACACGGCCAAAGTTGAAAGTAAAAACAAGCCTGGCGTGACCGCCTTGCGCGAAATTGCTGCGGGTCAAATTGGCTTGGAAATGTTGAAAAAAGTTCCAGGTTGATCTGCGCTGAATTGCACCTCAAAAGCACCGCTGAGTCGGTGCTTTTTTCATTGAGGGTAAAGTGTTGTCTATGAGTGCCGCCAACCCTTTTTCACCCGTGCACACCAGCCCCGCTGGCAACCACAAAGCAGCCGCCAATGCAGCGGCTGCCAGTTTTGCGGCGCTGACAGAAAAACTGGGCTACCTCAGCGTTGAGGGCTTGGACCAAGTTCGTCGCGCTTACCGCTATGCCGATGAAGCCCATCTGGGACAAATGCGAAACAGTGGTGAGCCCTACATCACCCATCCCATCGCCGTGGCAGCGCAATGTGCCGAGTGGAAGCTTGATGCTCAAGCCCTCTCGGCCGCCCTGTTGCACGATGCCATGGAGGACTGTGGCATCACAAAAACCGATTTGGTAGAACGTTTTGGTATCCAAGTCGCAGATTTGGTCGACGGTTTGACCAAACTAGAAAAGCTCGAATTCAACACTCGGGAAGAAAACCAAGCAGAGTCCTTTCGGAAAATGCTCTTGGCCATGGCACGCGATGTGCGCGTGATCTTGGTCAAACTGGCCGACCGCAGCCACAACATGCGCACCATGGGCGATATGCCGCGCAGCAAATGGGGGCGAATTTCGCGCGAAACCTTAGAGATTTATGTTCCTATCGCCCACCGACTAGGCCTCAACCAAACCTACCGCGAACTGCAAGAACTGGCCTTCCAACAT
>CAIVLE010000256.1 GCA_903906635.1 uncultured Burkholderiales bacterium | reverse complement strand
GATCACGATCACGATCACGATCACGGCTGGAAGTATGTGCCTAAAAATGTGGTCACCCTGGGACGTTTGGGCGCCAACGCGCCCATCACCGCGCCCGACTTCAGCTACTTGCAAGGGGTGACGCAGCGCACCGCCAAGATCACCTTGCCGTCTCCGACGCGTTTGCATTTTCACGGCGGGCGTGCAGCGGTATCGTCTAGCGCCTACCCTGACATCGAAGAGTTTTTTGCCGATGTCGTGAAGGTGTACCAAGCCGAAATTTCCGCGCTCGAAGCCGCTGGGTGTCGCTACATCCAGATTGATGACCCGTTGATGACTTACTTCATCAGCGAGCGCATGCGTGCTGAGGTGGTGGCTTCTGGGGACGACCCGCAAGCGCGATTGCAACGCTATGTGGACTTGACCAACGCCTGCATTGCCAAGCGCCGCCCTGACACCGCCATTGGCATCCATGTCTGCCGTGGTAATTCGCGCAGCGGCTGGATTGCTGAGGGCGGCTACGAGCGCATTGCGGACACTGTGCTGGGTGGGCTGGCAGTGGACCACTTTTTGTTGGAGTATGACGACGAGCGCTCGGGCGACTTTGCGCCCCTGCGTCACGTCCCTCGTGGTGTGAAGGTGGTCTTGGGCTTGGTGACCACCAAGTTCGGGCGCCTAGAAAACGCCGACGATTTGGTGCGCCGCATCGACGACGCCAGTCGCCTGGTGCCTCTGGAGGATCTGGGGCTGAGCCCGCAGTGTGGTTTTGCCAGCACCGTGGACGGCAACATCATCACCCACGACGACCAATGGCGAAAACTCGAACGCGTGGTCGAGGTGGCGCATCGCGTCTGGGGTGATGTGAAGGCCTGAAGTCCAAGGCATTCCGAATCAAGGGTTAACCCTTGTCCCCCTTGCATCACGCCCTGTGGCGTGGTGTGTGGGGCGCTTCTACACTGGCGCTTTTGCAGCAGACGGAGCACCCCCTGATGTCCATGGTTCAGTTGGCGCTGAAGCGCCCCTACACGTTCCTCGTGATGGCCATCTTGATTGTGCTGGCTACCCCGTTTGCGCTCAAAAACATGGCAACCGACATCTTTCCGGAAATCAACATTCCGGTCATCAGTGTCATCTGGAATTACAACGGCTTGCCCGCTGAAGAAATGGGCCAGCGCATTGCCGGACAAACCGAACGTGGCTTGACCACCGTGGTGAGTGATATTGAGCACATCGAGTCCACATCGCTTGCCGGTGTGACGGTGGTGAAGGTGTTTTTCCAACCGGGCGTGAACATCCAAACTGCCATCGCGCAGGTGGTTGCCTCGGTGCAAACCCAAGTCCGCCAGTTGCCCCCGGGCATCACGCCCCCCCTGGTGATCAAGTATTCGGCCTCCAGCATTCCCGTGATCCAGCTCGCGCTCTCCAGCCCCACGCTGCCAGAGAACGTGTTGTTTGACGCGGCCGTCAACGGCTTGCGGCCCCAGCTCATCACCATCCCCGGTGTGGCGTCACCGTTTCCTTATGGCGGAAAAATTCGCGCCATCTCGGTCGACCTCGACACCCAAGCCTTACAAGCGCGTGGGCTCACGCCAGCAGATGTAGTCAACGCGGTCAACACTCAAAATTTGATCTTGCCCTCGGGCACGGTGAAGATGGGTGAGACCGAGTACACCGTGCGCTTGAATGGCTCCCCCGGCGTGCTCTCCGGCCTCAACGACTTACCCGTACGCACCAACGGCAACATCACCACGTATCTGAAAGAGGTCGCGTATGTTCGTGACGGCTTTCAACCGCAGACCAATGTGGTGAGACAAGACGGGGTTCGAGGGGTGTTGTTGTCGGTGCTCAAAAACGGTGGCGCCTCGACTTTGGACATCGTCTCTAACGTCAGGGCCATGTTGCCGCGTGCGGTGCAAGTGTTGCCAGATGACGTCAAGGTCACACCTTTGTTTGACCAGTCGGTGTTTGTATTGGCCGCCATTGAGGGCGTGGTGATGGAGGCGTTGATTGCCGCAGGCTTGACGGCCTTGATGGTGTTGGTTTTCTTGGGCAATTGGCGCAGCACGGTGATCATCGCCTTGACCATTCCGCTGTCGATCTTGACGTCGATCTTGGTGTTGTTTGCGTTGGGCGAAACCCTCAACTTGATGACCCTGGGCGGCTTGGCGTTGTCGGTGGGTATTTTGGTCGACCAAGCGATTGTGACGATTGAAAACATTGAGCGTCACATCCATTTGGGTAAGGACTTGAACCATGCCATCGAGGTGGGGGCGGGCGAGATTGGCCCAGCGGCATTTGTCGCTACCTTGTGTATTTGTATTGTGTTTGTGCCGATGTTTTTCTTATCAGGTGTCGCGCGCTTTTTGTTTGTGCCCTTGGCCGAGGCGGTGGTCTTTGCGATGATCGCATCGTATTTCTTGTCGCGCACCTTGGTGCCCACCTTGGTGATGATGCTCATGGAGGGCGTGCACGAGGCATCGCTCAACGACAAGCCGAGCTTGTTGCAGCGGGTGTACAGAAGTTTTGATACCCAGTTCGAGCGGGTGCGCCGGGCCTACACCTTGTCGGTGTCTGCTGCGCTGTCCCATCGCGGCCTGTTCATGGGGTATTTCATGGGCTTTTGTGTCGTGTCTTGTTTGTTGTACACGGTGTTGGGGCGTGACTTCTTTCCCAATGTCGATGCCGGTCAAATTCGCCTGCACATGCGCGCGCCTACTGGCATGCGTATTGAAGAAACTGCGCGCATGGCCGATGCCGTGGAGAGCGTCATACGCGAGTTGGTGCCTCCCGATCAACTCGAGACCATCTTGGACAACATTGGTTTGCCCAATAGCGGGATCAACCTGTCTTACAGCAACGCGGGCACCATCGGGACCATGGATGGCGAGATTTTGATGTCCTTGAAAGAAGGCCACCGACCCACCGATGAATTCGTCACTGCCTTGCGCAACGAGTTGCCAAAGCGCTTTCCCAATGTGGAGTTCTTTTTTCAAGCGGCCGATATTTCGACCCAAATTTTGAACTTCGGATTGCCCGCTGCGATCGATGTGCAGTTCACCGGAAGTGATGTGCAAGGCAATGCGGCGCTGGCAGCTGAGCTCACGCAAGGAATTCGAAACATCCCAGGTGCGGTTGACGCTCACGTCCACCAGCGTTTGGACGGACCTGTGGTGGACTTGAAGATGGATCGCACCCGATTGCAGCAATTTGGCATGGGTGCAGCCAACGTGGGACAAAACGTGTTGATCGCTTTGTCTGGCAGCTCCCAGACAGCGCCCGCGTTTTGGCTCAATCCTCAAAACGGCGTGGTCTACAACGTGGTGGTGCAGTCTCCACAGTACAAGGTGGACTCCATGGACGCTTTATTGGGGATCACGGTGGGAATGACCCCCAACGCCAACAGCGGCGTGAATGGCTCGTTGCTGCCAACCACCCAAACACAACTGTTGGGTAACTTGGTGGATGTGGGCGTTGGACGCCAGTTGCCCATCGTGTCTCGCTACAACATCCAGTCTTCCATTGATGTGTATGCCAGTGTGCAAGGCACTGACTTGGCCAATGTGGCTTCTCAGGTGAAACAGCTGGTCGATCAAATCTCTCCCAAGCTCAAGCGCGGCAACCAAGTCACCATCCGAGGGCAAGTGCAGACCATGCAGTCGTCCTTCATCGGTTTGGGTGTGGGCCTGGCCATGGCGATTGTTTTGGTGTATCTCTTGATCGTGGTGACTTTTCAGTCATGGTTGGATGCGGCCATCATCATCACTGCTTTGCCTGCGGCCTTGGCCGGTATCGCGTGGATGTTGTTCATCACGGGCACCACCTTGAGCGTACCTGCCTTGACCGGTGCCATCATGACCATGGGCGTGGCTACGGCCAACAGTATTTTGGTGGTCGCGTTCGCCCGCCAGCGTCGCGAAGAGGGGGTGCCCCCTTTGTCGGCTGCGCTGGAGGCTGGATCAACCCGTATCCGTCCGGTGATGATGACGGCTTTGGCCATGATCATTGGCATGATTCCCATGGCCCTGGGCTTGGGGGAAGGCGCTGAACAAAACGCACCTTTGGGGCGCGCTGTGATTGGTGGCTTGCTGTTTGCCACGGTCTCAACTTTGTATTTTGTACCGGTGATTTACGCCGACATCCACCAGCGATTGACCCATCGCAAGTCGCACCATGAACCGGGCGTGTCAAACGCCCCGCAGGAGAGCTGATCCATGTCAGAACAACGTCATTCCCCCTTGGCCATTCACCCGATCCCTCAAGAGGAGTCGGCCGAGTTGCTGCGCCGCAGACAGATCATCCGTCGCAGCAAGTGGGTGGTGGGTGTGGTTTTGTTGCTCTTGGCGGTGGGTGCTGGGCGGACCCTGGTCAGCCGCTATTACAAGGGAAAAGAGTTACAAGCAGGCGTGACTGAGCGCAATCAAAACTACGTCAAGACCAGCTTGGTCAAAGTCACTCAAAACGCCCCAACGGTGGCACTGCCCGGTTCTTTGCAAGGTTATGTGCAGTCGCCCATTTACGCCCGCGCTGCGGGCTATGTGAAGCATTGGAACAAAGACATTGGCAGCCGTGTGACCAAGGGTGAAGTGTTGGCCGAGTTGGAGACGCCCGAAATTGACGAGCTGTATGCCCAAGCGCAAGCCGACCGACAACAAGCGGCCGCGAGTTTGGAGGTGGCCAAGAGCACCGAGGTGCGTTGGGTGGCTTTGCGGGCCAAAGATGCGGTGTCTCAACAAGAAGTCGACGAGCGGCGCAGTGCCAGCACGCAAGCCCAGGCCCGCTTAGCCTCGACCGAGGCCAACGTGCAGCGCCTCAACCAGCTGCTCAACTTCAAGCGGGTGTTGGCGCCCACCGACGGGGTGATCACCCGGCGCAACGTGGACACGGGGGACTTGGTGGATGCCGGTGCCTCTGGCGGCTTGACGCGCGCTTTGTTTGTGGTGACCCAAACAGATCCGTTGCGCTTGTATGTGAACGTGCCCCAAGCCTATGCGCAGCAGGTCAAGCTGGGGCAAGCGGTGACCGTGACGCAGGCCGAGTTGAGAGACCAAAAGTTTGAAGGCAAGGTCGCACGCACTGCCGCGTCGATCGATGCGCTGTCACGCTCGATGCAGGTCGAAATTGCGCTGCCCAACAAAGAGGGGGTGCTGCTGCCCGGTGCCTTTGTGCAAGTGGATTTGCCTTTGGCGGCCAAGCCCGGCATTGCCATTCCAAACAACGCCTTGATCATTCGAGGCGAGGGCATCAAGGTGGCTGTGATCGATGCGCAGCAACGTGTGCATATGCAGGCGGTGACGCTGGGGCGCAACTTTGGTGAGCGGGTGGAAGTGCTCTCGGGTCTGGAGCCAGGCGCCCGCTTGGTACTCAACCCGCCTGATGCTTTGAGCGAGTCGAGCTTGGTGGCCTTCAATGCCGAACAAGACGACAAAGTCGCCGCCGAGGCCCCCACCAAAGGCAGTGCAAAGAAAGGCACACCGTGACAGCGCGCCATCTTTTGACGGGGGCCATGCTGCTGGCCAGCCTTGGTTTGAGTGGTTGCGTGACGGCCCCCGCCTACGTCAAACCCGAGGTGATGGTGCCTCCCAGCTGGAGCGGGGAAGGCCCTTGGCGAGCCGCCCAACCGGCCGATACACAGCCCAAAGGTCCTTGGTGGGAGCGCTTTGGTGACGCGGATCTCAGCGCTTTGGAGCAGCAGGCCATGTCAGCTAACCAGACATTGGCTGCTGCCCAATCGCGGTTGTCGCAAGCGCGTGCCACGTTGGGGGTCAACGCGGCCAACTCGATGCCCCAGGTGGGGGCGGGTTTGCGCGCGCAGCGCTTGGAAATCTCTGCCAACCGTCCCCTCACCAATTACGCTGCTCCGAACTGGCAGACCATTCAAAATGATTACGTGCCGACTTTTGCGGTGAATTACGAAATTGATTTGGCTGAACGTGTCAAAAGTTTGGTCGATGGTGCCCGGGCCTCGCTTGAGCAAGCGGGCGCTGATTTGGAGAACACCCGCTTGATCTTGGCGGCTGATTTGGCTTCCAGTTATTTCAACCTGCGTGCCCTTGACAGCGAGTTGGATGTGCTCACCCGCTCCATCGCTTTGCAGCAATCTTCTCTAGAGTTGGCCATCCAACGTCACGACCTGGGTGTGGCCTCAGGACTGGACGTGGCACAGCAGCAGGCGTTGCTCGACACCACCTTGACCCAGGTCGACATCCTCAAACGCCAGCGTGCCCAGTTGGAGCACGCCATTGCCACTTTGGTGGGAACTCCTGCGCCGCTGTTTGTCCTGCCCGTGAAAGTCAGCCCCATGAAGCCGCCGCTGATCCCTGTGGGTATTCCCAGCGATGTGCTCCAACGCCGCCCCGATGTGGCGTCTGCTGAACGTGCCATGGCCGCAGCGAATGCACAAATCGGTGTGGCCAATGCGGCCTTTTACCCCAGTCTGAACTTTGGCCTCAACGGAGGTCTTGACAGTCGCTTGTTCAGCGAGGTCATGAACGGCCCCAGTATTTTTTGGTCTATGGGGGTCTCTGCAACCCAGACCTTGTTTGATGGTGGGCGCATCCAATCCAACGTGGACTTCACCCGTGCCGGCTTTGAGGTTGCTGTGGCCAACTACCGCCGTGTGGTCTTGACGGCTATGCAAGAGGTGGAGGACGGCATCAGCAGCGTGAACGCCATCGACCGTGCCTACAACCAAGCGCAAAAAGCAATTGAAAGCAACCGGCGCGTGTTGCAAATTGCCTTTGACCGCTACCATGGAGGCATTGCGAATTCGCAAGATGTGATCATTGCGCAGCAGTCACAACTCAACAGCGAGCGCTTGGCAGCTCAGTTGCTGGGGCAACGTTTGTTGACCTCGGTGTTTTTAGTCAAGGCATTGGGCGGGGATTGGCAGGCAAGTGGCTCGTCTGGCGCGCCTTGATGCGGAGCGCTTAGTTGGCGATAAGTGCCAAAGCTTCTTTCTTGCTCAATTTGCGCACCTCTGAGATCGCTTGCAACTGGTTGGCCCGAGGGCGCGATTTACCGCTTTCCCAGTGGTAGACCGATTGGGCCGAGACGTCCAGTAGTTTGGCCATCTCGTGCGCGGTCAAACCCAGTTTCTTACGCAAGGTGGCAAAACCTGCCGATCTGAAGCGCAAGACCACCGGTTTTTCTTGCGTTTCAGTGGCTTTGGGTTTGCCTGATTGCTTGAGCAAGCGAGCCACCGCCGACTCCAAGCTGGCAATACGACGTTTGAGTGCTGCAATTTCTGCGCGGTACTGTGCCGATGCTTTTTTGACTTGTTTCGATTCAGCTCGGGTTTCTTTGCGGGCAATGCGTGCTATTTCGCTTTTGAGTTGGTCGGCAAACGTGGTCATAAAGTCTCGCTGGGTGGTGGTGGTGATGATACTGAAGGCGCAAGGTTTTTAGGATGCGCTGCCTACCCCGAGCTGTCGATCAGGCCGAGGGGACATTTATTCAACGCGAAGTCCGGCCTCCACCGTCAGGGCTTCCCACTTGGGCCCCTCTTTGTCAAAGAAGTCCTTGGCCTCAGCGGGGGTGGCAAATGTTTTGGCCGTGGAGCCGTCTTTGTCAAGTCGCTTGGTGTACTCCTCGGACGTCACCACTTTGTTGACTTCACGCATCAATTGTTCGAGTTGCCGCGCGGGCGTGTTGACAGGGGCGTAGAGCGCGACAAAGCCCACGATGCTTGGGTAATTGGCGATCACCTCGTTGGCTGCTGGAATCTGCGGCAATGTTTTGTTGCGTGTGTCACCGGACACGGCAAAGGCCTTGAGTCGGCCTTGTGCAATCAGGGGCAGCGAGCTTTGTACAGACATCACTGCCATGTCGACTTGCTTGCCACCCAAGGCTGTGAGCAAGTCGGGGCCGCCGCGGTAGGAGACCGGTGTACCTTTGATTTTTTCAGCCCGCTCCATCGCCACACCTAAGAAGTGCCCCAGTGTGCCGTTGCCACCAAAAGCCCAACTCACCGAACCGGGTTGCGCTCGCATTTGCGAGGTCATTTCTTTGAGATGGGTGAACTTGCTGTCGCCGGGCACCACAAAGATGTAAGGAAACGAGCTGAGGTAAGCCACGGGGGCGAAATCTTTGTAGGGGTCATAGCCTGAGTTCTTGACCATGATGGGGTTGGCGTAATGGTTCACGCTGTTGACCAAGAGCAGCAAGGTGTTGGAGCTGTTGGACTTGGCCACATAGTTGGCCGCAATGTTGCCGCCCGCACCCGGTTTGTTTTCAACGGTGACGGACAAGCCCGTGTTGCGCTGTAAACCCTCAGCCAAGCCGCGCGCCAAACTGTCAACGCCGCCACCGGGTGAAAACGGGGCCACCAAACGAATTTGTTTTCCGCTCAGCGCGGAGTCTTGTGCCCAGCTGATGGATCCCGCGCAGCACAAAGCCGTCGCCATCACCGTCCACACCAGGTTGCGGCGCGTGTGCGTGGCGCCTTGTTGTGTCATTTGCAAAGTAATCTCCAAATCAAGAATCAGTAGCGATACACCTAGCCCTTCATGGTCATTACCAATGGGCAATGCACAGAGCAGGCCGCACAATGCAGTGCGTGATTAAACCACCTCGCTTTTGACAATGACAACAGGACAAACATGGATCTCGAGCTCAATCAACAACACATTTTGATCACCGGGGGCAGCAAAGGCATTGGCTTTGCCTGCGCCCAAGCTTTTTTGAACGAAGGGGCTGTGGTGACCTTGGTTTCTCGCAGCCAAAGCAACTTAGACCATGCCCGTGCACAGCTGCTGCAACAGGGCGTTGACGCATCGCGCGTGCAGGTGTGTGCTGCAGATTTGACACAGGCCCGCGATGCAGCACGTGCACTTGAACAGGCCTGTGTCTCAGCTGGCGAGATCGATGTGTTGGTCAACTCGGCCGGTGCTGCCAGCCGTATTCCAGCATTTGAATTGACACCAGACGATTGGCACGATGCCATGAACGCCAAGTTCTTTAGCTACATCAACATCTTGAATCCCGCGCTTCAACGCATGGCCAAACGCGGCAAGGGTAGTGCGGTCAACATTGTGGGCATTGGCGGCAAGGTGGCCAGTGCGGTGCATGTGGCAGGCGGGGCGGCCAATGCGGCCTTATTGCTGGCCAGTGCCGGATTGGCAGCGGCCTACGGGCCCAAGGGCATTCGCGTGAATGCGGTCAACCCGGGGCGCACCCTGACTGACCGCATGCAAGGATTGCTGCAGGCTGAGGCCGCGCAGCAACACATCAGCTTGGAGGAGGCCACACGCCGCGCTGGCGCCAAGATGCCCATGGGTCGAGTGGCCCAGGCCAGCGAAATTGCCAACGCCGTGGTGTTTTTGGCCTCCAGCAAAGCCAGCTACATCAGTGGCTCCATGCTCAACGTCGACGGCGCATTGACCGCCATCATTTGAGAGAAGCATTGCATGCAAGTTTTTAGAATTTTTACCACCCTATCGGGTGACTCAGAGGTTGAGATTCGCCAAGTGCCGATGAGCCAAGCGAACCGTCCGATGTCTGAAATTTTTCAGAGCGAGTCGATTTTTTTCAGAGAAACGCCACAAGGGCATGTGCAAGATTTCCACAACGCGCCTAGGCGCCAGTTGATCTTCATCACCTCAGGGTTGTTGGAGTTGGAAACGAGCCAAGGCAGACGTGTGCTGTGTCAACCGGGGGACGTGTTGTTCACCGAAGACGCACAGGGCCGAGGTCATATCACCCGCTCATTGCGTGGTACGCGCGGGTTCTTCCATGTGGTGGTGCCTGACAGCTTTGACGTCAGCGCTTGGCCGCTACTGACGCCTTGAAGCCGACTCAGGTGCCTTCAACGATTCGGATGTCGCGCACCACGGCGTTGTCACCCAAGGCCTTGAGTGCTGCTTTGTAGCCCGGGCTGTCATAGGCAGCCAAGGCCGCTTGCAGGCTTTCAAATTCAACCACCACCAAGCGTTGCATTTCGCCTGATTCTTTGACGGCGGCAGGCATGCCACGGGCCAAAAACTTGGCGCCGGCTTCGGCCAAAGCGGGGCCGGCCAGCTTGGCATATTCGGCCAATGCATCGGCGTTGTGAATGGAGCGGTAGGCGCTGACCCAGTAGGCTTTTGTCATCTCGGTGTCCTGTGATAAGAATTGAAACAGCCAGAATCTACAAGCAATTCCAAGCTGGGCCAGTAATTCTGGAGACTCAAGTCTTGTCGATTGAGAGATGCGTCGAACTCAGGTTTTTGTGTCAACCAAATGACCGGCCAGTTTGCTGTTGAGATGCGCGTCAGCCGTGAACTGGTTGAACTCCAGGGTTCTGACCAACTCACCCGTGGCATGGTTGGTGATTTTGACCAACAGTTTGTTGTTGACTTCATCGACCGAATAGGCCAATTGGTTCTCATCGCTGACAACGGGCGCTGGCTTGGCCTTGGGTTGGGGTTCTGTGGGTTCAGCGGCGCTGACTTTGGCGGGTCTGCCTTGGATGTTGGCTTGGGTGCTGAGTGGGCGGCCCACAGCATCGCTCGCCAGGGCTGTGAAGCCGGCGGGGGGAAGCTGAAGATTGCCCAACACAGAAGTCATCACTGACCTTTCCAAAGGAGCAGATTGCTCGTCGTGTTGGGTGAATCGACCGGGTTCTGGAGAACTTGAGGGCTTTGGAGAACTTTTTTTCGAGGGTTTTCGCGAGTCTTTGACCTCACGCAGCTTCTTATCATGCTGAGATGACTTTTATCCATGCATTGAGAAGCAGCACACTCTTGGCTTTCTTGTGTGCCCTGTTTGCTGTGTTGCCAGCGCAGGCCCAAGCCCCTTATCCCTTCAAACCCATTCGGCTGATTGTCCCTTTCCCACCCGGCGGGGGCGCCGAAGCGACGGCCCGCTTGGTGGCAAATAAGATCGGTGAAAGCATGGGGCAGCCGGTGGTGGTGGAAACACGCGCAGGAGCGGGGGGCAACATTGGGACGGATTACGTGGCCCGGGCTCAGCCCGATGGCTACACCTTGTTGTTGGCCACCAACGGCATGGCGATTCAGCCGCATTTGCAAAAGCTCACCTGGGACCCGATCAAAGACTTCACGCCAGTGGGCTTGGTGGCGGTTTATTCCTTGGTGATTGCGGTGCATCCGAGTGTTCCGGCTCAAAACCTCTCGGAGTTGGTGGCCTATGCCAAGGCCCATCCCCATCAATTGAGCTATGGCTCCTCGGGCAGTGGCGGTCCCTTGCACATGGGAGCGGAATTGTTTCGCGCACACGCGGGGGTTGACTTGCTGCATGTGCCTTACAAAGGCAATGCACCCATGACCATTGCTTTGCTGTCGGGTGAAATCAACATGGTGTTTGACAGCCCGGTGGGCCCATTGCCCAACATCCGTGCAGGCAAAGTTCGCGCCTTGGCCACCACGGGCAAACGCCGGTCTTCCAGCTTGCCAGAGGTTGCGACCGTCATCGAGTCGGGGTTGCCGGGCTTTGACTACGAGTCATGGAACGGCATCGTGGCGCCAGCAGGCACGCCCAAAGACATCGTGGCACGCTTGAGTCTGGAGGTGGCCAAAGCCGTGTCCACTCCGGAGGTGCGCGAGCGCCTGATCGCTTTGGGCTATGAGCCCCGTGTGGCCAAGACCGATGAGTTTGCTGCACTCATTGCCGCAGACATGAGCCGCTTTGGGCGTGTGGTCAAAGAAGTGGGCATGAAGCTGGACTGAGTGGGCAAGGGGGCATTCGCCGGGCCCACGCTTGCCCGGCAAGAAAGCTCAAACGCCTGGCATCAGACCCAGGGCGGTGTCGACGATCAAATCTGCAATGACCTGCTGGGCCAAGGTCTCCACCAAACCTGATCGGGTGGTCAATGCCATCATGCGTGGCAGCTCGGGAGTGACGATTTTTGACGCTTGCAGTTGTGCACGCTGCAACGCATCTTGCAGTGCCATGGGCCCCAACAACGTGTGCAGTCCGCCATGCATCACCATTTCTTTTTGAATCGTCAGTGAGTCAGCTTCCAGCGCCACGGGTAAGCTAAATCCTTGGGCCCTGGCCAAGTTATCCAAGTTGTCGCGCCAGCTGTTGGGACGGCAGGGCAGCACCAAATTGAGCTTGGCCAGCTCAGAGAAAGCAACGGTTTTTTGGCGTGTCAGTGCGTCACCGACAGGGCCCACCAAGAAGGTGTCGACCTGACGCAGCACTTTGTCGCTGCTTTTGAGATTTTGCGGGTGCAAATAGCGAACGGCCAGATCGAATTTGGCACTTTGCAGGCCATCATCCATTTGGCTGTCCAAGGCCTCACGCACGCTGATTCGCACCAAGGGGTATCGCTTCTTGGCGCGTGCCAGTACGGGGCACAGCAAGGGGAGCACAGCCGATGGCATGGTGCCGATGCGCACCTCGCCAATCGGCATGCCCGCGCCCGATCTCAGGTCATTGGCGAGTTGTTCAGTTTGGGCCAACCAGTCTTGAACCCGGGGCAGGGCCCAGCGCCCCAGCTCCGACAGGTGCATGCCCCGGCCGTGGCGTGTGAATAAAGGTCCGCCACAGTGCGATTCCAGCTCTGCCAGCTGGCGACTGAGCTGGGGCTGAGCCACGTCACGCAGCATCGACACCTTGCTCAAGCTGCCTTGCTCTGCCAAGTCCAGAAACAAACGCCACAGCGGGGGACGCATGGCAGAGAGTGAAATACGGGTCATGTCAAAGCCATTACTAAATTGATATATCTAGTGTGCCAGATTTGTCATTGACTGCATGGCAAGGGGTTCCTAAGATCGGCCCGCTGGCACGTTATGGCCGCCTTTTTTTGACCGAACCCAACCTTCAAACCCATGCCTCAACACCAACCCTCGCGATACCGTGTCGCCGCAGACATTGGCGGCACTTTCACCGATGTGGCCGCCTTTGATGAAAAGCTAGGCCGCTTCACACTTGGTAAAACCCTCACCACGCCGCGTCACTTGGTGGACGGCATCTTGACGGGTTTGCAAAAAACCGGCGTAGCGCTGCAAGACGCGCACTTGTTTTTGCATGGCTCAACCGTGGCCATCAACACCATGCTCGAGCGCAGCGGCGCACGCACTGCACTTATCACCACGCGAGGCTTTCGCGACATTTATGAAATTGGGCGCATCAACCGCCCCGACTCGTTCAACCTGTGGCACCGCAAGCACCAGCCCTTGGTCGAGCGCGACTTGCGCTTTGAGTTGACCGAACGCATGATGGCCGACGGCACCATCCACAAGCCCTTGGCCATGGAGGAGTTGGCCGCCTTGTGCGAGCAACTCAAAACACTGGCGCTCGATTCGGTGGCGATTTTGTTCTTGCATTCTTACCGCAACCCGCTGCATGAGCAAACCGTGCGTGACTACATTCAGCAGCATCTGCCCCATCTGTTTGTATCGATCTCCAGTGAACTGTCTCAGGAGTACCGTGAGTTTGAGAGGACCTCTACCGTGGTGGCCAATGCCTACATTGGCCCACGGGTGGATAAGTACTTGGGGGAGATCGAAGACGAACTCAAGGCGGTCGACTTCGAGGGCAAGTTCTTGGTGGTGCAGTCCACCGGAGGCTTGTATTCGCTCAGCGAGGCGCGCCAAGACTGTGTGCGCATGATGGAGTCGGGCCCAGCGGCAGGCGTGATTGGCACCCAGGCCTTGTGCAAGGCCTTGAACATCCAAAACGCGATTGCGTTTGACATGGGCGGCACCACCGCCAAAGCCGGCGTGGTGCGCAACGGGCGCGCCTTGGTGGCCAATAGCGTGATGATTGGCGGCTACCTCACCGGCTTGCCCTTGCTCACCCCCATGATCGACATCCATGAGGTGGGTACAGGTGGGGGCAGCATTGCCAGCCTGAGCGGCACCGGAGCTTTGCGTGTGGGGCCACAAAGTGCGGGGGCATCCCCGGGACCAGTCTGCTACGGCTTGGGAGGCACCGAGCCCACGGTGACCGATGCCAATTTGATTTTGGGGCGTTTAGATCCGAAAAACTTTTTGGGCGGCGAGATGGTGCTCGACAAAGCCGGGGCCACCGCAGCGATGAAAGAAAAAATCGCTACGCCTTTGGGCTTGTCGGTCACCGAGGCGGCCTTGGGCATTTTGAGGATTGGTGCTGCAGCCATGTCGCATGCGGTCAAGGGCGTGACCACCGATCGGGGCTTGGACCCAGGGGCATTTCCCAATTTGTTTGCCTATGGCGGGGCCGGGCCCTTGCATGCTTCCATGGTGGCGCGTGAATTGCGCATTCCCACCGTCATCATTCCGCGGGCACCCGGACACTTTTCGGCCTTTGGCATGTTGTTGGCGGACTTTCGCAAAGACTTGGTGCGTTCGCAATTTGTCAGCTTGGCCTCGGTCACCATCCAAGCCTTGGATGCTTGGTTTCAAGACATGGAGCAACAAGCCTTGGGCGCCCTCAGTGCGGCTGAACTCAAGACACGAAAAATCGTGCTGCAACGCTCGCTGGACATGCGCTATGTGGGCCAAGAGCACGCGGTCACGGTGGAAGTGCCCGCTGCTGCCTTCAAGCAAGGAAAAATGGCCCTTCTGAAAAAGGCCTTCGACGAGGCGCACCGAGAGCGTTATGGCCGCGGCTCGCCCCACGAGGCGGCTGAAATCGTCAGCATCCGCAGCACCTTGAACGGCGAGATGAAAAAACCTACGCTCGAAAAAATTGCAACCGGCAAACGCACCCCGCCCGCAGGGGCACTCTCAGGCACGCGCAAGGTCTTTTACAGCGAAGGCGGCTGGGCGATGGCGCAGGTCTATCGCCGTGACGCCTTGTTGGCTGGCAACACCGTGCACGGCCCCGCCTTGATTGAAGAGCACGCCAGCACCACCGTGCTGCAACCCAAAGACGTGATGGTGGTTGACCCCTTGGGTAACCTGCACATCACCATTGGTCTTTCTTGATGTCGTTGCAGCGATTGGAGTCCACATGACAAATACACGTAAAAAAACTTCTGCCCCCCGCATTGACCCGGTGGCCGTCGAGCTGATCCGCAACAGCTTGGTGGCCGCTACCGAAGAGATGAAGTCGGTGCTCATGCGCACCTCTTACAACATGATCATCTACGAGGCACTTGACTTCACCGTGGGGTTGTTTGACCGCCACGGTCAAACCTTGTCCATTGGACTGGGTTTGCCCATGTTCATTCGAGGCATGAGCGATGTGGTCAAAGCCAAACTCAACCACTGGGGCGAGGCCGACATTCATCCGGGTGACATTTTGTTGACCAACGACGCCTACACCACGGGCGCTCACTTGAACCACCTGACGTTTTCGATCCCGGTGTTTCACCAAGGCAAGATCGTTGCGTTTTCAACCTGCATGGCCCATTGGCAAGACATCGGGGGGGTCTTGAATGGCGTGACCACCGACATTTATGCTGAAGGTTTGCAAATTCCCCTGGTCAAGTACCACCAGCGCGGCGAGGTGAACGAGGAAATCAAAGAGTTGATTTTGATGAATGTGCGCCGCCGAGACCGCGCTGCGGGTGACTTAGAGGCTCAACTCTCTGCCTGCCGCGTGGGCGTCAAACACCTGGAAGAGATGCTGCAGCGTTTCGGCGAAAAAACCTGGCAGTCCTCGCTTGAAGCCATCATGGACCACACCGAAGCCGAGGCGCGTGCCATGGTGAAAAAAATTCCCGATGGCACCTACGAGGCTGAGTCGTTCATGGACGACGATGCGGTTGATCTGGACCAACCTGTGCCCATTCGCGTCAAGGTCACGGTCAAGAACGACGAAATGACGGTGGACTTGTCACGCATGAGTCCGCAGGTCAAAGGGTTTTTCAACTCGGGCGCAGGCGTGGCCTGTGCGCAAGTGGCGTTCAAGTGCTTGACGCTTGCCACCGATCAGCCGATCAACGACGGGAACTTTCGTCCCCTCAAAGTCATCCTGCCTCCAGGCACGGTGGTCAGTGCCCAGCATCCTGCGCCTATGAGGGTTTGGATGACCTACCCGATGACGGTGGTCGATACCATTTTCAAAGCGCTGGCCAAGGCCATTCCTGAGTCTGTGATTGCCGGACACCACGCCGATTTGGTGATCGCCAACGTCAACGGCATCCATCCGCAAGACGGCAAGCTGTGGATTTATTTGGGCGGTTTGATCGGCGGTGGATGGGGAGCCAAGTACAACGAAGACGGCGTCAACGTGACGGTCTGCATGAACGACGGGGACACCCACAATGGCCCGAGCGAGCAAGTGGAGAACAAGTTCCCACTGCTGGTTCAGTATTACCGCTTGCGCGAAGACTCGGCAGGCGCTGGGCAATACCGAGGCGGCTTGGGCGCTGAAGCCGAGGTCACGGCGCTCAGCAAGGTGAACTACCAAACCCGCATCGACCGCGTCAACAACGCACCCTGGGGCTTGAACCAAGGTCTTGCGGCCAAAGGCAACCAAGTGGGCATGCGTCACAAGGACGGCACGCTCAAGCTCTTTAATACCGGCAAGGTCAATATGCGCTTGAACGAAGGCGAGTCCTATGTGCTGTATTCGGGGGGCGGGGGTGGTTTTGGTTCGCCCAAGAAGCGTGATCGCCAAGCGGTGCTGCGAGACCTGCGCTTGGGCTATGTCTCCGAGGCGGTCGCGCGCGAGACCTATGGCGTCAAGCTCACAGCCAAAGAGCGCCAAGCCTTGCGCCTGCCTGGCGCTTTGGCCTGAGTGGGGTGACACCATGCTGAACGTAGGTGACACCGCAATTGCACAAGTCAAGGCAAGCTCTCGCCCGACCAGAAAGAAAGCCTCATCCCCCCCGCCTGTCAAGGTGACGGTGCGAGCGCTGCAGCTGTTTGGGAGATGGTTGCGGGTGAGCCGACGGGGCGTTCCCGTGATGAGTGGGTGTGCCTGTGGGTTCGATCTGGCCATTGAGTTGGGTGAACTCGACACCATGATCCTGGAGTTCTTGGTCAAAAAGTTTGACCAAGCGCCACGGGTCCAGGCGTTCATTGCACCTTGGTTGGCGCCCGATCAGCGCTTTAGCCAGGGCTTGCAAAACATGCTGCAAGTCTTCACCACCTCAGACCACGGTTTGAGCGACGTGGAGGTGTCAGAGATTTTGGATGCGATGGAAGTCAGCATTGGCTCCATCGAGGCCTACCACGGGTGACACCCGCAGGTAGGGGGGATGTTTCTCAGGAGTTGCGCATGTGGTTGAAATTGCGGTTGGCAAAATGTATCGGGCTCAGCGTGTTGAGTTTGGGGGTGTTCACCGGCTCAGCGTGGGGTCAAGCGGGCAAGTTTCCTGATCAACCCATCAAGATGATCGTGCCCTTCGCGCCCGGGGGCGGTGTGGACACCGCTGCGCGTTTGGTGGCGCGTCAAATGCAGGGGCGTTTGGGCGTGTCGGTGGTGGTGGAGAACCGCGCCGGCGCCAATGGCACCATCGGCAGCAAGTTGGTGCAAGGTGCGCCAGCAGATGGCTACACCTTGCTGTTTTCTGCCGCCACGCACGTGATTTCACACTTGGTGATGAGCAAGGTGCCTTACGACCCCATCACTGACTTTGCGCCGGTGGCGCGCGTCGGCGAAGCCCCTTTGCTGTTGGTTGTTTCGCCCAATTTGCCTCAGAAAAAACTCACCGAGGTCCTCGACGCGGCGCGTCAGCACCCAGATAAGTGGACCGCTGCCTTGCCAGCCATGGGCGCGCCGAGTCACTTAGCCACCCTGTTGTTGGCGCAAAAGTCCAACCTCAAACTCACCATGGCCCCCTACAAAGGCACCTCCCCTGCGTTGGTGGACGTGGCTGGTGGACACGCGCAAATTTTGCTTGACTCCATCATCTCCTTGATGCCCATGGCCAAGACGGGCAAGGTGCATCCGGTGGTGACCACCTCAGCACGCCGCAGTGCCATTGCGCCAGAAATTGCGACCGCCTCAGAAAGTGGTTTACCCGGTTTCGTGTTCGTCAGTTGGTATGGCCTGTGGGCCCCCAAGGACACGCCACACGAGCGCATTCAGTTGTTGAACTCGGCGGCCAACGAGGCCGTGACCGAGCTCATCAAATCGGGGGCCTTTGCCGCGGTGGGCATTGACGGTGTCAATGAGAGCGTGGCGCAGTTTGGCAAATACATTGCCAACGACGTGGCGCAAAGCGCTGATCTTTTAAGGGGTGCGGGCTTCAAGCCTGAGTGATCCCCGCTCTACATCCTCAACGGAGACGACACATGAAACGCTGCTTACCTTTTTTGTGGGCTGCGTGCCTGTGTACTGGGCTCTTGGGGGCGTCGGCTTGGGCCCAGAGCGAGTACCCCAATAAACCGATCCGAGTCGTCGTTCCATGGCCTGCAGGCGGGGTGGCAGACATCGTGTTGCGTGTGATCGAGCCACGTTTGCGCCAAGAACTGGGGCAGTCGCTGGTGATCGACAACCGCCCGGGCGCAGGCGGTGTGATTGGCGATGAAATGGTGGTCAAGGCCCAGCCCGATGGCTACACCTTGTTGTTCACCTCGTCAGCGGTGAACATGAACATTGCGATTGGCCGCAACTTGCCCTATGACTTAGAGCGCGATTTGATGCCCATTGCCAATGTGGCCTGGGCTCCCATGATTTTGGTGGCCACGCCGTCGTTGAAATTCAAGTCAGCGCAAGAACTGGTGGCCGATGCGCGGGCCAACCCCGGCAAGATGAGCTATGCGTCGGCGGGCAATGGCTCGCCCTCACACCTGACGGTCGAGATGTTTCGCGACAAGGCAGGCATTCAGGCCGTGCATGTGCCCTACAAAGGCTCACCCCAGGCCATGCTCGACCAAATCGCCGGGCGGGTGGATTTTCACTTCGTCAATTCAGCCACGGCTTTGCCCCACATCAATGCGCAAAAAGTGCAAGCTTTGTTGGTGACATCGGCCAAGCGCCTGAGCGTAGCGCCCAATATCCCCACCAACGCAGAAGCGGGGTTTGCCGATTTGCAGGCCAGTCAATTTGAAGGCTTTTTCGCGCCGCGTGGCACGCCCCGTGCTGTCATCGACAAAGTAGCCGCTGCGGTCAACAAGGTCTTGGCCATGCCCGATGTGGTGAGCGCCATGCTTCCGTATGCGGTCGAGATTGATGGCGCCAGTAACCCGCAAAAATTTGCCACTATGCTGCGTGAAGACCGCGAGCGTTGGATTCAGGTGGCCAAAAACGCCGGCATCAAATCCACCGACTGAGACACCCTTTTTCTTTTTTCATTTTCAGAGCTTGTCCCATGACCGATCACACCCAACCCCCGATGCAAAAAGTCACCGTTGAAAACGCCATGCGCGCCTTGGGCGAGTGGCCTGTTCAAAAATTCCATGTCTCGCATCTGGCTGATTCCGAATTCAAGGGCGATGGCCTGCGCCCTTATGTGGTGTACCGCGACCTCGGTGCCAAAGAGGCCACCGGTGGCTTGGTTGATGCGCACGTGAACGCAAGAGGGCGCCCGTTTGATCAAGACGCTGTGAGCAAGCGCCACATCCATGACGTCAAATTTCAAATGGTCTATGTCTTGAAAGGCTGGAGCCGTGCCGAGTTTGAAGGCCATGGCGAGCACATGATGGTCGCGGGCAGTTGCTGGATTCAACCTGCGGGCATCAAGCACACCGTCCTCGAGTACTCGGATGACCTGGAGGTGCTGGAGATCATCATTCCCGGTACTTACGACACCTACAACGTCGAAGACATTCCGCTGGGCCACCCCGCCCATGAAGGATCCAAATGATGGCAGCTCGCTTGAGTGGCCGCTGGGCCTTGGTCACGGGCGCGAGTGCTGGCATTGGTCACGCCAGCGCCTTGGCGCTGGCACGCGAGGGGGCGAACCTGATCCTCACCGCTCGGCGCGAAGCCGAGTTGCAGGCTTTGTGTGCAGCCTGTCGTGCTCTGGGCGTGCAAGCTCAGGCGATGGCGGGTGACTTGCAAGACGAAGCCTTTGTGCAAGCGCTGGCTGCGGCTTGTGCGCAGGTCGATATTTTTGTCAACAACGCGGGCGTGTTGACCTATGCCCCGTTGGTGGAACTCACCCCCGAGCAAGTGCAGGCCATGTTCAGCGTCAATGTGCTGGCCAGCATCCGGATCAGCCAGCTGGTGGGCGCTGCGATGGCCGCGCGGGGCCATGGCCACATCGTGGTCATGACCTCGCTGTCGGCACGCAACATCAACCGCTTGTCGGCGGTCTACGGTGCCACCAAGCACGCCATGTCTGGCATTGCCAAAGGCTTGCGCATTGAGCTCAAAGGGCAGGGTATCAAAGTGACCGAAATTGCGCCGGGTATGGTTGACACCGCGATTCGCGATGGCAATGATCACCCCGAAGCCCTTGCCGCTGTCGCCTCGCGCACCTACGCACCGCTGACACCCGAAGACGTGGCCGACTCGGTGGTTTATGCCGTGTGCACCCCCAACAACTGTTGCCCCGACTTGATTGAGCTGCGCCCCACGCGCGCTTGATGGGCTCAACCAGAAAGATCTCCATGGATTTACAACTGGCAGGACGCACGGTCTTGGTCACCGGTGCTTCGCGCGGGATTGGCCGCGCGGTGGCCCAAGCCTTTGCGGCAGAGGGCTGTGCTTTGCGCTTGGTGGCACGCAGCGCCGAAGGCTTGCAGGCCTTGCAACACGACCTCAGCAGCCGCTTTGGCGTTGAGGTGAAAACCTTGGCACTTGACCTGGCGCAAGCCGGATCGGTCGAGCGCATGGTCGAGGCCTTTCAGGAGGTCGATGTGGTCATCAACAACGCCGGAGCGACCCCGCGTGGCGATGTGGTGGAACTCGACGACGCGGCCTGGCGCGCCGGCTGGGAACTCAAGGTGTTTGGCTACATCAACACCACCCGCGCCTATTACCGCCTCATGCGTGCGCGAGGCGATGGCGTGATCCTTAACATCATTGGCTTGGGCGCTGAAAAGCTCGACCACAGCTACGCCGCAGGCTCCACCGGCAATGCTGCCTTGGTGGCCTTCACACGCTCGGTGGGCAGCATCAGCTTGGACCATGGCGTGCGGGTCTTGGGCGTCAATCCAGGTTGGGTGGAAACCGACAAAGCCATCGCCTCGTTGCGCCGTCGCAGCCAAGAAGGTTGTGGCGACCCAGAGCGCTGGCGTGAGGCCTTAGTGGGTCATCCGGGGGGGCGTTTGATTCAGCCGCGTGAAGTGGCCGAAATGGTGTGCCTGCTGGCCTCGCCACGCGCCAGTGCGGTGTGCGGCACGGT
>CAIVLE010000255.1 GCA_903906635.1 uncultured Burkholderiales bacterium | reverse complement strand
CACGTTGGTGATCTGAATGATGCGTTTTTTGGTTTGGGGTTTAGACAGCCCTGCAAGGTCTGCAAACTGGTCCCAGTGCTTGGCAGTGACTTCGGTGAACTTGTATTTGTCGCCGATTTTCATGGACATTTTTGTCGAGAGTTTTGGGTAAACCGCAGTCGACAACAAATCATAAAAAGGGGCTAAAACGGGGCCTTTGGGCGTGTAGAGCAGTGAGAAGTTTTTACCGTGCGCATCGTGGTTGCCGATCAAGGCGTTGAAAATCACGCCGTCTAGCAGTCGTAGGATTTGGGGTGCGTTGGGTTTGGTCACCCATCTCACGAGATCAAAACACTGTGCCAGGTTGGGACCTCCTTCGTTTTGGTATTTCATCTCTGACACGATGCCCAAGGCTTGGCAAAAATCTTCTTGGTGCAGTCGTTGCCTTTGACCTTGTGTGTTGACATGTCTGTCGTATCGCTCGACCAACAGGTAGTCACGTCCCTGGGTGGTGTGAATGGATGTGTGGGCGGGCTGGAGTTGCATGGCATGGGCCAGCGCCATGCAAAAACCTTCATTGGCGACGCTGGATGGCACGCCTTGAATCGCAGCTTTCAAGATGTGTGAGCTCGGTGTGCCGTTGCGTGGCAAACCGATGCGTTCGCCATCCCACACAACAGGTAGCTTGTCTTGCGCGCCCGCAAGAGAGAGTCTGAGTCCATCTTTGCCAGCCAGCATAGGGCGAATTGGCAACTCGTCCAAGATCGCTACCAGCTCCTCTTCGTTGAGCCATGCCACATCTTCATGACCTGTAGCCTGTGGCAGTTGTTGCCCTTGTTCCAGCAAAGAGATGGCACCTGCACACTCTCCCCCGAGATGGTCGAGCAATGCAAAGTCATTTTGTCCCGAGACATGCAACTGCTGTGCTATGAGTTGGCGCATTTTTCCCTCGGGCAGTAGGCCTGCAAAAAAAGGGCGGCTCAGATGGTCATCAAAGGGGGCCGCTTGGAGTGGCAAGGCCCAAGAAATGGCCATGGCTTGGGGGTTTTGCAGCCACTCCTGCGCGTATTCAAAGCTGAGTCGTCCATTGACCAAACCCAATGTACCCACTGGTTCATTGAAGAGCCGGACTTGTAATTTATGCGGCATCTTTTGTGTTCTCTTGTTCAGGTGAGGTCAAACCCTCAACGTGAATCACCCCACCGAGGGAGGCGATCACGCGCATCACCGCATCAAGTCGCACCGTTGGTTTGCCAGCTTCTAACTCAACGATAAACCGCACTCCCACTCCTGCTGTCAATGCCATTTGGGGCTGTGTGAGCCGAAGTTGTTTGCGGGCTGAGCGAATGGCTTGACCCAGCTGTTGAGATGATGTGATGGCTGTCATGTAATTTCCCGTTCGGTAAATTATGCGCAGTTTATCCCTGCACGGCAAAAATATTTCCCGATGGGGGTACAAATAGATATTCACGCAAGCCGTGACATGGAAAATCCCGAACGGGAAATTTTTTGCCATGCGCGCGTTGGCTTTGCTGCACAACCAACTCGGCAGCTTGTCCAGAGCGAAACAAATTCTGCGCACTACGGTTGATGTGCATTGCGTATCAGACTTCACCTGGCACAGTGAAGTGAGCGACGGCGAATTCGACGTGCTGTTTCGGGTGTTGGGGGAAGCAGGCGGTCACACGCGAACCTAGGTTGGTGTGGCCCAGTTGCCCAAAGACGCGACCGTTGAACTTGTATTGCTGCTACCTGTCTGATTTGGCCGTGGACGCCGCCTGCCAGCGCCAGGGCATCGGAGACGCTTTGATCACCCAGGTGCACCATGCGATGGGCGACGGGGTGTCGCTGATTTTGCTGTCTGCCCCGGGGGGTTATGGGCGACTACCCCAAGCTGGGGTTCACAGCGGCAGACAACGCGTTTGTGATCCAGCGCCAGGCTTGATCAAGCCCACTGCCTCCAACACTTCGCGCCACGCAGCCAGCTTGCGCGTGAAAGACCAGCTGGCATTGGCTGGGCTGGTGGAGGGCAGGCGGTACACCGGCAAGCCCAAAGCCTGCGTGATGCGTGCGTGGCGAAAGCTCTCGCCACCGTTGTGGGCAACGCCCGCCAAGGCCGGGCAACGTGTTCGCAGGCTGGGTAAATCGTTGACTTGGGCGTTTTGAATGTGACTGTCCAAGCTGCCCTCACGCTCACACGCGGCGTACACGTCCCACAGACCCACGCCATGGGCGAGCAACCACTGGGCCCGTGTGTCATAGGGCTGCGCCAGCACAACCGCGGCATCAGGTGACAACAGGGTGGCCACGATTTTCCAAAACTGGTTCTGCGGGTGGCCGTAATACTGCTGAGCGCGCAGCGAGGCCACACTAGGAAAACTGCCCAACACCACCAAGCGGGTGGTGGCACTCAACAAAGGAGGAAGACCTTGCAGCATGGGCTGGGGCGTTGGGTTGCGTGTCATGAGGCAACGCCGCAAACGGCTAATTTGGACGGAAATGGCCTGAGTTCAAGGCCGCACCACATCCACGCCTTTGGGAGGCTCAAAGTTGAACTGTGCAGCCCCCAGGTTGGCAGGGTTGATCTCAAAGCGCTCAAAGCTCAGCACCGAGCGCTGGCCCAACGCGTCCATGATGTCGAGCTTGTCCAAGGACGCGCCCTGCGCGTGCACACGCAAGCCAATGCGCACCGACTGCAAGGCGCTGTCGCGGCTCTTGGGGGTGGCTTGCACCCACTGCAAACCGTTGGCGTCGGGCTCGGCTTGCAAGGTGAATTCTTTTTGCAAAGCACCCAGATCAGGGGCAGCGGCAATCAAGGCGGCGGGCGTGCTGCCCAAGGCTTGGGCTTGTTTGCGAGCTGTCACCTGGGCCAGGTCGGCGTCATACAACCACAAGGTTTGCCCGTCGGCCACGATGGTTTGAAGAAACGGTTTTTGGTAATCAAAGCGAAAGCGCAAGGGCCGCACAAACGCAAAGCTGCCGACCGAGGTTTTGCTGCGCACCGCTTGGTCGGGCCTGGCCGGGGACGTCACCACCTGGGTGAAGTCGGCGCGTCCACTTTGGGTGGTTTTTAAAAAAACCGCCAAGGTATCGAGGCTGCTGGCGTAGGCCACGCCGACGCACGCACACGCACCAGCCAAAGCCAACCCCATCACCGCATACCCCATCACCGCATGCACCATCGCCCGCGTCCAAGGCGGGAAGCGGCCATGGGTCTGGGTGGGGAACTCACGAAGTGCTGGCTGATTCATGCCGTATAGGTAAGGTTTGTCATGCTGTGAACGTGTGACGCTACTCTTCACGCTTGGGTACCAAAATTTCACGCTGGCCGTTGTTGCTCATGGCGCTGACCATGCCTGCCTTTTCCATGTCCTCCACCAAACGCGCAGCCCGGTTGTAGCCAATCTTCAAGTGGCGCTGCACAAGTGAGATGCTGGCCTTGCGGTTCTTGAGCACGACTTCGACGGCTTGGTCATACATCGGGTCTTTTTCTGCAGGCGCGTCACCAAACAAGTCGGGGCCGCTGCCATTGCCGTCACCATCGACCGTGCCGCCCTCGAGCACCCCCTCGATGTAGTCGGGCTCGCCTTGGGTCTTGAGGTAGCTCACCACGCGGTGGACTTCATCATCGCTCACAAAGGCACCGTGGACGCGAATGGGCAGTCCGGTACCGCTGGCCATGTACAACATATCGCCCATGCCCAACAAGGCCTCGGCACCCATTTGGTCAAGGATGGTGCGGCTGTCGATTTTGCTGCTGACCTGAAAAGCGATGCGGGTCGGGATGTTGGCCTTGATCAAGCCCGTGATCACATCCACGCTGGGGCGTTGGGTGGCCAAAATCAGGTGAATGCCTGCGGCACGGGCCTTTTGAGCCAAGCGGGCAATCAGCTCTTCGATCTTCTTGCCCACCACCATCATCAGGTCGGCCAACTCGTCGATGACCACCACAATATGCGGCAACCGTTGCAAGGGCTCGGGCTGCTCTGGTGTGAGGCTGAAGGGGTTGTAGATGAACTCTTCGCGTGCGGCGGCTTCGTCGATCTTGGCGTTGTAGCCGGCCAAGTTGCGCACACCCAATTTGCTCATGAGCTTGTAGCGCTTTTCCATTTCGCCCACGCACCAGTTCAAGCCGTGTGCGGCTTGCCGCATGTCGGTGACCACCGGTGCCAACAAATGCGGAATGCCTTCGTAGACCGACATCTCCAACATCTTGGGGTCAATCATCAACAGTCGTACGTCTCGCGCTTCGGCTTTGTAGAGCAACGACAAAATCATGGCGTTGATACCCACCGACTTGCCTGAGCCGGTGGTACCGGCCACCAGCACGTGGGGCATCTTGGCCAAATCGGCCACGATGGGGTTGCCAATGATGTCTTTGCCCAGGCCCATGGTGAGCATGGACTTGGCTTCGTTGTACACGTCAGAGCCCAAAATTTCACTCAGGCGAATCGACTGGCGTTTGGCATTGGGCAACTCCAGCGCCATGTAGTTTTTGCCAGGGATGGTCTCGACCACACGGATGGAGACCAGGGACAAAGAGCGCGCCAAGTCTTTGGCCAGGTTCATCACCTGAGAACCTTTGACACCGGTGGCAGGCTCAATTTCATAGCGCGTGATCACGGGGCCCGGCGACGCCGCCACCACCCGCACTTCAACGCCAAAGTCTTTGAGCTTTTTCTCGATCATGCGACTGGTCATCTCCAGCGTCTCGGGCGACACGGTGTCTTGGCGCACCAAGGGGCCGTCCAGCAAATCCACTTGGGGCAGGCGCGAGTCGACCATGTCGGAGAACAAGGGCTTTTGGCGCTCTTTGGCCACGCGCGCGCTCTTGGGGACTTCCACCATTTCAGGCTCAATCACCACGGGCACCGGGTGGTGCTCCTCAATCTCCACGCGCTCTTCCAGCACCACCTCTTCACGCTCGCGGGCTGCGGCCAAACCGTAGGCGACGTCTTGTTCGCGCTCGCGGCGTTCACGCCAAGACTCGATCCGACCGTCGATCCAAGCGCCCATCTTCTCCGCCGTTTGGGCCCAAGAAAAACGAAACACCCACGAAGCCCCCACCACACCGAAGACGATGAAAATCAAACCCGAGCCGTTAAAGCCCAGCCACTTCAAGCTGAACGGCCCGACCAAATAGCCCAGCACGCCACCGCTGACATGACCAGGCAATCGGTCTTCAAAGCGGTACAACCGGGTCCACTCCAGCCCGACGCTAGAAATCAACAACAAGGCCAGTCCAGCCCAAAAAGCAAAACGTGTGTGACGCCAGCCCAAGTCCTCCGCTGGTGGGGTGTCTTCATCGCGCAAGCGATCGGCCAAGGCGGCCAACCAAGCCACCAAAGCGGCGGCGTAGCACCACCAGGCCGAGTAGCCCAGCAAGAAAAAGCTCATGTCCCCCAACCAAGCGCCCAAACGGCCACCAAAATTGCGCACGCTATTGCCGCTGCCTGAGGTGGTCCACGCAGGATCCAAAGGCGAGTGGGTGAGCAAGGCCAACAACCAAAACAGCATGAACACAAAACCGGCGGTCAGCGCAATCTCTTGCGCAAAGCGTCTAAATCCAGTGGGTTTGTGGTCGCTGTCGGCGCTGGACGCGCGACGGTCGTTGTTGAGGGTATTGAGCGAATAGGTCATGTCTGGTGGGAGAGCTTACCTGAGGGACGGCCCCACTTCCCGCAGGGACTCGGCCAGGGTTCTTACAATCTTCTCCTTATTGTCTCTTTCGATTGAGTGGTTCCGATGACTACCCCCCAACACGCCCAAGTTTTGATTCTGGGTTCTGGCCCTGCGGGCTACACAGCCGCAGTGTATGCAGCACGTGCCAACTTGAAGCCTCTGCTGATCACGGGCATGGCCCAAGGAGGTCAATTGATGACCACCACCGAGGTCGACAACTGGCCAGCCGATGTGAACGGGGTGCAAGGCCCCGATCTGATGCAACGGTTTCAACAGCACGCCGAGCGCTTCAACACCCAGATCGTGTTTGACCACATCCACACAGTTGACTTCTCCAAGCGTCCGTTCACGCTCACAGGCGACAGCGGTGTCTACACCTGCGACAGCTTGATCATTTGCACTGGCGCTTCGGCCAAATACCTGGGCCTGCCGTCTGAAGAGGCTTTCATGGGCCGTGGCGTGTCAGGTTGCGCCACCTGCGACGGCTTTTTCTACCGCGAACAGCCCGTGTGCGTGGTGGGGGGAGGCAACACCGCGGTGGAGGAGGCGCTGTACCTGTCCAACATTGCCAGCGTGGTGCACCTCATCCACCGGCGAGACAAGTTCAAGGCGGAAGCCATTCTGATTGACAAGCTGATGGACAAAGTCGCCGCAGGCAAGATCGTGCTGCAGACGCACAGCACCTTGGACGAAGTGCTGGGTGACGCCTCGGGCGTGACCGGTGTGCGCCTGAAAAGCACGCAAGACGACAGCACCCGTGAGTTGACGCTGCAAGGCTGCTTCATTGCGATTGGACACCACCCCAACACCGACATCTTTCAAGGTCAGCTGGACATGAAGGATGGCTACATCGTCACCCAAGGCGGTTTGCAGGGCTTTGCCACCATGACCAGCGTGCCCGGTGTCTTTGCGGCCGGTGACGTGCAAGACCACGTGTACCGACAAGCCATCACCAGCGCGGGAACAGGCTGTATGGCCGCCTTGGACGCCCAACGCTTCTTGGAACAAGAAGGTGTTTGATAAAACGCTATAATTTCAGGCTTTGTTGATATTAGCCCGCATCCCACAGATGCGGATCTAGTGACAAATGTCGGGTTACCGCCACCCATTCTGGCGAGGTGAGGCGCTCGTGACAACGAGCTGCCGTTTAGACAATCATGGAGTGTCCACATGGCACGCGTATGTGAAGTAACGGGCAAAGGCCCGATGACGGGGAACAATGTTTCCCACGCCAACAACAAAACCAAGCGCCGGTTCTTACCGAACCTGCAATACCGCCGTTTCTGGGTAGAGACCGAAAACCGTTGGGTGCGCCTGCGCGTGTCTAGCGCGGCTTTGCGCCTGATCGACAAAAATGGCATTGACTCTGTGCTGGCCGATTTGCGCGCCCGCGGTCAAGCTTAATTCCAGTTACTGAAAGGACACGATCATGGCATCCAAAGGCGGACGCGAAAAAATCAAGCTGGAATCGACAGCCGGCACCGGTCACTTCTACACGACCAGCAAAAACAAAAAAACCATGCCAGAGAAAATGTTGATCATGAAATTTGATCCCAAAGCTCGCAAGCACGTGGAATACAAGGAAACCAAGCTGAAGTAATTCAGACTGGCCCAACAAAAAACCCGCTCGTCTCACGACAGCGGGTTTTTTGTTGGCCAGCTCGGGGTGGCACCCGAGCTAGAGATGCTTTAGTGCTTAGGCGTGCGCCGCACGCAAGCGCATGGAGAACTCTTGCAAGGCAGCGATGCCGCTGTCTTCTGCCCGCTTGCACCAAGCCTGCAGGTCCAGCGCCAACTGAGCGCGGTTGTGGCCTGTGTTGAGCCACAGCTGGCGCAACTCTTCGCGCATGCGCACCATCTTGTCGGCCACTGGCAACACAGCACGGGCTTGTGCGAGTTGGGCCAGCGCCGCCGCAGGGACTTTTTCTGCATCACGGTGCATCCAACGCTTGGCAGCGGCCAACACAGATTCGGCGGGCTTTGCAGGCAAGCTGGCAATCTCTTGCTGCATGGCGCTGCGCAATTGGCGCGCGTAATTGGCCATCACTTCGTAGCGGTTGGCAATCACGGCCTCTAGGGTTTTCTCATCGGCCACCGGCTTGATGTCGCCAAACGCCAGTTTGGGAGGCGTTTTCTTGACCGTGGCCAAACCGAAAGTCTCCAAAACACGGATGTACGCCCAGCCCAGATCAAACTCATAGGGCTTGACTGACAGCTTGGCCGACGTGGGGTAAGTGTGGTGGTTGTTGTGCAACTCTTCGCCACCGATGATGATGCCCCAAGGAGAAATGTTGGTGCTGGCGTCTGGTGCCTCAAAATTGCGGTACCCCCAGTAGTGCGCCGCACCGTTGATGATGCCAGCGGCAGTGACCGGAATCCACATCATTTGCACGGCCCAAATGGTCAGGCCAATGGCACCAAACAACGCCAAGTTGATGATCAACATCAAGGCCACGCCCTGCCATGAAAAGCGCGTGTACACATTGCGCTCCATCCAGTCGTCAGGGGTACCGTGACCATAACGGGCCATGGTGTCGAGATTTTTAGACTCTTTGCGGTACAGCTCAGCCCCTTGAAGCAAGACGGTTTTGATGCCGTGCACATGGGGGCTGTGAGGATCTTCGGCTTGCTCGCACTTGGCGTGGTGCTTGCGGTGAATGGCTGTCCACTCTTTGGTGACTTGGCCCGTGGTCAACCACAACCAAAAACGAAAGAAGTGCGAGGGAATCGCGTGCAAATCCAGCGCGCGGTGCGCGGAGTGACGGTGCAAGTAAATCGTCACGCTGGCAATGGTGATATGAGTCAGCCCCAGGGTCACCAACACCACTTGCCACCAACTCAAGTCAAACAGGCCGTGGCCCAACCAAAACAAGGTAGCGTCCAGCCAAGGCCAATTGGGAATCAACATGTGGAATTTCCAGTTTTATCGAATATTTGACAATTTTACTTGCGGCTCCAAACGGCAGCAAAAAAACCATCTGTGGCATGTACATGGGGCCAAAGGCGCAAATACAAGCCATCTGGAGTGCAAAGAGACGCCGCATGCTCGACCTTGAGTTCGGCCAAGGTCTGGGCGGCCGAGATCGGGACAAAGTCAGGGTGGGCTGCGCTAAAAGCTTGGGCGATGGCTTCGTTTTCCTCGGGCAGCACACTGCAGGTGGCGTACACCAGACGGCCACCAGATTTGAGCAAGCGTGCAGCGCTGGCCAAAATGGCCGTCTGCTTGGCCGTCAATTCCGCCACCGATTGCGGGGATTGGCGCCATTTCATGTCGGGGTTGCGGCGCAGGGTGCCCAGGCCCGAACATGGCGCATCCACCAACACGCGGTCAATCTTGCCGCTCAAGCGCTTGACACGCTCATCGCGCTCGTGGGCAATGGCAGCGGGGTGCACATTGGATAGCTTGCTGCGGGCCAAGCGAGGCTTGAGGGCCTCGAGTCGGTGGGCTGAATTGTCAAACGCGTACAAGCGCCCGGTGCTGCGCATCGCCGCACCAATCGCCAAGGTCTTGCCGCCGGCACCCGCGCAAAAGTCCACCACCATCTCACCGCGCTTGGCGTCGAGCAACAAAGCCAAGAGTTGCGAACCCTCATCTTGCACCTCAATGGCACCTCGGGCAAAGGCATCGAGTTGGCTCAGGGCAGGTTTGCCGTCAATGCGCAAACCCCAGGGGGAATAAGGGGTGAGCTCGGCTTTGATGCCCGCCAATTTGAGTTCGTGCTGCACATCGCTGCGCTTGTCGGTGAAGGTGTTGACACGCAAGTCCAGCGGTGCGGAACCATTGAGTCGCTCCACCAAACGCCAAAAGCCATCGCCCACTTGGGCTTTGAGCGGCGCCACCAGCCACTCGGGCAGGTTGTGGCGGTGACGCTCCATCAAGTCGGGCGTTTTCACCTGAGCGCAAGCGTCCAGCCAAACGATTTCAGGGTCATTCAGTGCGCTCTTCAAAAAGTCGCGGGGACCGGAGCTGTCGGGTTTGCGCTTGCCAGGCGCGGGCTTGTTGCCAGACGCGCCCACTGGGAGGGGTACTTGGTGGTCCAAATGCTCGGCAAAGCCCAAAATGGCCAAACGTCGCTCTTTGGGGCCCGAGCCAGAAGGGGCGAAATGGTCGTAGCGCAATTTGTAGCGCAAGACGTTGTAGACCGTCTCCGCCAAAGCAGCCCGCTCGCGGGGGCCAAAGGCGTAGGTTTTACGGTAATCACGGAAAAACTTAGAAACCACGGCGTCAGCCGGGTGGTCAAACTTCAAAGTGAGGCGAACAAGCTCGGTACAAGCTTCTAACAGGGCTTTTGGATGCATAGGGTGTATTGTCCCACCCATGAACGACCACGACCTCCCCCCTCTCCAAGAACCCCCCACGGGCCTGTACCGCCACTACAAAGGCGGCATGTACGAGGTGATTGGCACCGCCCGCCACAGCGAAACCCTAGAGCCCATGACGGTTTACCGTGCGCTGTATGGCGCCCATGGCCTGTGGGTAAGACCCGCCGCCATGTTCACCGAACAAGTGGTGATTGAGGGCATGCTGCAGCCACGTTTTCAGCGCGCCAACTGAGGCCCTGCTCCAAGGGCTTGCAGCTCAGGCAAACACGCCAGCGGTGTCTTGCATTTGGGCAGAGACTTGACCCAGGTGGTGCAAGGTGTCGCCAAAACTCAGCTCGAGCTGCGTGAGCTTTTTGAAATAGTGGCTCACGATGTACTCATCGGTCACGCCAATGCCGCCATGCAGCTGCACCGCTTGTTGGCCCACAAAGCGCATGGAGGTGCCCAACTGGTACTTGGCACGCGCCATGGCACGGCGACGCTCCTCTTGCGGGGCATTGAGTTTGAGGGATGCGTAGTAGCTCATGGAGCGCGCCAACTCCAGCTGCATCTTCATGTCGGCCACGCGGTGGCGCAGTGCCTGAAAGCTGCTGATGGCCACGCCAAACTGCTTGCGCATGTTCATGTACTCGACCGTGATCGCCACGGTCTTGTCCATCACCCCCACCGCTTCGGCGCACACGGCAGCAATGCCAATGTCCAAGGCATGCATCAAGGCCGTCATGCCATCGGCAGTCACCAAAGTCGCGCGCGCTTGGTGCAAGCTCAACTCGCCAGCACGGCTGCCGTCTTGCGTGAGGTAACCCCGGGTCGCCACACCAGCGGCGTCTCGTCTCACCAAGTACAAGCCCATCTGAGCGTTGGCCATGGCGGGCACCAACAACGCATCCGCCTGATCTGCGGCGGGCACCACGCTCTTGGCGCCGGTCAAAGTCCACTGCCCGTTTTGCAGTTCGGCAGTGGTCTGGCAATGGGCCCATTGGTGACGCGCGGCGCGTTCTTGGTGCGCGAGCACCACCAAAGCCTCACCCGTGGCCACCTTCTCGCACCAAGCCGTTTGCACCTCAGCAGGGGCGTAGCCTGAGAGCACCGCCCCGGCGATCAGGGTCTGCGCCAAAGGCTCAAGCACGATGCCGCGCCCCAACTCTTCCATCACCACCATGCCCTCGACTGGCCCCATCCCCAAACCACCCAAGGCTTCAGGAATATACAGACCTGCGAGCCCCAAATCGGTCAACTCGCTGTAAGCGGCGCGTGAAAAACCGCCCTCGGCCACCAACGCGCGACGGCGCTCAAAGTCGTAGCCTTTGTCGACCCACTTGCGTACCGCATCACGCAGTTGCTCTTGTTCGTCAGAAAAATTGAAATCCATGATTACCCCTTATCCCAGCACCACTTGGGCCACGATGTTGCGTTGCACTTCGTTGGAGCCACCATAAATGGTGGTCTTGCGCATGTTGAAGTAACTCGACGCCAAAGGCGCTGTGTGCATCGCCCCGCCCGCCCACAAGCCGCTCAGCGCGGGGTCCCCCTGCCAACCGGCCTCCATGGCTTCTTCGATGAAGGGCACACTGGCAGGACCCGCGGCGAGCATCATCAGCTCGGTGTAACGCTGCTGAATTTCGCTGCCCTTGATCTTGAGCAGCCCGGCAATGTCCAGCGTTTGTTTGCCCGATTTCTCGGCCGAAAGCACACGCAGCACCAGCATCTCCAGCGCCACCACATCCACTTCGAGCTTGGCAATCTCGTCGCGAAACCGCAAAGCCTCAGCACCGCCTGTGGCAGCGTCGTACACGCCCTCAGCTTTGGCGATGCGCTTTAAGCGCTCCAACTCGCGTTTGGCACGGTTGACGTCAGCAATATTGGTGCGCTCATGCGCCAGCAAATGCTTGGCATAAGTCCAGCCTTTGTTCTCTTCGCCAATCAGGTTCTCCACCGGCACCTGCACGTTGTCAAACCAGACCTCGTTGACCTCGCACTCGCCATCGAGTAACTTGATGGGGCGCACACTCACGCCGGGCGACTTCATGTCAATCAACAAAAAAGAAATGCCGGTTTGCGGTTTGCCCTCGTTGCTGGTGCGCACCAAGCAAAAAATCCACTCGCCGTATTGACCCAAGGTGGTCCAGGTTTTTTGGCCGTTCACCACGTAATGCTGGCCCACACGCTCAGCGCGCGTCTTGACTGAGGCCAGATCTGAACCCGAGCCCGGCTCGCTGTAGCCCTGGCTCCACCAGACCTCCCCGCTGGCAATGCCCGGCAAAAACCGCTGCTGCTGCTGGGCATTGCCAAAGGCCATGATCACGGGCGCCACCATCACCGGGCCGAACGGCACGATGCGGGGAGCACCTGCCAAGGCGCACTCCTCTTCGAACAAATGCTTTTGCACAGCGCTCCAGCCGGGGCCTCCAAACTGCTTGGGCCAGCCATAACCCAACCAGTTTTTACGGCCCAAAATTTGGGCCCAACGCTGCATATCGTCTCGTGTCAGCCGCAAGGCGTTGTGCACTTTGTGCGAAATGTCGGGTGGCAAATTGGCGTGCACCCATGCACGCACTTCTTGACGAAACGCCTCTTCTTCGGGGGTAAAAGCCAAATCCATCGCAATTTTCCTCAGCTGAAACACAATCCCTCGTTTTTAGCACGACCGTGCGGTTTTTGGGCCCCTCGATAATTCGGATCACATGAAAAACATCGTGATCTTGATTTCAGGCAGCGGCTCGAACATGGCGGCCATCGTGCAAACCGCCAAGGCACAGCAGTGGGACAAGCGTCTGGGGGCCCGAGTCTGCGCTGTCATCAGCAACCGCCCTGACGCTGCGGGCCTGGCGTTGGCGCACTCACTGGGCATTGATACCGCCGTGGTGGAGCACGCCGCGTTTGCCGCTGAACCACAACCACGCGAAGCCTTCGATGCCACTTTGATGGCCACCATCGACCGCCACCAACCCCACTTGGTGGTGCTGGCGGGCTTCATGCGCATTTTGACCCCTGGCTTTGTGGCGCATTACAACGGGCGCTTGATCAACATTCACCCCTCTTTGCTGCCCGCTTTCACAGGGCTGCGCACGCATGAACGTGCGCTTGAAGCTGGCTGCAAGTT
>CAIVLE010000254.1 GCA_903906635.1 uncultured Burkholderiales bacterium | reverse complement strand
CCGCCCGGCTTGCCTTGGTAAATGTGGGGGATGCTGGCCGCCAAGGCCACGGTGTAGCCGCCCGTGTCGCGCTGCACGCCTTTGGGCTTGCCGGTGGTGCCCGAGGTATAGAGCGTGTAGCTGGGGTGGGTGGACTCCACCCACTCGCAGGGCACCTGGGTGTTCATGTACTTGGCCCGCTCGCTGGCGTAGTCGACGTCGCGACCAACCACTTGCGTGAATGGTGCCAACTGACGGTCGACCATGATCACGTGCTCGGGTTTGTGGGCCGAGAGCTCGATCGCCTCATCCAACAAAGGCTTGTAGGGTACGACTTTGCCCCCTCGTGAGCCGGCGTCGGCACTGATGATCACTTTAGGCGTGGCATCCTCGATGCGCGTGGCCAACGAATGGGAAGCAAAACCGCCAAATACGACTGAGTGAATGGCACCAAGTCGCGCGCAGGCCAACATGGCAAAGGCTGCCTCGGCGATCATGGGCATGTATATCAAGACACGGTCACCTTTGAGCACGCCCAGAGCCATCAAGATGGCGGCCATGCGCTGCACTTCGGCGTGCAGCTCTCGGTAGGTATAGGTCTTTTCTTGACCGGTTTCCGTGGAGACAAAGATCAAAGCCGCTTGGTCGGCACGCTCTGAGAGATGCCGGTCGAGCGCGTTGTGACACAAGTTGGTCGTGCCGCCCACAAACCATTTGGCAAACGGAGGGTTGCTGTAATCGCAGATCTGCTGGGGCGGCGTTTGCCATTCGATGCGTTGAGCCTGTTCGGACCAAAACGCATCCCGATCCTCAATGGAACGGCGATGAAAATCTGCGTACGCAACCATGCTGGTGTCTCCTCGTATGACATCGATCTGAATTCATAATTATGAGGAGACGGGACTTGCTACAAGCTGACTTTGCCAGCATCTTCGCCGCGAGGGCTCATTTGATGAGGTCTTGAATCTCTTTGAAGGGATCGGCTTCCGCGGTGCGCAGCCACTCAAACAACACCATCTCCGTGGTGACCAGCTCAGCACCTGCACCTGCCAAGCGGTCAAAGGCTGCATCGCGGTTGCGCTCAGTGCGAGAACCACAGGCATCGGTGACGACCCAAACCTGAAACTCTTCTTCCAACAATTCAAGGGCCGTTTGCAGCAAACACACATGGGCTTCTACGCCAGCAATGACAATGCTTTGACGGCTGGGGTCTTGAGGGACAGCCTTTTGTAGGTGCTTGGGCAGGCTTCGGGCGTTGCCCCCAGCAGGCCTTGCGGCAGGTCGCAACACCTCCACCAGCCCTTGCGCACACGCGCTGAAACTCATCTTGGGCAAGGTACGCCGGCAAAGGGCACGCATCTCAGGCGGGTTAGAGCCGAGTTTGTCTGGGTTTTGTTCCGTCCCCCAAGTGGGGACCTCCATCCAATGGGCGGCCTGGGCCAAACGCATGGCGTTGACCAACACCAGCTCGGCATCGTGAATGGCGGGCATCAGGCGGGCTTGGTAATCCACCAAAACCAGTTGGGATTCTTGGTCATCAAGCAGCATAGGCATTCTCAAGTGATCTCATCAAAGCCCACAAGTATCGGCGAAGAGTTCGTCAACGCGTGTAAGCCGCTCCTGCGCTCACCTAGTAACCGTGCGTAGGTCGACCCAGCAATCGCCACGGTCTTCTTTTATGTCAAGAAGCAATACGAACACACGAAGAAGTAATTGTTTTGGAGTATATTGATTCACTCACTTCCCCCAGAAATGAGCAATCAGTGATGGCGTTGATGAATTCATTGACCTTGCCAAAATACAGACTTGGCTCAGCGCCAGATCATGTCCGAGCGGGTGTTGCCCCCATGTGTGGGGGGGCCTCCATGACATCATGCGGCTGTGTGTTGTTGACTTGGACGGTCCTGGATTGCAACCCGACGGTATTGAGTCGTGACTTTTGAGCCATGACATAAGCCCCTAATTTTGGACGTAACCATGACACTTTTGAATGACCCTGCCACCTTGTGGTGGATTTTGTCAGGTGGCCTCGTGCTGGCCGAATTGATGACCGGAACGTTTTATTTGTTGGTGCTTGCATTAGGGGCCGCAGCCGGTGCGCTCAGCCATTATTTGGGCGCTCCAGTGCTTTGGCAAATCATCGTGGCGGCCTTGTGTGGCGGCGTAGGGGGTGCGGTGCTCAACTCTCGACAAAAGCCCGGTAACGTGTCGCTTGACAGCGACTTGCAACTTGACATCGGCAAAACGGTCATGGTCCAAGAATGGGACGCGCAAGGTCAATCACAGGTCAAGCATCGAGGGGCTGTGTGGACGGCGCTGACTTCGCCCCACGAACCCCCTCAGGCCGGCATGCACCGGATTGTTGAAATCAGCGGCAGTCGCTTGGTTTTGGAAAAAATTCAATCACTCTGAAAGGTCTGCACATGGAAATTGCCCTGCTCATTTTGGCCATTGCCGTTTTTTTCATCATCAAATCAGTCAAAGTCGTGCCGCAGCAAAACGCTTGGGTGGTGGAGCGCTTGGGCAAGTACCACGCAAGCCTCACACCGGGCTTGAATTTTGTGCTCCCCTTTGTTGACCAGGTGATCCAAAAACACAGCCTCAAAGAGATCCCCTTGGACGTGCCCAGCCAAGTGTGCATCACGCGAGACAACACGCAATTGCAAGTTGATGGCATTTTGTATTTCCAAGTCACTGACCCGCGCTTGGCCAGCTACGGCTCCTCCAACTACATCATGGCTGTGACACAGCTGGCGCAAACCAGTTTACGCAGCGTGATCGGTAAGCTCGAACTCGACAAAACCTTTGAAGAGCGCGACATCATCAACGCCCAAGTCGTGGCCGCGATTGACGAAGCGGCGTTGAACTGGGGCGTCAAAGTCCTGCGTTACGAAATCAAAGACCTCACGCCACCAGCGGAGATCTTGCACGCCATGCAGGCCCAAATCACCGCTGAGCGGGGCAAACGCGCACTGATTGCAGCCTCTGAGGGGCGTCGGCAAGAGCAAATCAACATCGCCACCGGAGAACGCGAAGCGTTCATCGCGCGCTCGGAGGGAGAAAAACAAGCGGCCATCAACAAAGCCCAGGGCGAGGCCGCGTCCATCACGGCAGTGGCGGATGCGACCGCACAAGCCATTGAACGCATCGCAGCCGCCATCCGCCAGCCCGGGGGCGAACAAGCCGTGCAGCTCAAAGTCGCTGAACAAGCCGTGCAGGCCTATGGCAAGGTCGCCTCTGACGCTAAAGCAACCCTCATCGTTCCAGGCAATATGAGCGAGGTGTCAAGCTTGATTGCGTCGGCCATGCAAATGATCCGTATCAAGTCCTAGTTGACCAACCAACATGGCTCGCGCCACGCAGCCTCTGGGTGCGAGTGCATACGCGACCTCCCTCAGAACAGCCACGCTCTTGGACTCTGCACAGGACAACTCGCCCCTGTGAGAAAAGAGTGTTGACACAAATTAGTCCTCGAGCAAGGCCATTAACCCCAATGAAATCAAATACTTAGGCCATGGTCTTGAATCATGCACTGAAACACAGCAGGCTAGAATGAGCGGATGTTCAAACGTGTGCTCCTCGTCCTTTGCTGTGTTGCCAGCGCCCATGCAGCGCCCAGCAACAATGCCGCCGACGACATCGAGCGCTACCTGTCCGAGCGTGGTGTCTTGGCCCAGATGGCCTTGTTGCGTGACTCGGTCGGGGACAGAGCCTCGGAATTGGTGGTCAATGCCATGGGGTTTTTGGGCGTTCCCTACCGGCGCGGTGGCACCGATGCGGACACCGGTTTTGACTGCAGTGGCTTTGTACGCTCCATGTTTGAGCAAAGTGTGGGCTTGGTCTTGCCCCGGCGCGCCCGCGACCAAGCAGCAGTGACCGAGAAAATCGACAAAAAAGACCTCGAACCTGGTGACTTGGTGTTTTTTAACACCATGCGCCAAACTTTCAGCCATGTGGGCATTTACGTGGGTGACAACAAATTCATTCACTCGCCCAAACCTGGCCAACAGGTGCGCGTTGAGGACATGCGCCAAGCCTATTGGGAACGCCGCTTCACAGGGGCCCGCCGTGTGGCCGCGTCGGATAAAAACGACGCCTCCAAAAACTAGTTTTTAAACTCGCTTTAAAAACGCTCGTCACTGGCCAAATAGCGCCAAGTGCCAGGCTCTAGCTCCCCTAAATTCACTCGTCCCAAACGCAAACGACGCAGGGCCAAAATCTCAAGCCCCGCCAATTCGCACAGGTACGAGGCCAGCCCCAAATGCGAACCCTTCACCGCCAAACGCAGCTTGCTGCGCTCGGGCGAAGAACTGCTCAGGCTGATCTTGGCCTGCGGTAAGCGCTGTCGTTCATCCTTGAAGGCCCGCTCGATGGGGCGCAACATCTCGGGGGTGACCTCGCCCGCCACATCCACCATCAACTCGTGTTCCATCGTGGCCATGTCTTCCACCAACTTGCGTTGGGTGCGCCAGTCTTGGGTAAAGACCACCAAGCCACTGGCGCCTTGCTCCAGTGGCACGCTGAATTGCAAACCTCGCAGATGTGTCTTGAGCAAACGCACACCACTGCGGTCATGGGCGCTGTGGTGTGCCGCTGTCAAGACACTGCGCGCATTAGGGGGGGTCGCTTTGCTTCTTGAGGGCTTGGCATCTTCACGCCCATCCAGCCAATCGGCTGGTTTGTGCACCAGCAGGGTGATGGCTGTCAGGTTGAGCAAGCTGGCGTCTTTGTCCACGCTGACCTGCTGGGTGCTGACGCGGTGTTGGGGCTCTTGGACCACCACTGCATCCACCCGGACCCAGCCGCCTTCGATGTATTGCTCGGCTTCGCGGCGTGAACAGCCACGCAGTTGCATGACGCGTTTGGACAGGCGTTCGCCGTCAGAAGGTGTGGGGTGCATGAATGAGATGTTTTTAGCCAAGGTACGCTCAAAGCGCAGGCCCCAATGGTAAGGTGTACCCCATGAAAACACAGATGGATCACTTGGTGGTGCTGGCCACCACCTTGGAAATGGGCGTGCAGTGGTGCGAGGCCACCCTAGGCATCACCCCTGGCCCAGGAGGCGAACACGAAAAATACGGCACCCACAACCGCCTGTTCAAAATTGCCACCCCGGCCTACCCCACCGCGTATTTGGAAATCATCGCTATCAACCCGCACGCGGTACGACCCAAAAAAATGCAGCCCACGCGTTGGTTTGACATGGACGACGCCACGCTGCAAGCGGGTGTCAAAAGCGAGCCGCGCTTGGTGCACTGGGTGGTCAACACCCCAGACATTCAAGCCGCCCGCATGGCGCTGCGCATGCAAGGCATCGACCGCGGACCCGCCGTGTCGGCCAGCCGCCGCACCTCCAAAGGGGTGTTGAGCTGGCAAATCAGCGTGCGTGCCGATGGTCAGCGCCTCTTCGACGGTGCCCTGCCCAGCTTGATTCAGTGGGGCAAACCCGATGCCAGCGACCCGATGCGCTTGCACCCCCGCAACACCTTGCCACGCTCAGGCGTGAGCCTGCAAAACTTAACCGTCACCCACCCCAGCGCGGCCAAGCTGCAAGCCGCCTACCATGCCATCGGCTTAGAGGGCGTGAGCGCGTCTGAAGGCCCGGCCAACCTAGTGGCCACGCTGCAAACGCCCAAAGGCTTGGTGCAATTGCAAAGTTTGGGGGCATGAGCCGTTCATGGGCGAGACAGATTGAGCGCCTCTTACGCGCTCAAGGCGCAGCCCAAAGCGTCTCACCCCTCCCCCCTGATCCCTCACCCTTCATCGGGCAAGGTGGCCAATAAGGCCATGCCCGCGGCCATCACCCCGGCCGTGAGCCACAAAGCGCCCCGAAATGTGCCCATGCTTTGGGCCATCACCCCCGCGACTACCGGAGCAATCATTTGCGCAGCCCCATAGCTCAAGGTGAGCCGTGCCATGGCTTTGCCCGGGTTGTGGGGTGAGCGTCGTCCCACCAAGGCCAAGGTCAAGCTGACAATGCCAATGAACGTGGCGCCATAGCCCACAGCGCCCGCCATGGCTGCTGCCAGCGAGCCCGACACGGCGGGCAACAACACCGAGATGGTTTGTAGCCCCAAGGCCAGCAGCAGCGCGCGCGTTTCACCGATGCGTCGCGCCACTCGGTCCCACACAAAGACCGCAGGCATGGCGGCCAAACCCACCAAGGCCCAGGCCCATGGGCCTTGACCCGCGAGTGCGGGTTCGCGCTCCACCATGGCCACAGTGAAGGTGGCGCTGATGACAAAGCCCCAACCCGCCGCAAAGTAGCTGCCCAGCATGGTCCACAGCCAGCGGCGCGACACCGTGTTGGCCCCCTCTTGTGATTGAGCCCCCCCCACAGGAGGCGGCACGGGAGGCCGCCATATCCAAGCCGGCACAAAAAACACCACGCCCAGCACCGCGAATGCCAGCCATTGAGACCACCACGCGGGCCACACCTGAGCCAAGCCCCAGGCTCCCAAGGCCGATACCACAATCCCCAAGCCAATACCCATGAAATGCAGCCCCAACTCGGGTCGATGGCCCTGGCGCATCAGCCACCCCAACACCAGGCCTGAGCCGAGCAACATGCCTGTGGCACCACACAACCCTGCGATGTAGCGCCACAGCGCCCAAGCCGGCATCCAAGTCGACAAGGCCATGGCGGCCGTGGTCAACAAAGCCATCCACAAACCCGAGCTGTACAGGCGATGGCGCCAGCGCACATCGTCGATCCAAGCGGCGGCCAAAGCGCCGCTCATGTAGCCCGCGTAATTGATGGCGGCTAAAGCCCCAGCCCCTGCATCGCTCAAGCCCGTTTGCGACTGCAAACTCGGCAACAACGGGGTGTAGGCAAAACGGGCCAAGCCAATGGTCAAGACCAAACCACACACCCCACCGGTGGTGACTTGCCATGCCTTCAAAAGCCGCCCTCCACCCAAGCTTGGGCGCTGCTGCGGTTGAACTTGAAGGCGGCAGGCACGCGTTTGTCGCCCAAGCTCTCGCCGGTCTCGTCCAAGGCGCTCAGCACGGCATAGGGGTGTTCATCATCGGGCACGATGTCAAAGCGCACCGTGATGCGGCCCTGCGGGCTATCGACTTGCAGGCTCTGGTGCAAACTGGCGTGAAGCTGCTGCTCATGACGGCGCACAAACTCGTGAGCGGTTTTCACCAAAGTCAAAAAAGCATTCTGGTCCAGCGGCTTGGGGTTCTTTTTGTCGCGCCCCATGGTCCAGGGCCCCACCAAGGCAGCTTCTGCCTGACCGTCTTTGAACATGGCCACGGCCCAGCCGTCGTCATCGTCGTTGTTGATAACGCGAGCGGTCCAGCCCTCGCCTTGCCAGACGCGGGCTTCTTGAATGAAGGGGGTCTCTTCGTGGATGGGGGTGTCGTGGGTCACAGTGAACTCGGTTGAATCAATGAATCGTGGCAGAAGCAAAAAGCGTTTCGAGCCTCACGGCGTAGCGGCTTGTTGCATACGCAAACGCCGGGCGGCGTCTTCGGCGCGGGCGTCGTCGATCTCGCGCATCACAGCGCTCAGGTCAACGTCGGCACGGCTGCGGTCAAAGTGCCCTGTCAGCACGGTGTCTTGCGACAGCAAGCCTTGTTGGTAAAGGCTCCAAATTTCAGGGCCATAGTCGCTGCCCAGTAACTCCGAGGCGAACTGACCAAAGAAGTCGCGCAAATTGGCCACATCGCGCAGCAACATGCGTTGCGCGTGGTTATTGCCTGCTGCGTCAACGGCCTGCGGCAAGTCGATGATGACAGGCACGTCCTGCCCCGCCTCGTCGGCCAGCAAGATGTTGAACTCCGACAAGTCTCCATGCACCACGCCTGCACACAACATGCGCACCACCTCGCCAATGAGCGTGCGGTGATGCTGCAAGGCTTGCTGTGATGTGAAGGCCACGTCGTTGAGGCGCGGGGCGGCGTCGCCATGCGCATCGGTGACCAGCTCCATCAGCAACACACCCTCGTAAAAGTTGTAGGGCTGGGGCACGCGCACGCCAGCACCGGCCAGTCGGTAAAGGGCATCGACTTCGGCGCTTTGCCACGCCGCCTCTTGGGCTTGGCGGCCAAACTTGGTGCCCTTGGCCATGGCACGGGCCTGACGCGAGTTTTTGACTTTGCGGTTTTCGGTGTAATCCACCGCTTGGCGAAAACTGCGCTGAGTGGCCTCTTTGTAGATCTTGGCGCAACGGGTGTCGTCGCCGCAGCGCACCACGTACACCATGGCTTCTTTGCCGCTCATGAGCTGGCGCACCACGGTGTCGATCAGGCCTTCGTCAACAAGGGCTTGGAGTCTGGGGGGTGCTTTCATGCAGCCATTTTGCGCGCTTCGTTGGCGGCCAACCAGTCGCAGATGCGCTCGGGTTGGGTGACCGTGCGCAAGTCCATGAAGGCGTCTTGGGCTTGCGGGTAGTGTTTGCGCAAGAAGTTCAACCACTGCTTGAAGCGCCCCGCTTGGTGCTGGCGCTGGATGCGGGTGCGGGTGATACCCCAAAAGGCCGCCAAGTGTGGACCCAGCTCGTCCCAGCTCACGCCCACAGGGGAGGACTCAGGGGGGGCATGCGGGCCACTGGCCCCCGCATCCCAGGCTTTGATCGCCAGGCCCAAGCCTGGGTTGGTCACGATGCCTCGCCCCACCATCAAAGCATGACAACCCGATTCGGCACGCGCGCGTAACGCGTCGGGCACATTCCAGATTTCACCGTTGGCCACCAAGGGGATCTTGACCAGGGCACGGATGTCTTCAATGCGAGGCCAATACGCTGGTGGGCGATAGCCATCGGCCTTGGTGCGCGCATGCACCACAATTTCGCTGGCCCCTCCCGCCTCAAGCGCTTGGGCGCAGACTTCGGCACGACGGTCGTCGTCAAACCCCAGGCGCATCTTGGCTGACACCACTTGGTGCGCTGGTACTGCGCGACGCACCGCACGCACGATCTGAAACAACACCTCGGGGTCTTGTAGCAAGGCGGCACCGCCGCCATGGCGGTTGACTTGTTTGGCTGGGCAGCCAAAGTTAAGGTCCACGCCATCGCAGCCCATGCCCGCCACCCGAGCGGCGTTGTCGGCCAGACAGTCCGGGTCCGAGCCCAACAACTGCGGACGCACCGGCACCCCGGCAGGCGTGCGCCCACCATGTGCCAACTCGGGCACGACACGCAAAAACGTGCGCTCAGGCAACAAGGTGTTGGTGACGCGGATGAACTCAGACACGCAGCGGTCAATGCCACCGACGCGGGTCAGCACATCGCGCAGCACACAGTCGAGTAGGCCCTCCATGGGGGCTAGGATGATCATTGGGGAAGAAGACTTTATCGAGGGGGGTTGGCAGTGTAGATCAGCATCTTGTGCGCCTTGTCTGATAACCCCTTGAGTCCCCGTTGGCGCCGACTCATGCTGAGGAGTCATTTGCGGGGACAATCGCTCTATTTGCCAAATTTGCTTTCCTCGATTGATTTTGATCCATGTCCAGCACCCTTTCTTTCCAAGTACGCCCCGCCTCCCCTCAAGACGCAGCCCACATCGCCGAACTCTACGCTGCCACCGCCAAAGAAGCCTTCCAGTCCATGCGCACCGGCTCCTCTGTGCCCCCTGTCCCTGAAGTCAAAAGCACGGCCTATTGGCGCGAAGCTATCCAATACGCCGAGCCTCAAGTCCAAGTGGCGGTGGAGGCTGGACAGTTGGTGGGGTTTGTGGGCTTTGACCGCTCACGCGACAAAGGTACGCCCAACACCATGGGCGAGATTTGGGACATCTACGTGAGCCCCAGCCACTGGTCCAAAGGCGTGGGCCTGGCCTTGTGGGACGCGGCACGCGAAGGCCTGCAAGAAGAAGGCTGCACCCATGTGTCGATCTGGGTGCCCATTGCCAATGACCGTGCCATGCGCTTTCACGAGTTGGCAGGCTTCAAGCGTGAGATGAACAGTGCCAAAACCGTGCCCATGGGACCCGTGAAGGTGGAAGAAATTCGCCTCAAACAAGCGCTGTGAAGCGCATTCTTCGAATCACCCGTTAGAACCCATGTCTGAACCCATCTCTGAGCATTACGCCGCCCTCGGGCTCAAGAGCGATGCCAGCTTGGCTGACATCAAAAAGGCCTTCCGCCAAAAAGCCTCCCAGTTCCACCCTGACCGCAACACGGACGAAGACGCACCAGCACGCTTTCGGGCAGCGCAAGAGGCCTACGATGTGCTGTCAGACGACGCCAAGCGCCAAGCCTATGACGACAACCGCCGACGCAACCTGCTGGATGACCCCGCAAGCACAGCGCGTGAGATCTGGAACAGCTACTTTCAGCAACTGCTCAACCGGGCTTGACCATGCACATTTCCCCTTTCTTTCAAGAGCTTCGCTCGGCCTACCAAGCTGAGTTGGATGATTTGAGTTTTGACTCGGAAGGCCAACACGTGCTGCACAAACGCTTGGCGGAGAAACGCCAAGCCATGACGTTTTTGCTGCAAATGATAGACCTCAACCCCGAGATGGTGGCCGTGGTCTTGCACCAAGCGTTTCAGTTCAACGCCCCTGCCGTGATGGAGCACCTGTTGACCCGAGACGCCGACGAGTTGCTGAGCTGGGACGAGCTGTCTGACAGCTTGGACATGGCCCCCTGGGCCCAGCCCATTGTGCAAGCGGCCTTGAACGAGCCCACCGGGGCATGGTTTTTGACCGTAGCCGCAGCGCTGGAATACATGCACCAAAAGCCCATGGGCGCTGGCGCACAGACCGCGACCGTGGGATCAGACGACGATGACAGCGAACGCTCAGACTCAGGCCCCGAAGACGAGGAAGAACGCGCAGCGCGTGAGCGCGAAGAAGCTGGCAACGCCTGGATGGTGGAACAAGGCTTTGACAGCAAAGAATAAACAAGGACACACGCCATGAACGCACTCGCCCTGATTGCCAAAACCCAAAGTCTGATTGCCAGTGGCGACATCGTGGCCGCAGAGGCGGCCTTGGTGGAGCTGGCCGACACCGAGGGGGACCAAGCCCTCATGGTGGTGCTGGAGCAATTGCCCCCCAAAGACATCTTGGCCGTGATTCGCGAGTACGACAACTCCAAAGAGTCAGTCATCAACTTGCTGGTCTCGCCTGAGCAGTTTGCGCGCGCCGTGGTGATTGAAAAGCAATACAAAGACCTGACCCGTACCCACTTGCGCGGCATGATGAACGCGGTTATTTTTCGCGAAGACGCAGACACGGTTGAGTTTTTGAACGCCATTGGCGACCTCGAAGGTGGCGCAGAGGCTTTGGCGGACTACTTCTCGGAAAAGTGGGGCCGTATCGAGTCTTTTGCCCGCACGGGCACTTTTGACATCTTGGAGGACGATGGGGCCATGCTGTCGGAGAGCGCTTTGATCGCGTCTGCCTATGTGCGCCCCCGGGTGGAAGAAGACGAAGTGGCCGATCAAGACTGGATGCAACTGGCTTGGATACTGCGCCACCGAGTACCAGATTTGTTCATTGAAATGCTGCTGGTGCTGCGTGCCAAGGCGCGCGCGCATGACCTGGGCTTGTCTGAAGAAGAAGGCTCCGAAGAAGACGACGGCAAAGTCGAGACCAGCGCCACCGACCGTGGCCAGGCCACACCGGCCGCACGTGACTCGGACGAGGAGTCGGCCATTTGATGCCCCACCCCACCCCGCCCAACGCTGCCAGCCAGCTGGCGATGTTCGATGTCCGTGCTTTTTTTGAAAAAGCCTTGGTGTTTGGCGTGCAACACGGCATATTGGACCAGACCCGGCTCGACGCCATTGCCAACGACGCGCCCAAGGGCATGGTTCAAATTGCACGCTACTTTGGCAGCGAATTTTTGCGTCCTGAAATAGAAAAAGCCAAAGACCGCATCATCAATTTGGTGAGTCTGAACCTGGAGTTGCTCAGCGGGGGCGACTTGGCCCAAGCCGCACAAGCCCTGCGCGAGCATTCCTTCATGTCGCGCTCTAAAGCCGCTTCTGACATGCTCAAAGCCCTGATCGTGATGCCCCAAAACACCCACTTTGGTATGAACGAGTACGGTGGCTTTGGCGACAAACACATCCCCCAATTGGCCAAATGGTCGCTGTGCAGCTTGGGCGAGTACCAAGCAGAACTGGCCAAGCGTCAACAGGTGGCGAATGTGATGCAAGCCGCTATTTGGTTGGCCGAGCCCATGGGGCTGAATGCGGACGACTTGGAAGAGGCTGGCTGCGACGCAGAAGCCGTCATTCGCACCGCCATGCTGGCTGGCGCGACCCAACAAACTCAATGGCCCGACTGGGTGGCGTTTCAGAAAATGGTGGCCTCCTTGCGCACCTCTGGTGCCAAGAAAGCCATCACACTCAACGTACCTAAGTCGCTGCCTGTGAGCAGCAAGGCTGCCGTGGATGCGGTGCTTGCCAGCGTGCAAGCCGACTTACCCAAGATCTTGGACGCTACCCTCACCCCGCAAAAGCTCTTCAACCAAACGCCTTCTTTTATGGGCCGCTATTTTTGGCTGGAAGATGGTTTATCGGAAGTCGATCACTTTGACCGTCAAGCCTCTGCGGCTTGGCACAAAGCCACCGCCGGTCACAACGACGACAGCTCGTTGCTGACCCTGTTCTTGTGCATTGCCGCAGGCAGCCCAGGCAAGACCTTGCTCAGCGAAAAAACCGCCGCCACGCTGGTACGCAAAATTCGCAAGTCGGGCCTGAACCCGGCCTTGGCACAGCAGTTCATCGCAGAGCACGCCCCCGTGCAGCACCAAGGCGACTACCTGCGCATGTGGCGCAGCTTTGTGGAAGACGCACAGACCACGCTAGAGAGCGACCACGACTACAAGCTCCACGATGCCCTGGCCTTGCTGCGGCGCGAATGCAACGTGAGCGACTGAACTTGTTTGCCATGCCACCCCACGCCGTCTCGCGCTTGCGCAGTGCCCGCCTGGCGCGCAGCGTGAAACCATTTTTGGCCAGGGGCGGCTCTCAGCTCGAGCACTGCGCGGGTTGTCGCCTCATCCTCAGCCACTGCCTGTGCGCGCTGCGCCACAGCGTGCCCTCGCGCTCGGGCATGTGCCTGCTCATGGCCGACATTGAACCGCTCAAGCCCAGCAACACCGGCTGGCTGATTGCCGATGTGGTGCCCGACACCTTTGCCTTTGGTTGGGCCCGCACCGAGGTGGACCCGGCCTTGTTGCGTTTGTTGTCCGACCCACAATGGCAAGGCTATGTGGTCTTCCCGGCAGAGTTTGTCGCGCCTGAGCGCGTGGTGAGCCATGTGCAACACGACGACGCACGCCGTCCTTTGTTCATCTTGCTGGATGGCACATGGGCCCAAGCCTGCAAGATGTTTCGCAAAAGCCCTTACCTCAGCGAGCTTCCCGTTCTCAGCCTAAGCCCTGAACATATTTCGCGCTACACGCTGCGCCGCTCCAAACGCGACGACCACTTTTGCACCGCTGAGGTGGGGGCCATGTGCCTGGGTTTGGCCCATGACACGCATGCCGCCGACACTTTGAACGCCTACCTGGATGTTTACACCGAGCACTACCTCAAGGCCAAACACCAACAAGCGGTGGACTTGGACGATGCCGTGCACAGGGGCTTGCGGGCCTTGCGTTAAACCACGGCCCAAGGATTCAAGAGCGAGAGGCCTAAACCCCCAAAGTGTTTGACATTGCGCGTGGCCAGCACCGCACCGTGGGCCAGACAGATGGCGGCTATCTGCGCATCTGCCATGGCCAAGGCGTGGCCTTGGCGCTCTTGGTTGGCCACCAACTCGGCATAGATCACCGCAGACTCTAAATCGAACGGTAAGACGCGACCCATGAAGTCCTCTTCCAACATGGCAGACACCGTCTGCGCCAGTTGCTGCTTGCGCGCGCCCTCTGGCAAGCGTGCGACGCCGTACAACAGATCAGACACCACCACACTGTTGAGCCACAACTCGTGCGTGGCTTGCGCATTCAACCAAGTCAAGACACCCGGCTCGGGCGCTGCTCGCATCAACTCAGACACCACGTCGGTGTCGAGAACGATCAAGACAAAGCCTCAGTCTTGAAATCTTGTGTACGCGGCAAATCACGGCGCTCAGGCAAGGGCAACTCCACGCCGCCCAAGCGTGCGAATCGGGCATGAATGCGGCTGCCCAAGCCTGTGGTTGCAGCGGGTTGCGTCAACACATTGCGCAAGATGGTGCGAACCTCTTCCTCCATCGAACGACCATGCGCGGCAGCGGCATGGCGCAGTTTGTCTTTGATGGCGGGTTCGATGTTGCGAATGGTCAAGGTGCTCATGCGGGTCTCCTGCTGGTTAAAAATTATATGCAAGCATTGCTAGCAACGAAAGCAATCCTTGATATTTCAATGGCAGGGTCACCATGCCGTGACCGACAATGGCAGCCTTTACTTTCAGTCTGCAGCGACTTTCTATGGCGATTCAATGGTTCCCAGGACACATGCACCTCACCCGCAAAGCGATTGGGGAGCGCATCAAAGACATTGACGTGGTCATTGAAATGCTCGACGCGCGCCTGCCCGGCTCCAGTGCCAACCCGATGCTGGCTGAGTTGATCAAAGGCAAACCTGCGCTCAAGGTGCTCAGCAAACAAGATCTGGCAGACCCGGCACGCACCGCTTTGTGGCTGGCCCATTACAACGCCCTGCCGGGAGTCAAGGCGATTGGCCTAGACACCAGCATGACCTCGCCCGCCAAAGCCTTGGTAGACGCGTGCCAACAACTTGCGCCCAACCGGGGCGGCATGGTCAAGCCCATGCGGGTGTTGATTTGCGGCATTCCCAACGTGGGCAAGTCCACCTTGATCAACACCCTCAAAGGCAAACGCGCGGCCAAGACCGGCGACGAAGCCGGTGTGACCAAGCTGGAACAGCGCATCACGCTGGCCGATGACTTTTATTTGTACGACACACCGGGCGTGCT
>CAIVLE010000253.1 GCA_903906635.1 uncultured Burkholderiales bacterium | reverse complement strand
GCCAAAAGGTCGCGAGGCCGAAGCGATTTTGCGCAAATGCGTGCATTGCGGTTTTTGCACCGCCACCTGTCCCACTTACCAGTTGCTGGGCGATGAGTTGGATGGTCCACGGGGGCGAATCTACCTGATCAAGCAAGTGTTGGAGGGTGCAACGCCCACCCGCAAAACTCAGCAGCATTTGGACCGATGTCTGAGCTGCCGCAATTGCGAAAGCACCTGTCCCAGTGGCGTGCAATACGGCCATTTGGTGGACATCGGGCGTGAGTTGGTCGAGGCCAAAGTGCCCCGCCCTTGGGGTGAGCAAGCACTGCGCTGGGTGCTCAAAGAGGGCTTGACCTCGCCCTTGTTTGCGCCCGCGATGAAGCTGGGTCAAGCGGTGCGCGACGTCTTGCCTGCTGCGCTGCGCGCCAAAGTGCCGGCCCCTCAAACGGCGGGGGTCTGGCCCACCCAGCGCCATACACGCCAAGTGCTCATGCTGGCAGGCTGTGTGCAACCGGCCATGTTGCCCAATATCAACAGCGCCACAGCGCGCGTGTTGGATGCTGCGGGCATTCAAACCGTGGTGGTGCCTGAGGCCGGTTGCTGCGGTGCAGTGAAGTTTCACCTCAACGACCAAGAAGGCGGCAAGGCCCACATGCGCGCCAACATCGATGCTTGGTGGCCCTATGTGGTGCACCAGGGTGTGGAGGCGATTGTGATGAACGCCTCGGGCTGTGGCGTGATGGTCAAAGACTACGGACATGTGTTGCGTGATGACCCAGACTATGCGGACAAAGCCCAGCGCATCAGCGCGCTCGCGCGAGACCTGAGCGAGCTGTTGCCAGAGTTGGTGCCCGTGCTCAAGCCCCAACTCAATGCCGCTAAGTTGGCCAAGGCGGGCCTGCAAGCCTTTCACCCACCTTGCACCTTGCAGCACGGCATGCAACTCAAAGGCGGGGTCGAGACGCACTTGGCCGCGTTGGGCTTTGAGGTGCAGGTGGCCCCGGTGGAGTCTCATCTGTGTTGCGGCTCGGCCGGTACCTACTCGGTGCTCAACCCCAAGCTCGCCTACACCTTGCGTGACCGCAAACTGGCGCACCTCGACACCTTGCAGCCGCAAGCCATCTTGAGTGCCAATGTGGGGTGCATCACCCATTTGCAAAGCGGCACTGAGCTGCCGGTCAAGCATTGGGTCGAGGTGTTGGATCAAGCGTTGGCTTGACCCTGGCGGCCTTACGCGTGGGCTGACAACGCGTCTTCAATGTCTTTGGCCAACTTGGCCGGGGCGTCCATAGACGCATAGCGTTGCAGCACCTGGCCGTTGCGACCCACCAAAAATTTGGTGAAGTTCCATTTGATGGCTTCGCTGCCCAATAGCCCCGGGGCTTGGGATTTGAGCCACTGAAACAGCGGATGTGCTTGCACGCCGTTGACCTCCACTTTGGCCATCATCTCAAAGCTCACGCCGTAGTTCTTTTGGCAAAAAGCGCCAATCTCGCTGTTGCTGCCTGGGTCTTGCGCGCCAAACTGGTTGCAAGGAAAACCCAGCACCGTGAGGCCTTGGTCCTTGTAGCGCTCGTGCAAAGCTTGCAAACCGGCAAATTGTGGGGTGAACCCACAAGCGCTGGCGGTGTTGACGATCAGCAGCACCTGTCCTTGCAAGTCAGACAGCGCCAAGGGGGTGCCATCGATGCGATCGGCACTGAAGTGAGCCAGTGGGTAGGTCATGGAGAAGCATCCTTTCATGAGGCCATTCAAGGCCTGGGTTCGTGTGGCGAGGGCGAGCTTGCATTGTGCGGCTGGTAGGCTTGGGAGGCCAGCCAAGCCGCCAGCACGATCAAGCCTCCACCCAGGGCAATGCGCCACGTGAGCGTCGAGGCCCCCAGGCTGAGCGATGACACGCTGGCAAACACCACCTCAGCGAGCATGACCATCGAGGTGGTGTGAGCGCTCAGTCGTGCGGCGCCATATTGCAGAGCCAAGTTACCCAACAAAAAGGCCAGCGTCAGCACCAACACCCAGGGCCACCCAGCGGCCACATCCCATGTCAGCGCAGGCAACAAGCCCCAAGCTTGCGCCAACACGGCACAAAGCAAAGCCATGAGTGAGCCGCCACCAAACATGGCCACCATGCGTGAGGGCTCAGGCGTGTGCTGCAAACGCAGCAACAACACATTGGTGAGGGCAAAGCTCAGTCCACCAAGCAGCGCGAGCACGTCGGACAAGCTCTGCGGGACAGGCCATGGCGTGTCCGGTGTTGTGAGGACCAGCACCACGCCCAGCAAGGCCAATCCCATCCGTGCCATGGCTGCTCGTGTGGGGCGTTCACCCAGCAACCACCAAGCCAGGAACAGCGACCAAGTGGGCATCAAATAAAACAGCAGCACCACCCGCACCACGTCGCCCGTGGTCACAGCCCAGTTGAACCCGATGTTGGTCAGACCCGAGGCCACCAACAGCCACCACAACTCGGGGTGTTGCCTCATGCCACGCCAAGCCATGGGTCGCCACAGCGTGATGCACAGCCAAGCCGCGGTGAACACACAGGCGGTGCTCCACAAGGGGTGCAGGCCCTCGCCATGCAATTGACGCAAAGGCCACCACGACAAGCCCCACACCAAGGCATTCAAGCCCAGGGCCAAGACGGGCAGCAAGCGCGCGTGGGTCACCTCAGCCGTGCAATTCGTCGTTGCGCGCGATGTGCATCAGCCGCGCCAACTCTTCGCGGTGTTTGACGTGGTTAGACGCGTGCCAGAGCTTGATGAGCCACATCACATAGGCCACCAGCACACCAAATGCGGTGATGGCACCAAAGGCGCTCAAGCCCATGCTGGTGAAGAGGGTGTACAGGCCACCTAAGATCAAGATACAGAGTTGCTCATTGAGGTTTTGAACCGCAATCGAACGCCCTGCGCCCATCAGGTTGTGACCGCGGTGTTGCAACAAGGCATTCATGGGCACCACCAAAAAGCCGCCCAAACCACCCAGCACAATCAAGAACGGCACGGCAAGCCACAAGTTGTCAATGAAGTTCATGGCAATCACACACACGCCCATCAAGATGCCCAGGGGCATGAGGCGTGTGGCGTGGTCTAGGCGCATCTTCATGGACGCAGCCACCGCGCCGACGGCCGTGCCAATGGCCACCACACCCACCAAGCTCGAGGCTTGGGTGGTGGTGTAGCCCAGGGCCGCAGCACTCCACGCCAGCACGATGTAGCGCAGGTTGCCGCTCACGCCCCAAAACAAGGTGGTGGTGGCCAGAGAAATTTGGCCCAGCTTGTCGTGCCACAGGCGTTGGTTGCAATGCCAAAAATCTGGGATCAGCGCCCACAAATTGCGTGCCATGCTTTTCTCGGGGTCCAAGCGCATCGGCATGAGCGCCGCGCCGGTCAAGGGAATGCGGGTGTTGAACCAAGCGGCCAGCGCGTAAATCAACACCAGCAAGCAAATGGCAGCTTCCGCGGGCGTGTCGATGCCCGTGGTGATGAAGGGCACATCCAAGGACAGCAAGGTGCTCGACAGCGCGTGGCCCACCAACTGTCCGCCCAGCAGCACACCCAAGATGATGGAGGCGATGGTCAAGCCCTCGATCCAGCCATTGGCCTTGACCAATTGCGAGGAGGGCAGCAGCTCGGTCAAGATGCCGTACTTGGCGGGTGAATAAGCCGCTGCGCCCAAGCCCACCACGGCATACGCGGCCAGCGGGTGCACCCCCACCAACATCATCAGGCATCCGATGACTTTGATGCCGTTGCTCATGAGCATCACCTGCCCCTTGGGTTGGGAGTCCGCAAACGCGCCCACAAAGGGGGCCAGCACCACGTAAAAGAGCGCAAACATGGGCACCAATGCCGCACGTTGCCACTCGGCCGCGCCATCGGTCTTGAGGAGTTCAACCGCGGTGACAAACAACGCGTTGTCGGCCAACGAACTGAAAAACTGGGCCGACATGATGGTGTAAAAACCGCGCTTCATGAAACATGTGCACGCCAGTGCCCCGAGCACCTGGCATGCGAACTCCTCTTTCTTATAACTCGCAACACTTTGGTTATATCACGCGGGTGCCACAATATTGACCATGCCCCGCCCGATACACGCCTTCGTTCACACCCAAGCCCTTCGCCACAACTTGCAGCAAGTGCGCACGGCAGCACCCGATGCGCGGATCTGGGCGGTGGTCAAAGCCAATGCCTATGGGCACGGCATTGAGCGTGTGTTTGAGGGATTGCGTGGAGCCGACGGCTTTGCCCTGCTGGATTTGGACGAGGCCCAACGCGTGCGCGCTTTGGGTTGGCGCGGCCCGGTCTGGTTGCTTGAAGGCGTCTTTGACGCGCGCGACTTGGAGCTGTGTTCGCGCTTGGACGTGTGGCACACGGTGCATTGCGAAGAACAAATCGACATGCTCAGCCGTCACAAAACCCAGGTCCCGCATCGGGTTTTTCTCAAAATGAACAGTGGCATGAACCGTTTGGGCTTCACACCGATGCGCTTTCGATCGGCATGGAGTCGCTTGAATCAGCTGCCGCAAGTCGAAGAAATCTCTTTCGTCACCCACTTCAGCGACGCCGATGGCCCGCGCGGCGTGGCCGAACAAATGGCCGTGTTTGCTCGCGCCACCCAAGACTTGCCTGGTGAGCGCAGCACCGCCAACAGCGCCGCTTCGCTGCGCCACGCGCATGCGCCTGAGGTGGCGGGCGACTGGGTGCGCCCGGGCATCGCGCTTTACGGCAGCGCGCCCGATTTTCCGCAACACGATCTGGTGCACTGGAACTTGCAGCCCACCCAAAGCTTGCGCAGCCAAGTCATTGCGGTGCAAGACTTGCAAACAGGCGACAGCGTGGGCTATGGCTCAACCTTCACCGCGGACAGGGCCATGCGCATGGGCGTGGTGGCCTGTGGCTATGCCGATGGGTACCCACGCCACTGCCTCACGGGCACACCGGTGCTGGTCGATGGTGTGCGCACGCGCACCCTGGGGCGCGTGAGCATGGACATGTTGGCGGTCGACCTCTCGCCTTGTCCGCAAGCAGGCTTTGGCAGCGAAGTCACGTTGTGGGGATGCGCCTCCACGGGTGCCGTGCTGCCCATCGATGAGGTGGCCCAGGCCGCAGGCACGGTGGGGTACGAGCTGATGTGTGCGGTGAGTGCGCGCGTTGGTTTCCAAGTCGACTGAGGCTCGCGCGTGCCTGTGCGTCACCTGCTGCTGGCCTTGCTGTTGATGGCGGTGTGGGGCAGCAACTTTGTTGTGATCAAAACCACGCTGCACCAATTGCCGCCCTTGCTCATGGCGGCCTTGCGCTTTGCATTGGCAGCGTTCCCAGCTTTGATCTGGTTGCCGCGGCCTGCGGTGGCTTGGCGCAACGTGGCGGCCTACGGTCTTTTGATCGGTGTGGTGCAGTTTTCGTGCCTCTACAGCGCCATCCAAGGGCACATCACGCCGGGTTTGGCGTCTTTGGTGGTTCAGACCCAAGCGTTTTTCACCACCGGTTTGGCCATGTACTTTTTGCGTGAGCGTGTCCAAGCCTTCCAATGGGTGGCCTTGTGCTTGGCCATGTGTGGTTTGGGGCTGATTGCTTGGCACACCGATGGCGAGACCTCGTTGCTGGGCCTGGTGCTGGTGCTGACGGCGGCGCTGGGCTGGTCGTCGGGCTCCCTGGTGTGCAAACAAGCCGCTGGCGTGAACTTACTGAGCTATGTGGTGTGGTCCAGCGTGTGGGCTACTTTTCCCTTGCTGGCCTTGTCTTGGGTGTTGGAGGGGGGGGCTGCCATCCAAGAGGCGCTGCAACAAGCGAACGCCCTCACCTGGGCGGGTGTGGCTTGGCAGGCTTGGGCCAACACGCTGTTTGGCTATGCCGTGTGGGGGTGGTTGATGGCACGCCATGCTGCGTCCACGGTGGCGCCTTTGTCCTTGCTGGTGCCTGTGTTTGGCATGGCCTCTTCAGCGCTCTTACTGGGCGAGTCCTTGCCCAGTTGGAAGCTGGGTGCCGCTGCGCTGGTGATGGCGGGCCTGGCGCTCAACGTGTTGTGGCCGCGCTGGCGCGCCCGTCACGCCTGAGCGTCGGGGTAAAGCCCCAAGCCCTGCGCTTGCAAACGCGCCAAGCCCATCAAGGCGTCGGTGAAAGGCGTGGCCACGCCGGTGATCTGACCCAACTCGCGCACGGCGCCCACCAAGGCATCGAGTTCCACCGCACGGTGCGCTTGCACGTCTTGCAACATCGAGGTTTTGAAGGCGCCTAGCTTGCGTGTGACCACATGGCGGTCGTCGGGGGATTGATCAATGGCCAGGCCCAAATGAGCGCCAATGTCTTTGGCCTCCAGCATCACGCTCGAAATGAACTGGCGCACCAAGGGGTCCGCCAGAATTTTGTCCGTGGTGGCCCCAGTCAGCGCACTCACCGGGTTCACGCTCATATTGCCCCACAGCTTGTACCAAACGTCTTTTTGGATGTGGGGCGACAGACTCGCATCAAAGCCGGCTTGGGCCAGCAGCGCCTGCAGGGCCTGGGCACGCTCGCTCAGCGCCCCCGAGGGCTCGCCCACGATCAAACCGTTGCCAAAGTGGTGTTGCACCAGACCCGCAGAAGGCACCGAGCAACTCCCGTGCACCACGCCCCCGATGACGTGAGACGCAGCAATGGCGCGCGCAATGGTGCCATCGGCATCCACGCTGACCAGCGGCGTGTTGGCATGTCGGCCCCCGAACTGCTGCAAAAACCACCAGGGCACGCCGTTCATGGCTGTCAGTACCACGGTGTGTGGCCCGAGCAACGGCGCAATCTGGCGCGCCACCTCGGGCAAAGCCGGTGCCTTGACCGCCACCACCACCAAGTCTTGCACGCCCAATTGAGCAGGCTGTGCGCTCACCTGAGCAGCCACGGTGTGGGTGGCGTCTGCGGTGCGCAAGCGCAGGCCGTGTTCTTGCAGCGCACGCAAGGTCTCGCCCCGCGCCACCAAGGACAGTTGCACCCCGGGCAGCTGCCCCACCCGTGCACCAATCCAACCCCCAATGGCGCCCGCGCCATAAATGCACACCTTGGAAAACTTCATTGTTTGTACCCCGCATCGATGCGGTCGACCTGACGCACCAAGGCGTTAAACACATCGACACCAGCGCCCCCGTGCTGGTGGTCAAATTGCAGCGAGTCGCGGGTGCACTTGGCGGCCACGGCTGCTGGCACGGCAATGGGCGCGCCCATGCTCAGGGTAGCGAGTTGGATTTCGCAGGCGCGTTGCAGCGTCCACAAAATCGCAAAGGTTTCGGGCACTGAGTGGCCCCAAGCCAATAGGCCATGGTTGCGCAAGATCACGGCTTGTTTGTTGCCAATGCTTTGCAACACACGAGGCCCCTCGTCGGCGTGGATGGTGATGCCTTCAAAGTCGTGGTACGCCACCATGTCGTGGAGCTGCGCTGAATAAAAATTGCTTTGCGACAGACCCCCTTGCAAGCTGGCCACGGCCACCCCGGCGGTGGTGTGGGTGTGCATCACGCAATGCGCCCCCTCAATGCCACCGTGCAAGGTGGCGTGCACCACAAAGCCCGCGGGGTTGACGCGGTGTGTGGAGCCGTCCAGCACCTCGCCTTGCAGGTTGATCTTGACCAAGTTGCTGGCCGTGACCTCGCTGTAGTGCAGGCCGAATGGGTTGATCAAAAACTGTTTGTCCTCACCGCTCACGCTGTGCGGCAGGCGCACGGTGAGGTGGTTGTAAATCATCTCTGTCCAGCCCAGCATGGCGAACACGCGGTAGCAAGCCGCCAGCTCGACGCGGGCGGCCCATTCGTCGGGGTGAAAACGCTGGCTCATGATGGTGCGCTCAGTACACCTGGCCTTTGGTGCTGGCAGGCGCCGCTGCACCCAAGCCCTCTTTGTATTTGGCCACCAGCGCCGAGGTTTGGCGCGACAAGATCATGCTGTCCACGCCCACGGCCACAAACAAGGCGCCCAGCGCCAAGTACTGACGCGCCAAGGTTTCGTCACCCATCAAGATGCCAGGGGCTTTGCCCGCTTGGCGAATGCGCGCAATCGCGTCCACGATGGCGGCTTGCACGTCGGGGTGGGTTTGGTTGCCGATGTGTCCCATGGAGGCCGACAAATCTGCTGGCCCAATGAACACGCCATCCACGCCCGGTGTGGCGGCAATGGCGTCGAGGTTCTTGAGTGCTTCGCGCGTTTCGGCCTGCACCAACACACAGACTTGGGCATTGGCTTCTTTGCCGTAGTTGGGGTAGCGCCCCCAGCGCGAGGCACGCGTGCCCGCCATGCCCCGGATGCCGCCTTGGCCGTCGTCTTGTGGGTAGCGGCTGGCTTGCACAATCGCAGCCGCTTGTTCTGCGGTGTCCACCATGGGCACCAGCAACGTGGTCGCACCCAAGTCCAGCACTTGTTTGATCAAGGCCGGGTCGTGGTGCGGAATGCGCACCACGGGGTGCGAGTTGGGGTAGGCCGCCACGGTTTGCAGCTGTGCCAAGAGGGTGGTCAGGTCGTTGGGGCCGTGTTCGCCATCAATCACCAGCCAGTCAAAACCAGCACCTGCACAGATGTCGGTGGTGACGGCGTTGCCCAGCCCCATCCACAAGCCAATTTGCGCTTGTTTGTGGTGGAGTGCTTGTTTGAAAAGGTTGGTAGGAGTTTGCATGAAGACCTTTTTAGGTGAAGAAAAGTGGGTGGAAAGATCGGGCTGTTCAAGCGCTGGGCGCGAACAGTGGGTGTAGGTTGCCAATTCGCCCATCGAACACGGGCAGGCCCACGTCGATCTGCAAGGTGATGCCCACATGGCGGCGCGTCAGCAGATCGGCAAAGTGGGCCTTGGCTGCGGCGAGCAAGAGTTGGCCCGCATTGTGTTGAGCCGCTTCGCTGCGGCCTTTGCCCATGCGCAAGTTCAAATACACAAAGCCATGGTCGCCACTGCCGTCGGCCACAGCGTAATGGGCCGCGGGGTAGGCCAACACGCGCACTCCGCCGGTGGGAAACACGTGCGCACCCGCCTCGTCACGCACGGTGAGCATGGTGTCGGCCAAGCTGCGACACAGCTGGGTCATGTCGCTCTCGTGGTCGAGTTGGCCGGTGTAGAGGATGACGAGGTGTGGCATGAGCGTACAAACAAAAGACACTGGATCTTACAAACGTCCAAACGCTTGGTAGGCATGGGCTGCACTGGCTTGTGCGCCAGGGATGTGTGCGCCGTCTTGGGGGGTCACGGGGAACACGGCGTTGATTTGCCCCGTGCCCGACGCGCCAAAGTACGGGGTGATGATCTCGGCGGCGCCGTCATAGCCTGACCAACCTAAAGCGCCCAGCAGCATGGCCGTGTCGTGCATGAAACCCTCGCCGTGCCCCTTGCTGGCGTACTCGGGCAGCATCTCGCAAAACGCCGCCCACTCGCCGTCTTGCCACATGCGGATGACTTGTGCGTCAAGTTTTTGTAGCAACGGGCTCCAAATTTTGAAAGCGAACTCAGGTGCCAAGCCGTTTTGTGCAAATCGGTGGCTGAGCGAGCCGCTGGCCAAAAACGCCACCCGACCGTCGTAGTGCTGCTCCACGGCCTGACGCATGGCCCAGCCCAGACGCGCGCTGTCATTCAAATAATGCGCCATGCACAGGGCCGACACTGACACCACCTTGAAGTGCTGGTCTGCATTCATGTAGCGCAGCGGCACGAGCGTGCCGTATTCGGGGGCCAAGGTGGTGGCGTCGTGGGCCAGCGTTTCCACCCCGTACTCGTTGCACACGCGTGCCAGCAAATGTCCCAATGCCGGGTTGCCGGGCGACTCAAAGGCCATGTTGCTGATGAAGTGCGGCAACTCATTGCTGGTGTACTGACCTTTGAAATGGGGCGCGCAGTTGAGGTGGTAATTCGCATTCACCAACCAGTGGGTGTCAAACACCACGAGCGTGTCCACGCCCAGGGCGCGACAGCGTTGGCTGATGTCTTGGTGCCCAGCAATGGCGTCTTGGCGCGTGCCGTGGCGAGGGCCTGGCAACTCGCTCAGGTACATGCTGGGCACGTGGGTGATTTTGGCGGCGAGGGCGAGCTGTCCCATCACACGCCCCAGTGTGGAATGTGGTGGCTGCCCATCGACACGGCCACGTTTTTGGGCTCACAAAACACCTCGTAACTCCAAGTGCCACCCTCGCGTCCGGTCCCACTGGCCTTGGTGCCACCAAAGGGCTGTCGTAAGTCGCGCACGTTTTGGCTGTTGACAAAACACATGCCCGCCTCTACCGCGGCGGCCACGCGGTGGGCGCGGCCAATGTTCTCGGTCCACACGTAGCTGCTCAAGCCGTAGGCAATGTCGTTGGCCAGGGCAATGGCGTGGGCTTCGTCTTTGAAGGGAATCAGGCAGGCCACGGGACCAAAAATCTCGTCTTGCGCGATCTTCATGCGGTTGTCTACATCGGCAAACACGCTGGGCCAGACGAAGTTGCCGCGTGCCACATGGGCAGGCAGTTCGGGGGCATAAGAGGGACGATCGATTCCGCCGCACAGCAGCGTGGCGCCCTCCTTGGGGCCGAGCTCGATGTAGCTGCGCACCTTGGCCAAATGGGCCTGGCTGATCATCGGGCCCACCACCGTGGCTTGGTCGAGTGGGTCGCCCACGCGGATGCGCTTGGCGCGTTCGGTGAACTTGGCCACAAAGTCGGCGTAGATGCTTTGCTGAACCAAGATGCGGCTACCCGCAGTGCAGCGCTCGCCGTTGTTGGAGAAGATCATGAACACTGCGGCGTCCATGGCGCGCTCCAAGTCAGCGTCTTCAAACACCACAAAGGGCGACTTGCCGCCCAGCTCCATGCTGAATTTTTTCAAGCCTGCGGATTGCACAATGCGGTTGCCCGTGGCGGTGGAGCCGGTGAACGAGATGGCGCGCACATCGGGGTGAGCCACCAGGGGCTCGCCCGCGTCTTTGCCGTAGCCGTGTACCAAGTTCAGCACGCCGGGGGGCACACCTGCTTCGAGTGCCAACTCGCCCAAGCGCGCAGCACTCAAGGGCGAGAGCTCACTCATTTTGAGTACGGCGGTGTTGCCAAACGCCAAACACGGCGCCACCTTCCAGGTGGCGGTCATGAAGGGCACGTTCCAGGGGCTGATCAGTGCGCACACGCCCACGGGGTGAAACAGCGTGTAGTTCAGGTGGGTCGGGGTGGGGTAGGTGTGGCCGTCGACTCGCGTACACATTTCGGCAAAGTACGAAAAGTTGTCAGCGGCACGCGGCACGAGCTGCTTGCCGGTTTGGGCAATCACTTGGCCGCAGTCTTGCGTTTCGGTGTGGGCGATCTCGGGCACGTGCTGGGTGATCAGCTCGCCCAAGCGGCGCATCACCTTCGCGCGCTCAGGCGCTGGGGTGTTGGCCCATTTGGGAAACGCGGCTTTGGCGGCGGCCACCGCCGCGTTGACTTCGGCCTCGCCCCCGCTGGCAACCTCGGCCAAGACTTCTTGTGTGGCCGGGTTGATGGTTTCAAAGCGCGGGCCGTTGCTCACCGATTGGCCGTTGATGAGGTGCTCGATGGTCTTCATGGCGGTCTCCAGATGTGGGGTGTTAAAGACGCGTGGGGGCGGCTGCGATGGTGTTGGTCAAAGCGCCCAGGCCTTGGATCTCGGTCACGACCACATCGCCCGGCTGGCAGTCCACCACGCCGTCTGGGGTGCCGGTCAAGATCAGGTCGCCAGGGTAGAGTGTCATGAACTCGCTGAGGTACTCGATCAAGGTGGGCACATCAAAAATCATGTCGCGGGTGTTGCCGCGTTGTGTGATGTGGCCGTTGACCGTGGTCTGCAATGCCAGCTCGCACGGGCCACCCAGCTCGCGGTGCAGCGAGGTGGCATCGACCCGCCAGGGCCCCAGCGGTGTGCAGGTGTCGCGGTTTTTTACCCGCATATTGGGGCGGTACCAGTTCTCTAAATAGTCGCGGATGGCGTAGTCATTGGCCACGCAGTAGCCGTCGACAAAGTCATAGGCATCGCTGCGGCGCACACGCTTGGTGGTTTTGCCGATCACCACCGCCAACTCGCACTCGTAGTGCATGAACGTCACCTCGCTTGGGCGCAGCGTGTGTTCGTGGTGCCCAATCAAGCCGCCTTCGCCTTTGACAAACACCAGGGGCTCTTTGGGAGGCTCTTTGAAGGCCAGCTCTTTGGCGTGGTCGGCATAGTTCAGGCCCAAGGCCAGCACCGTGCGCGGGCGCGACAGCGGGGCCAAGGGGGGGAGCCAACGCACGGCGTCAAAGGCCACAGACCGTCCATCGTCAAGCAGCAGCTGACCATCGCGCTCGATCGCGTCGTGGGTCTGGTGTTGGTAAATCACACGTGCGTGTTTCATGCCACAGCTCCAATCAAGTGGTGGCGCAAGACGCCTAAGCCCGGCACGCCGTGCGCTTGGATCTCCACCACGTCACCCACCACCGCATGCGGTCGACGTCCGGCCTCAGGGCCCTCCTGGCAAATGTCCAAGCCCAGCATCAGCACATCCCCGGCTTGCAAGGTCATGAACTCGCTCACATCGGCCAACAGCTCAGGCAGCAAGCGACGCATGTGGGCGAGCTGCACCGTTTGGCGCAGCTCGCCATTGATGTGCACTTGCAGCGTCACGGCGTTGGGCTCAGGCAAATCAACTGCGGGCAATAGCTTCGCGCCAACGCCTAAAAACCCATCGATGCATTTGTACTTCACGGGGGGGCGGTAAAAGCCTTGCTCGGCCACGCTGTGGGGCACCGACAGGTCGTTGAGCAGCACATAGCCACGCAGCGCGCCTTGTTCGCTCAGCACCACCCCGAGGGTGGCGCCTATCTCCACGGCACTCAACGGTGACGGGATGGCAATGGCGTGATCGCTCAAGGTCCAGGTGTTGGCGGTTTTGATGTAGAGCACCGGGGCTTTGGGCGGCGCTTGGTAGGGCGCTTGGGTCATCAGCGGCGCGCTGACTTGCCATTCGGCGTGGCTGTTGAGCAAGACGCCGTAGACCGTGCCGTGAATGGGCAGATCGGGTGAGGGGATGTGAGCGGTCATAGGTCGGGGTGGGGGGTCAAGGGTGGCGGCGCGGGGTTGAGTCGTTGGGCGTCAGCTCAAGCGCGATCACCTCGTCGAGCAAGGCATACAGCTGGGCCAGTTTGGTTTTGCCCAAGTGCTGCTCCATGGTTTGGTAGTGCGCTTCGATGGTGTGTGACAAAGTCTCCACGCGTTGCAGTCCCAAGGCCGTGGCGCTCACCACGGTGCGACGTTGGTCGCTGGCGTCGCGCTGGCGCACGACCAAGCCATCGCGCTCCATGCGTGTCAACACGCCGCTCAGGCTGGGGCCGGTGATGAAGGCCTCGCGCCCAATGCGCCCGGTCTCCACGCCTTGGCCGCCGTTGCCGTGGTCCTCTCCCAGCACCCGCAGCACCCGCCACTGCTGGTCGCTCAAGCCGTGGCTGCGCAAGCCCGGGCGGGTGTGGGCCATCACCGACTCACGCGCTTGGAGCAGCAAACGCGGCAGGTTGCGATGGACAAAGGGTTGGCGCATAGGCAAAAGTAAAGGCAAAGGCAAATGCAAAAATAAAGGCAAAGGCAAAGCGGTTGAAATTAGTTAATACATTAAATAAATCACTCGGGGCTGTCAACCGGGACAACCCTGTACTAAAGTGAGCCGATGAATTTCTTCATGCACCGACTGGGCCTCACAGCGCCCATCTTGCAAGCCCCAATGGCCGGTTCGCAAGACCACCGATTGGCCGCTGCCGTTTCTACCGCCGGGGGCTTGGGCGCGCTGCCCGCCGCGATGCTGAGTGCGCAGCAGCTAGAGGCTCAGTTGCATGCCTTGCAAGGCGCCACGAGTCGGCCCTTCAACGTCAACTTTTTTTGCCACGACACGCCAAGCCCTGACGCATCGCGGCTGGCGCAGTGGCACCAACTGCTTGCGCCCTACTACCTCGAGATGGGACTGGACCCGGCCCAGATCCCTGAGGGGGCAGGCCGCGTGCCCTATGGCAGTCAAGCCGCTGAGGTGCTCGAAGCGTTCAAGCCTGCGGTGGTGAGTTTTCACTTTGGTTTGCCCCAGGCCTCTTGGATTGAACGCATCAAAGCGTGGGGCGGCCTGGTGTGGTCAAGCGCCACCACCGTGCAAGAGGCCGTGTGGTTGCAGGACCGAGGCGTGGACGCCATCATTGCCCAAGGCTTGGAGGCGGGTGGCCACCGGGGCATGTTTTTGAGCGACGACTTGACGCGTCAGATGGGCACGTTTGCGCTGCTGCCTCAAATCGTTCAAGCGGTGCGTGTGCCTGTGATCGCAGCGGGGGGCATGGCGGACGCAGCCAGTGTGAGGGCCGCCAAGACCTTGGGTGCGAGTGCCGTTCAAATCGGGAGCGCCTATTTGTGCAGCGACGAGGCCACCACCAGCGCTTTGCACCGCGCCGCTTTGCAGTCGCCCCAGGCGCAGCACACGGCGCTGACCAATTTGTTCAGTGGCCGTGCGGCCCGCGGCATCGTGAACCGATTGATGCGAGAGGTGGGCCCTTTGAGCAGCGCTGCCCCGGCGTTTCCTTTGGCCACAGCGGCCATTGCGCCTTTGCGAGCAGCTGCAGAGGCGCAACAGCGCAGCGACTTCAGCCCTTTGTGGGCAGGTCAAAACGCCAGCGGCGCTCGCGCATTGCCCGCCGCTGACATCACCCAAGCCTTCATCGCTGCTTGGCGCGCGGGCTGAGCCAGGCTTGAGGCACACTCAGGGCAACTCACAACCCACCATGGCCAAAGACAAAACCCACTATGTGTGCACCGAATGCGGTGACACCAGCCCCAAATGGCTCGGCAAGTGCCCCGGCTGCAACGCCTGGAACACGCTCATTGAAAGCACTGTCGAGTCTGGCGGGGCCAGTAAAAACCGCTACGCCGGCATGGCGGCGCTCGCGCCCAGTGCGGAGGTGGCCACGCTGTCTGACATCCAAGCCCACGACGTGGCGCGCACTCCCACCGGTCAAGAAGAACTCGACCGCGTGCTCGGTGGCGGCATGGTCGATGGTGGCGTGGTGCTCATCGGCGGTGACCCGGGCATTGGCAAATCCACCCTGTTGTTGCAAGCCATGGACGGTTTACAGCGCAGCGGCATGGCCACCTTGTATGTCACCGGCGAAGAGTCTGCGGCCCAAGTGGCGCTGCGCGCGCGGCGTTTGGGGCTGGACCACAGCCAGGTGCAGGTGTTGGCCGAAACTTTGCTGGAGAAAGTGCTGGCCACGGTGGACAAACTCAAGCCCGCAGTGGTGGTGATGGACTCGATCCAAACCGTCTATTCCGAGCAACTCACCAGCGCCCCCGGCTCGGTCGCGCAAGTGCGCGAATGCGCAGCGCACCTGACTCGCATGGCCAAGGCCACCGGCACGGCGGTGGTGTTGGTTGGCCACGTCACCAAAGAAGGCGCCTTGGCCGGGCCGCGTGTGCTGGAACACATGGTGGACACCGTGCTGTACTTTGAAGGCGACACCCATTCCACCTACCGACTGGTGCGGGCCATCAAAAACCGCTTTGGTGCGGTCAACGAAATTGGCGTCTTTGCGATGACCGAAAAAGGCCTCAAAGGCGTGAGCAACCCGAGTGCCATTTTTTTGAGCCAGCACCCCGAGCCGGTGCCCGGCAGTTGTGTGTTGGTCACCCTCGAGGGCACCCGCCCCATGTTGGTGGAAATACAAGCCTTGGTCGACACGGGGGGACCCTCGCCCAGGCGTTTGAGTGTGGGCTTGGACCGAGACCGTTTGGCTATGCTGTTGGCCGTGTTGCACCGCCACGCCGCTGTGGCGTGCATGGACCAAGACGTGTTTGTCAACGCCGTGGGCGGCGTGCGCATCAGCGAGCCCGCGGCAGACTTGGCGGTCATGCTGGCCATTCAAAGCAGCCTTCGTGGCAAGCCCCTGCCCCAGGGCTTCATTGCCTTTGGTGAGGTGGGCTTGGCGGGCGAGGTGCGACCGGCACCGCGCGGTCAAGAGCGGTTGAGAGAAGCCGCCAAACTGGGCTTCACCGTGGCCGTCATCCCCAAATCCAACATGCCCAAAAAACCCATCGAGGGCATGACCTTGCACCCGGTCGAGCGTGTGGACGAGGCCATTGGCTTGGTGCGCTCGCTGGCTTGACACGGACCTGAGGGAAGCGAGGGTGCACGCGGAGCAGACCAGGTCGATCGCTCGATCACGAGCCTGAGACAATAAGGCCATGAACTTTCAACGATATGCGATACCGATAGGCGCCGTGGGGCTGACCGTCTGGGCTTGGCAAACCATGCAGTGGATGGGCGTGGCCTTGGTCTTGAGCGGTGGCGTGATGTGGCTGCTTTTGTACTTCACCCGCTTGGTGCAAATCATGAAGCGCGCCAGCAAGCGCCCCATTGGCTATGTGGACAGCGCGGTCATGCTCAATGCCAAACTCAAAACGGGCTTGAGCTTGATGCACGTCATCGCCATGACGCGAGCCTTGGGACAACTCGAGACCGAAAAAGACGCCCAACCCGAAGTCTTCGCCTGGCGGGATGGCTCTGAGTCGCAGGTGCGCTGCACCTTTTTGCATGGCAAGCTGCAAAGCTGGGCGCTCACGCGTCCTGAGGCAAAGCCAGACGAAGACACGCCAGCACTGGCAGCCTCAGAGGTCACTGACGTGACCGCCAAGGCTTGAGCCGCTGGGCAGCCACGCAGCGCGGTTCAAGCCCTCGCTAAAATCAAGGACTAGGCTGGCTTGGCCCAGCCCCCACACCACAAGTCCAAAGGAAATCCCATGAGCGTTGTAATCCCCTCAATGTCTGACCGTGACGGCAAGATTTGGATGGATGGCCAGATGGTGGAGTGGCGCGACGCCAAGATCCACGTGCTGTCGCACACCCTGCACTACGGGTGCGGTGCGTTTGAAGGTGTGCGCGCTTACAAAACGGCCCAAGGCACGGCGATTTTTCGCCTGCAAGAGCACACCGAGCGCTTGTTCAACAGCGCCAAAATTTTGCGTATGGCCATTCCGTTCACCAAAGAGCAGGTCAACGAGGCCCAGCGCGCCGTGGTGCGTGAGAACAACTTAGAAAGCGGCTACATCCGCCCGCTGACTTGGATTGGCGACAAAAAGCTCGGCGTCAGCCCCAAGGGCAACACCATCCACTTGATGGTGGCAGCCTGGACTTGGGGCGCGTACTTGGGCGAAGAAGGCATGAAGCGCGGCATCCGCGTCAAAACCAGCAGCTACACCCGTCACCACGTGAACATCACCATGACCCAAGCCAAGGCGGTGAGCAATTACACCAACTCGATCTTGGCCAACATGGAAGTCACCGACGAGGGCTACGACGAAGCCCTTTTGCTGGACACCTCGGGCTTTGTGTCTGAGGGCGCAGGCGAGAACATTTTTGTGGTCAAAGACGGCGTGATCTACACCCCCGACTTGTCGGCCGGTGCCTTGAACGGCATCACCCGCAACACGGTGTTTCATATCGCCAAAGACCTGGGGCTTGAGATTGTGCAAAAGCGCATCACCCGCGACGAGGTGTACATCGCCGACGAGGCGTTCTTCACTGGCACGGCCGCCGAGGTCACGCCGATTCGTGAGCTCGACCGCATCGAACTCGGCAAAGAAGGCTATGTGGGCAGCCGTGGCCCCGTCACCGAAAAAATTCAAAGCGCCTTCTTTGATATCGTCAATGGCCGCAACCCCAAGTACGCCCATTGGTTGACCCCAGTCTGATTTGAGGGACCGCACACATGACACATTCAGTTGAACTCCTGGCCAAAGACCTCAATGGACATGGCGGCGTGTTTTGCCCCAGCGCCAAAGCCGACATGACGCTTTGGAGCAGCCACCCCAAGGTGTACTTGGACGTGGCCAAAACCGGTGAAGCCAAGTGCCCGTATTGCGGCACGGTGTACCAACTCAAAGCCGGCGAACACGTTGGCGGCCACCACTAAAAACGCCCTTGTCATCGCGCCGCAATGGATTGGCGACGCGGTGATGACAGAGCCCTTGCTGCGGCGCTTGGCAGCTCGCGGCGAACGCCTCACAGTGGGTGCTTTGCCTTGGGTGGCGCCGGTTTACCGTGCCATGCCGGGTGTGGCCGAGGTGGTTGAATTTCCATTCCAGCATGGTGGCTTGCAGTGGCAGGGCCGTTGGGCCATGGCCCGCGCGTTGAGCTCACGTTTTGACGTGGCCTATGTGTGCCCCAACTCCCTCAAGAGTGCGCTCATCCCTTGGCTGGCGCGCATCCCCAAGCGCTTGGGCTACACCGGCGAGATGCGCTTGGGTCTGCTGACCGAGCGCTTGGACAACCCCGACGCGCAGGTGCGCCCCCCGATGGTGGAGTTTTACGCCGCCTTGAGTTTGCTGGGTACTTCTGGGTCCATGCAACTGGGGGGTGATTTGCGCCCCGTGCTCAAACTCCCCAGCGCCCAACTCGACGAAGCGCTGGAGCACGTGGGGCGGATGCCTGACATGCCCACGCTGGCACGCAACAGCTATGTGGTGTTTGCACCCGGTGCCGAGTACGGCCCTGC
>CAIVLE010000252.1 GCA_903906635.1 uncultured Burkholderiales bacterium | reverse complement strand
TCTGTTCAACGTCTGATCGGCGTGTGCGCCCTGGCCCTGGCGGGTATGCTGGCGGGTTGTGGCGGTGCCAGCAGCACAGTCAATCCTTTGCAGGCTTCACGTGTGATTGCCTTTGGTGACGCACTCAGTGCGGTGGGCAATGGCAGCTCAACCAGCTTAACCAGTTTGGATGGACGCTTAACCATCAATGGCGACGGTACCGACATCCTCAACAGCGCGAGTACCCCCATCACCGTTCTTACCCCCACCACCATTCCTGAGGTGTTGGCCAACGTGTACGGCTTATGGACGACGCCTCCTGTGAAGGCGCTCATCACTGGCGCCAGCCAAAACATTCCCAGCTCCGGCAAATTGGTGAGTTATGCCGTGGCCAACTCGATGATCAATCCCAGTGCCAGTGTGCTGTCTGGTGACACGCTCACCTACCGGGATGGTTTAGGCGGTACGGATGCCTCCTTGAGCCAGCAAGTGCAGCAGTTCATCACCTATGACGGTGGCCCCAAAGACAACGATTTGATCATCGTCACCGCAGGAACCCGTGATTTGTTGTCACTGGCTGTGCGTTATTTGGGCAGCACCGGAACCACCAAATTGGCCAACGGCACCACGTCTTGGGTGCCGGCCACCAATTTGGTTGCGAAATTGGGCGGCCCCCTGACCAAAGACCAAGTGTTCACCCAATTGGATGCGACCACCACCGAGTTGGTGGCGCAAGTCGACAAACTCATTGCAGCAGGTGCCAAGCATGTGGTGGTGCTGGAGCCTTTGAACTTGTCTCGCACCCCCTGGGGCTTGTCTTTAGATACCGCGTCTGTGGCGTTTCTGCGCTCATTGAGCTACGACACAGATACCAGTTGCATCAAAGGCAATTCGCAAAACTCGCTGCATTGCAAACTCACGATCGCATTGAGCGCCAAATACCCCCCGACGGTGTACGGGCAGAAAATTTTGGCGGTTGACGTGTCGCAATACGTCAACCTGATGTCGGGCACGACCACGACTGGGAGCGCCGATACCTATGTTTCTTATTTCAGCCAACTGCCCACCATCCCCGCTTGTTCTGTGGTGCCACCGATCGCTTCGCCCATGAATATTCGCACGTGGGACATCAGCAGTTTGAGCTCAAGCTACACAACAGGCTGTGATGCCAACGCCAACGGATGGGTGGATACCACCTTCACTGGCTTCATGTTTGCCGACAACTTGAACCTCAGCCCACAAGGCAATTTGCTGCTGGGTAGCTACATCTACAACAGCAGCATGTACCGTGCGGCCTGGCGTTGACGCGCTGGGACGCTAGGGTCCAAATCGCCAGCGCATCCACAATATGCCAGCGGCCAAGGCCAAAGTGATCGCGTTGGCGATCACCACAGGCCAGGCCTGAATCAACACACCATAAAGAAGCCATAGCGCCACACCCAGCGTGAAGGTGCTGTACATCCCCAAAGAAATACCTCGGACATCGCGGGTTTTAAAGGTGAGCCAAGCTTGCGGCACAAAACTCGCTGTGGTTAAAAAAGCGGCCACATAGCCGAGCCAATCGGTCCAAGACATGGCCGCTCCTCAGGGTTGTTGTGCTGCCCAATCGACCAAGGCGTCCAAGGCCGGTCGTGCCGCATGGGCGTTGGGGTGGTTGAGGATCGCCACCAACACCCAGCGTTTGCCACTGGGCGCGTCGACAAAGCCTGCGAGGGCGGCGACATCGCGCAAGCTGCCCGTTTTCAAATGCGCCACAGCTTGCGCTTTGCTGCGCTTTAAGGTGCCGTCCAAGCCCGTGATGGGCAAAGAACTCATGAGCTCAGACATGCCAGGCGAGGCCCAGGCCACTTGCAGCAAGCGCCCCAGACTTTGTGCGCTGATGCGCTCTTGGCGGCTCAGGCCCGAGCCGTTGTCCAAGACCGGTGCTTGGCCACCCACGCGTTCGCGCCACCAGCCTTGCACCACGTCACGCGAGGCCTCGAAGCTGCCCACGCCCCGCTGCTGTTGGCTCAAGGTCAAAAACAGCTGTTGAGCCATGACGTTGTTGCTGAATTTGTTGATGTCGCGGATGGTCTCCGACAAGGACGCAGACTCCACGCTGAAAGCGGGCTGCAGGTTGGGGGGCACCACACCGTCACGCACCGTGCCCACGAGTTGCCCGCCCAACTGTTGCCATATGCCCAGCACTGCGCGGGCGGCAAATTGCGAAGGTGCGCTGTAGGCAATAGGCCATATCTTTTCGCCGCAGGCCGCAGGAAAATTGCCCGCAAATTGGATGCGCGTAGGGTCGGACCAATCGGCTTTGAGGCTGGCGCGGTAGTCGGTGCAGGCCTCACCAGACAGCGGGACGCTGGCGGGCAGCTGCACCCCCGCCAGAGGCGGCTCTATGTGGATGCGGGCCAGTTGGGCTGAGCGGTCGGGCACCAAATGAATCAGCAAGGACTTGAAATTGAGCAGCAGCGCGTCCGCTGCCGCGTTGTAGGGGCGCAGCGGCTCCCCGTCAAATCCCCCCGCATCGCTTGGGGCGACGTCAAATGCGCTGTGGTCAAGCACGATGTCGCCCTGAATTTTCTCAATCCCCAAGCCTTGCACGCGGCGCAGCAACAACCACAACCGCTCTACCACCAAGCGAGGATCACCGCTGCCGCGCAGGTACAGATTGCCTTGCAAGGTGCCATCGCGCACCACGCCGTCCACATACACCGGCGTGCGCCAGACAAACGCTGGGCCCAGCAAGTCGAGCGCAGCACTGGTGGTGACTAGCTTCATCAGCGAGGCTGGGTTGACAGGGGTTTGGGCTGACCAGCTCAATCGGGCAGAGGAGCCCAGGGCGGTGTCGAGCACCACCACATGCAAGGCTTCGCGTGGCACCTTGGCACGCAACAAGGCCGCCAGTACATCTGGCGGCAATTGGCCCACGTCTGCAGCAGGCGATTTAGACTGGTCGGAAGATGGCGCGCTGAGGTGTTTGGATGCTTTTTGCGCGGCATGGGGCTGTGCCCATGTCACACCCCAAGGCGCAGCCAAGCCAGTGGCTAGCACCACAGCCAACACCAAGTCGCGTGAAAAGTTCATGGGCAAATTATGTCTGCTCAGATAATCACCCCATGTCTTGCCCACAACCACCCATCCAAAACTGGCTCGCCCTGGAGACCAGCACAGACAGCTTGTCGCTGGCCTTGGCACGCGGTGACCAGATGTGGTCGCACACCAGCGCCGGAGGAGCCCAGGCCTCGTTGCACACCTTGCCGCAAATTCAAGCCTTGATGGCGCAAGCTGGTCTGCGCTATGGCGATTTGGATGCGGTGGTCTTTGGCCGTGGCCCAGGCGCGTT
>CAIVLE010000251.1 GCA_903906635.1 uncultured Burkholderiales bacterium | reverse complement strand
GGTGGGGTTAACTCTTTTCCTAGCTCGGCAAAACAATTAGGTTCGGACCCCAATTAACCAATTAATTTTTCGACCAGTTGCACCCAGTAGGTGCCACCCAAGGGGATGAGTTCGTCGTTGAAGTCGTAGTTGGGGTTGTGCAGGGTGCACGGGCCTTCGCCGTGGCCGATCTCGCGGTGCACACCGTCGCCATTGCCGATGAAGCAATAAGCGCCGGGCAGGGCTTGGAGCATGTAGGAGAAGTCCTCGGCACCCATGGTGGGCTCTTGCACCAGCACATTGGCCTCGCCCACGATGGCCGCCATGACTTGGCGCGCCACCTCACTTTGGGCGGCGTGGTTGATGGTGGGCGGGTAATTGCGCTCGAACTCAAAGGTGCAGGTCGCGCCAAACGCAGCGCAGGTGTGCTGGGCCACGTCGCGCATGCGCTGCTCGATGAGGTCAAGCACTTCCAAACTGAACGTGCGCACGGTACCCTGCATTTCGCAGTGGTCGGGCACCACGTTGGTGGCCTCGCCCGTGTGGATCATGGTGACCGAGATGACGCCTGCGTCCACAGGCTTTTTGTTGCGGCTGATGATGGTTTGAAACGCTTGCACCATCTGGCAGGCCACAGGCACCGGGTCCACCCCGTTGTGCGGGAGCGCGGCGTGGCTGCCCTTGCCGTGGATGGTGATCTTGAATTCGTTGCTCGACGCCATGACAGGGCCCGCACTCAAGGCGAACTGCCCTACGGCCAAGCCCGGCCAGTTGTGCATGCCAAACACCGCGTCCATGGGAAACAGCTTGAACAAGCCGTCTTTGATCATTTCACGCGCGCCGCCCCCGCCCTCTTCAGCCGGCTGAAAAATCAAATACACCGTGCCGTCAAAGTGTTTGTGTTGGGCCAGGTGCTGGGCTGCGGCCAAGAGCATGGCCACGTGGCCATCGTGCCCACACGCGTGCATCTTGCCCGCGTGTTGGCTGGTGTGGGCGAACCGGTTGAACTCTTGCATGGGCAGCGCGTCCATGTCCGCACGCAGGCCAATGGCGCGTGGGCTGCTGCCGTTTTTGAGAATACCCACCACGCCTGTCTTGCCCAAGCCGCGGTGAATGGGGATGCCCCACTCGGTGAGTTTGGCTGCCACCAAGTCGGAGGTGCGCAACTCCTCAAAGCTGAGCTCGGGGTGGGCGTGGATGTCGCGGCGCACGGCGCTGATGCTGGCCGCTTGTGTGACCAAAGAATCAAGGACTTTCATGCTGCCAGTCTAGCCGCTGGAGATGACTTGTGCGTATTTGTACCCTGGTGACCAAGGGCCTTTGTCAAACAACGTCTTATCTGCCAAAGTTAGGGCTTACTCACAAGGTGTGGCCCAAGCGATGTCGGGCGATCTCCAGCAAGCCGTCAAAAATCAGGTTGTCGATCAACTCACACTTGACCGACATGCTGGGCGCCATTTTCCAACCCGCTCCGCCCGTCATGTAGCACACCGGTTCCGCCGCGCAGTGTGCGCGAACGTGCTGCACCATGCGCTCGACCGCACCTGCAATGGCAAAGGTGCCCCCGCTGGTCAGCGCGTCGCTCGTGTTGGTGGGGAACTCACACACCTCCCCCGTGGGCACCCGCAGGCCTGCGGTGCCCGACTCGAGCGCGCGCAGCATGATGCCGTGACCGGGCAAAATGATGCCGCCTAAAAACTTCCCTTGCGCGTCAATGGCCTCCACCGTGACGGCCGTGCCCACCATCACCACCACCAAGGGGCGGGCAAGCGAGTTGGGCGAGTCCGCTGTGCTGGGTATGTGACGCAGCATGCGCGCTCTCGCCCCAATCATCGCGACCCAGCGGTCTGCGCCCAAACGCGTGGGGTGGTCGTAGCCGTTGACCAAGCCCGCCTCGGCGCTCGAAGACACGGCCCAGTGCGGCGTGAAGTCCCACAGCTCGAGTTGCTCCTCCACACGGCGGCGGATCGCCTCGCCCGCCACAATGCACCCCAACATGTGGGTGGGCTCGGGCAAGTGACGCCAGTCTTCGTCACTCAAGCGGTCGATGTTTTCTAAGAAGACGGCCCCATGGCCCAGCAGCTCGGCCCCGGGTGTGGGCTGGTCATACAGCGCCCACTTCAAGCGGGTGTTGCCAACATCAAGGGCCAGAAAAGTCATGACGCTTGGGGGCTCGCTCAGTTTTGGCGCCAAGGCAGGTTGCGAAAACGCCACCCGCCCTTAAAGCCCCGATGCGCGTGCAAGTTGGCGTCGCCCTCAAAACCCTCCAAGATGTTGTAAGCCTCTAGGCCTAACTCGGCGGCGCGCTTGGCTGCGGCAATCGAGCGCACCCCGCTGCGGCACAGCAGCACCAGCTTTTTGCCTTTGGCCGCAGCTTGTACTTCCTCGTCAAACGCGGGGTTCATGGCCATGCCAGGCCACTGCTTCCAGGCCACCGACACGGCTCCCGGCACAAACCCCACCCACTCGCGCTCCGCGTCACTGCGGATGTCGACCAAGACGGCCTCACCCGAGATAACCCATTGGTGGGCCAGTTGCGGGGAAACGTCGCCGGCATAGCCCTCGGCGGGTATGGGGTGGTGCAGGCCGGGTTGCTCAGGTTTGATCATGGTCAGTGTGAAACTTTGAAGTCCACCGAAGTATAGAGACCGCCAGCAAGACTCCAAGGCGACATTTGAAGAGGATTGCCGCAAACGGGCTAGTGAAAACCCCGTCATGCGCTCTAGGCAATTGGTTCAAGATGGAATGGTCGAATCAAAGACAAAGACCCACAACATCAGGAGACACCCCCCATGACAGAGAGCAAAAAAACCACGGCCCGTCGCAACGTACTCAAAGGAGCCGCCGTTGCTGCAGGCGCCATGTCCGCGCCCATGGTCTCGCGCGCACAGACCACGTCGCTGCGTTTTCAAAGCACGTGGCCTGCCAAAGACATTTTTCACGAGTACGCCAATGACTTTGCCAAAAAGGTCAACGACATGGCCAGTGGACGCTTGAAGATTGAGGTGCTGCCCTCGGGCGCGGTGGTGCCGGCTTTTCAGCTGCTCGATGCGGTCAACAAAGGCACGCTCGATGGCGGCCACGGGGTGCTCGCGTACCACTACGGCAAGAGCACCGCCTTGGCGCTGTGGGGCTCTGGGCCTGCGTTTGGCATGGACCCCAACATGGTCTTGGCCTGGCACCAATACGGTGGCGGCAAGCAGCTGCTGGAAGAGATTTACAAGTCCCTCAACATCGACGTGGTCTCCTATGTGTACGGCCCCATGCCCACGCAACCGCTGGGCTGGTTCAAAAAGCCCATCGCCAAAGTAGCGGACCTCAAAGGCTTGAAATACCGCACCGTTGGCTTGGCGGTGGACCTCTTCACCGAACTCGGTGCTGCGGTCAACCCACTGCCGGGTGGCGAAATCGTGCCCGCCTTGGACCGCGGCTTGATCGATGCGGCCGAGTTCAACAACGCCTCGTCTGACCGCGTGTTGGGTTTTCCGGATGTCGTCAAAAACTGCATGCTGCAAAGTTTTCACCAAAGCGGCGAGCAGTTTGAGATTTTGTTCAACAAGGGCAAGCTCAACGCGCTGCCCGCAGAGCTCAAGTCCATCATCGATGTGGCGGTCTCGGCCTCCTCGGCCGAGATGACGTGGAAGGCGATCGAACGCAACTCCAAGGACTACGAAGATCTCAAAAAGCAAGGCATCAAGTTCTACAAGACCCCTGACGCCATCTTGCGCGCGCAGCTGGAAGCCTGGGACAAAGTGGTTGCCAAGAAGTCCGCAGAAAACCCACAGTTCAAAAAAGTCATGGACTCACAACGCGCGTTTGCTGCCCGCGCAGGCCAATGGCAAAACGACTACATGGTGGACTTCAAGATGGCCTACAACCACTACTTCAACCCTAAAAAGGCTTGATCCGCCTGTGCTCTGTGCATGACCCATTCGGCCGCCCCGAATGGGTTTTCTTCATTTCTGAACGGTTGATATGAACACACTCAAACTGCTGCACACCGCAGCTCAAATCAGCACCTGGGTGGGCAAAGCCTTCTCATGGCTGATCGTGGCCTTGATGCTTTTGGTGGTGGCCGAAGTCTTCAAGCGCTACGCCTTGAACGCCCCCACCGCCTGGATTTTTGACGCGAGCAACATGATGTACGGCACGCTGTTCATGATGTGCGGCGCCTACACCCTGAGCCAAGACGGTCATGTGCGAGGTGACTTCTTCTACGGCAGCGCCCAACCCCGCACCCAAGCCACGCTTGACTTGGTGCTCTACATTTTGTTTTTTATTCCGGGCGTGATTGCCTTGACGTGGGCGGGTTGGACCTATGCGGCAGACTCTTGGGCCATCCACGAACAAACTTTTAACGCAGACCCCCTGCCGCTGTACCCCTTCAAAGCCATCATCCCCTTGGCGGGCTTGACGGTGCTGATGCAAGGCGTGGCCGAGATCGTGCGCTGCGGGGTGTGTTTGCGCACCGGCGCCTGGCCCGAGCGGCTCAAAGACGCTGCCGAGATTGATGTGGTCGAGCAGCAACTGGACAACAGCATTTATGTGGATGATGACGCCAAACGCGACGCCATTGCGCGCGCCAAAAGCATTGACGAAGAAGCGCATCAGCGCGGCCACAACGCAGGAGGTCAGCCATGAGCGATCCCGCACTCG
>CAIVLE010000250.1 GCA_903906635.1 uncultured Burkholderiales bacterium | reverse complement strand
GTGGTACGACGCCGTGACCCGCATCATGTCCTACCGCCGCTTCCGCCTGCGCCTGCACATCAGGCCGTGGATCGTGCGGTCGTCCGGGCGCTTCAACGTCATTGAAGAGTACCTCATGGACTACGGCCTTGCGCTTGTCCAGCGCGAGGTACTGCAAGACCTGAGCCTCTTAGAGGCGGACATCAAGGGCATCAATGAAGCGTTGGCCCACATCAAGCCCTTATGAGCGCTCTTGAATCCGTCATGGAGGACGATAAGACCCAGAAAGAGTTCACCGCCCTCACCCCGCACCAGCAGATTGTCTTCAACTGGCAGTTCAGGTGGCTCAATGAACAGGCCCTGAAGCACCAAATTGAGCCTTCAGGCGACTGGTGGAACATCTGGCTGCTGCTGGCCGGTCGAGGCGCAGGAAAGACCCGTGCAGCGGCTGAGACGCTGGCATCATGGGCATGCGAAGAGGCTGGCACCCGGTGGCTGGTGTCGGCTCCAACGTCCGGCGACTTGAAGTCCACCTGCTTCGAGGGCGACTCCGGCCTGCTCAAGGTCATCCCGCCACTGCTGGTAGCCAAGTACAACTCCAGCCTGCACGAGATCACGCTGGTCAACGGGAGCCTGATCAAAGGCATACCCGCGTCAGAGCCTGAGCGCTTCCGTGGCCCGCAGTTCCATGGTGGGTGGCTGGACGAGCTGGCCGCATGGGAGTACCTGCGCGAGTCTTGGGACATGATCCAGTTCGGTATCCGTCTGGGCACGCGCACCAAGCTGATCTGCTCCACCACACCCAAGCCCAAGGACGTGGTGCTGGAGCTTATAGACCGCGAAGGCGACGACGTGACCATCACGCGGGCGTCCACGTACTCCAACATCAAGAACCTTGCGCCCAGTTTCCAGAAGCAGATTCTCCAGTACGAAGGCACCAATCTGGGGCGGCAGGAGATTCACGCCGAGATCATCGACCCAGAAGAGGGTGGCATCGTCAAGCGCGAGTGGTTCAAGCTCTGGGGCGCAGGCAAGCCCTTCCCCAAGCTGGAGTACATCCTCCAGTCCTACGACTGCGCCACCAGCGACAAGACCATCAACGACCCCACTGGCTGCATCACCTTTGGGGTGTTCAAGCCACTGGACGGGGGCATGTGCGTCATGATCCTTGACTGCTGGCAAGACCACCTCCAGTACCCGCAGCTACGCCCCAAGGTGATCGACGAGTTCGAGGTGGTGTACGGAGAAGGCAAAGGGAAGAAGCGCGTGGACGTGATCCTCGTGGAGGACAAGTCGGCCGGTATCAGTTTGATCCAAGACTTACAGCAGGCCAGCTTGCCAGTCATCGCGTACAACCCCGGACGAGCCGACAAGGTGCAGCGCCTCAGCATCGTTGCCAACATCATCAAGGCTGGCCGAGTCTATGTGCCCGAGTCCAGTGTGAAGCCGGGATTCGTCAAGGATTGGGCCGAAGGGTGTGTGAGCCAGATATGCTCATTCCCAGAGGGCACAGTCCATGATGAGTTCGTTGATTGCATCTCTCAAGGGCTCAGGTATCTCCGCGACGCGGGCTGGATCAGCATCGACTTCCCCCGCGAAGACAGCGTGGACGAGGATGATGTCCTTGACGCTGATGAGTACAACCAGCGCGTCCGATCCATGACCAACCCGTACTCCGCTTGAGTGGAGTCGACTCCACCTTACAGGAAACTTACATGAACTACGGCTGCTTCAACCGACGAGAGTTCGACCAGATCGTGGCCGTTCAAGATGGCTGGTATCAAAACTTCATGAGCGGCTGGACACGGGAGGCCAGCATGAAGTCCATCCCCTTCACCATGGCCCGTGAATGCCAGTACACCAAGACCGCTCTCG
>CAIVLE010000249.1 GCA_903906635.1 uncultured Burkholderiales bacterium | reverse complement strand
GGCGGCCCCATCACCGTGACAGACCCGCGCATCATCCGTTATTTCATGACCATCCCTGAAGCCGCTCAACTGGTCATTCAGGCCGGCGCCATGGGCCACGGTGGCGATGTGTTTGTTTTGGACATGGGCGAGCCAGTGAAAATACTCGACATGGCCCAACGCATGGTGCACCTGAGCGGGTTGACCGTGCGAGACGACGCCAACCCAGCTGGGGACATAGAGATTGTTTTCAGCGGGTTGCGCCCCGGCGAGAAACTTTACGAAGAACTGTTGATTGGCGACAACGTCAGGCCAACACGGCACCCACGTATTCAGCGCGCAAATGAGCAAATGTTGAGCTTAGAAGCCATTACATCACTTGTGCAAGCTGTTGAGGCTGCTTGCCAGAGCAACAACAGCGATGAGTTGCGCACTTTACTGTTGAAGGCTGTGAGTGAGTTTGAACCTCAGTGCGGCAATGAGGATTTACTTCATTAAAGCCAATCCTGCTAAAACCCCATATCGGGACATTCTGCCCCCCTCCTCCTTTGGTGTTGACGCCGATCCAATATTGACCACCTGTGCCGATTGAATTTTGACCAGGGGCTTGAGCCAGCTTTTATGTCTGCTGGCTGTGGATAACTATAAGTTCAATTGTCGTCCTGCAGCTCCTTTCTCTCCGTTTTTCTTGCCTGCTCCCTTGCTTTGATTCGGCCTCTGGCCTCATTGGAGCTGTGCCTGAACCGATAAGACTCATTGCCCGTTTCCACAATATGGCAGTGGTGCGTCAATCGGTCTAGCAGCGCCGTCGTCATCTTGGCATCCCCAAACACGCTGGACCATTCGGCAAACGTTAGATTCGTCGTGATCAGCACGCTGACCCGCTCATACAGCTTGGACAGCAAGTGAAACAACAAGGCTCCTCCGGCTTGGCTGAACGGCAAATACCCCAACTCATCGAGCACCACCAAGTCCATGCGCGACAAACTCAACGCTAGCCGCCCCGCCTTGCCTTGCGCCTTCTCCTGCTCCAGCGCATTGACCAAGTCCACCGTCGAGTAGAACCTCACCTTCTTGCCGTGGTGCGTCAGCCCCGAGATGCCCAGCGCCGTGGCCAGGTGCGTTTTGCCCGTCCCCGGCCCCCCAATGAGCACCACGTTTTGCGCATCCTGCGTGAACGACAGATCGGCCAGCTTGTGCACCAAGGCCCTGTCCACTTGTGACGCCTCAAAGTTGAAGCCCGCCAAATCCCGGTGTACCGGGAACCGGGCCGCCTTGGTTTGATGCGCAATCGATCTCATGTGGCGGTTGACCTCTTCGGCTTGCAGCAAGTGCTCGATCAGCCAGCGAGATGCCTGCAGCTCGGCATTGCCGCCTTGCTCCACCAGATCCGCCCAGGCCATGGCCATACCGCTGAGTCTGAGACTTTTAAGTTCAGCTTGGATGTCCCGCTGTATGGGTCTGTGCTCAGTCATAGCTCACCTCCAGGCTGGACCGCAGGCCGTCGTAGCGCGCCGTGTTGGCCAGAGGCACCTGACTGAGCTGCAGCGATGTCTCGGCTTGCTGCGGCATCGGTGGGCTGCTCAATCGCGCCAAGACGTTGCGCACATGCTCCACGCTGATGCCACCGTTGGTTGTGGCGCCTTCGAGCAAGACTTCCACCGCCACCAGCACAGCGTCCAGCCCCGCTTGTGGCACCACGGCCAGCACCTGGGCCATCACCCGGTCACCGCCCGCACGGCGCAACAACGACTGGCGCAGCCTCAGCAACGCAGGCGGCAAGTCCATAAACGGCGTGCCGTTTCTGAGCGCCCCCGGCTTGCGCTGCACCAGATCGATGTAATGCTGCCAGTCGTAGCTGATTTGCGCCCGATTGGTCAGCCTTGTGTGGCTGGCCACGATGGCGTCCTGGGCCACCACATCCACCCGAATCGGATACAGCCGCACACTCACCATCTGCCCAGCCCACTCACAGGGCACCGAATACTTGTTGCGCGCCACATTGACCAAACAGGTGCTGCTCACTCGGGCCGGATTCT
>CAIVLE010000248.1 GCA_903906635.1 uncultured Burkholderiales bacterium | reverse complement strand
GCCGGGCAAGGACCCTGCAACGCGCACATTTCAGGCTTTTCGGATTTTCATCAACGCCGAGCTTGAGGAGTTGCAACAGGCGCTAGACGCTTCGTTGCAGGTACTCAGCCCCCAGGGAAGATTGGCCGTGATCAGTTTCCACTCGTTGGAAGACCGCATCGTCAAGCAATTCATCGCGAAACACTCCCGCGAGGTGTATGACCGGCGCGCGCCTTTTGCGCCCCCGCAAGTCATGGCGCTGCAGTCCATCGGGCGCATCAAACCCAGTGAGCAAGAGGTCGCTGCCAACCCGCGTTCACGCAGCGCCATGTTGCGGGTGGCCCAGCGCCTGAGCGAGGGAGTTGCTCCATGACGCGCATTGGCGTGCTGTTGTTCATGGCGGTGCTCTTGAGTGCCTTGTTTGTGGTGCGCACTCAGTACGAATCGCGCTCACTCACCACCGAACTCGATCGCGCCACCAGCGAAGCACGTCGCTTGGAAATTGAGTATGACCGTCTGGATGTGGCGCGGCGCGCACAAGCCACGCCTTTGCGGGTTGAAAAGCTTGCGCGTGAGCAGTTGCACATGCACACCATCACGCCCGCCATCACCCATTACGCCACCGTCCCAGGCGGTGTGGCGGCTTCGGATCAGGGCAAGCCATGAGCCGTCGCAGCGTCCAATACGCGACCAGCCCATTGTTGGCCAGCAAAACGCCGGTTTGGCGTAGCCAATTTGTGGTGGCTTGTATTGCCTTGGGTTTTATTGGCTTGGTCGCACGTGCCGCCTTTGTGCAGGTGATTGACAACGCCTTCTTCAAGCACCAGGGCGCGGTGCGTTTCATCCGCACCTTGGACTTGCCAGCCAACCGTGGACGGATCTTGGACCGCAACGGCCACATCTTGGCCTCCAGCGTGCCCGTGCCCAGCGTCTGGGCCAGCCCTGAGGATGTAGACCGCGACCCTGTCAAGCTCAAAGCCTTGGCCAAGTTGCTGGGCATGACGCTCACTGAGCTGGACAAGAAGTTGCAAGACGAGGACAAAAACTTTGTCTGGGTCAAACGCCAAGTCGATGAGTCGGTGGGCAAAGACATTGACGCGCTCAAGATCAAAGGCGTTTACACCCGCAAAGAGTACAAGCGCATCTACCCTGAGGGGGAGGCGGTGGCGCATGTGGTGGGTTTTACCAATGTGGAGAACTTGGGCCAAGAGGGGGTCGAGCTCACCTTCAACAAAGAGCTGGGCGGCAAAGCGGGAACACGACGCGTGATCAAAGACCGATTGGGGCGTGTGGTGGAGGACATTGGCGAGATGGTGCCGCCCATCGATGGCCGTGATTTGGAGTTGAGCATCGACAGCAAGGTGCAGTACTTTGCTTACGAAAAAATCAAAGAAGCCGTCATTAATAACAAGGCGGCGGCAGGCAGTGTGGTGGTGCTCGACATCAAGACCGGGGAAATTCTGGCGCTCACCAACTACCCCAGCTACGCGCCTGACAAGCGGGGCAACCTGACCGGTGCGCAGTTGCGCAACCGTGCGCTCACCGACACCTTTGAGCCTGGCTCCACCATGAAGCCGCTGGTGATTGGCTTGGCGCTCGAAAAAGGCATCGTCAAACCCGAGACCATGATCCAAACCGCACCCGGCAAGTTGCAAATGGGCACGGCCGTCATCTCGGACTCCCACCCCCACGGCTTGATCAGTGTCAACGAGGTCATTCAAAAATCCAGCAATATCGGTACGGTCAAGATTGCACTGCAAATGCAGCCCCACGACATGTGGGAGGTCTTCACCCAAGTTGGCTTGGGCCAAAAGCCGCAAGTGCCCTTCCCGGGTGCCGTATCGGGCAAGGTGCGGGCTTATAAAACTTGGAAACCGATCGAGCAAGCCACCATGAGCTACGGCTACGGTTT
>CAIVLE010000247.1 GCA_903906635.1 uncultured Burkholderiales bacterium | reverse complement strand
GTCAAAGTCCAATTGGTGCGTAGCCCGATTGGTACCAAAGAATCGCACCGCGCCACTGTCCGTGGCTTGGGTCTGCGCAAAGTCAACTCTGTGAGTGAGTTGCAAGACACGCCTGCAGTGCGCGGCATGATCAACAAGATCAGCTACCTGGTCAAAGTGCTGTAAAGGTTGAAGATGGAACTCAATAACATCAAACACGCCGATGGCGCCAAGCACGCCAAGCGTCGCGTGGGTCGCGGCATCGGCTCAGGCCTGGGTAAAACCGCAGGTCGTGGTCACAAGGGTCAGAAATCACGTTCTGGCGGTTACCACAAAGTTGGTTTCGAAGGCGGTCAAATGCCTTTGCAACGTCGCTTGCCTAAGCGCGGCTTCAAGTCCACCACGTTGAAATACAACGCGGAAGTGACCTTGGCAGCGCTCGAGCAATTCGGCGCCGCAGAAGTCGACATGAACAGCCTCAAGGCCGCTGGCCTGGTCGCTCACATCGCTCGCGTGGTCAAAGTGATCAAGACCGGTGAGATCACCAAAGCGGTCAAGCTCAATGGCATTGGCGCCACAGCGGCTGCCAAAGCTGCGATTGAAGCGGCTGGCGGCTCGGTGGCCTGATCATTGACTCTTAAGGAATAGCACCTCGTGGCCACGAAACCTTCATCGACGGGTAACAACGACAAGTTCGGCGATTTGCGTCGCCGGCTGGTCTTTTTGTTGCTCGCGCTGGTTGTTTACCGCGTGGGTGCGCACATTCCTGTGCCCGGCATTGACCCCAACCAGCTCCAGCAGTTGTTCAAAGGTCAGCAAGGCGGTATTTTGAGTTTGTTCAACATGTTCTCCGGTGGCGCGTTGTCGCGCTTTACGGTGTTCGCGTTGGGCATCATGCCCTACATCTCGGCTTCGATCATCATGCAATTGATGACGTATGTGCTGCCAACACTTGAGCAGCTCAAAAAAGAAGGCGAAGCCGGTCGTCGCAAGATCACGCAGTACACCCGCTACGGCACATTGGGTTTGGCTTTGTTTCAGTCAATGGGCATTGCCTTGGCGCTTGAAGCCTCTGCTGGCTTGGTGAACGCGCCTGGGATGGGGTTTCGCGTGACCGCCATGATCACCTTGACTTCGGGCACGATGTTTTTGATGTGGTTGGGTGAGCAAATCACTGAGCGTGGTTTGGGCAACGGGATTTCGATTTTGATTTTTGCGGGCATTGCCGCAGGTTTGCCCAACTCCGTGGGCGGCTTGTTGGAGCTGGTGCGCACAGGGGCCATGAGTATTTTGGTGGCCCTGGTGATTGTGGTGGTGGTGGCCTTGGTGACCTACTTTGTGGTGTTCGTCGAGCGTGGCCAGCGCAAGATTTTGGTCAACTACGCGCGTCGCCAAGTGGGCAACAAGGTCTATGGCGGTCAGTCTTCGCACCTGCCCTTGAAGCTCAACATGGCCGGTGTGATCCCCCCCATTTTTGCCTCTTCCATCATTTTGTTGCCTGCCACGGTGGTGAGCTGGTTCAGCTCGGGCGACAGCATGTTGTGGCTCAAAGACATTTCTGCTGCATTGGCACCCGGACAACCTGTCTATGTGATGTTGTACGCCGCGGCCATTGTGTTTTTCTGTTTCTTCTACACCGCCTTGGTCTTCAATAGCCGCGAGACGGCGGATAACTTGAAGAAAAGCGGTGCGTTCGTCCCAGGCATTCGCCCGGGGGACCAAACAGCCAAGTACATTGACAAGATTTTGGTTCGACTGACATTGGCGGGTGCGGTGTACATCACATTCGTTTGTTTGTTGCCTGAGTTTTTGATTTTGAAATACAACGTGCCGTTCTACTTCGGTGGTAC
>CAIVLE010000246.1 GCA_903906635.1 uncultured Burkholderiales bacterium | reverse complement strand
CCGGCGCCATGAACTTCTTTGACCACCAACTCACTCAGGTGATCCAAGGTGTATTGCAAGTCCTCTTTTTTGCGACACTGAAAAGTAGGCACATTGTTGAGGATGGGCTTTTCACCCAAGTAAAACTCAATCATTTGAGGCACGTAAGGGTAGATGGACTTGTCGTCTGCAATGCCCGTGCCCACCGCGTTGCAAATACTGACATGGCCCGCACGGTACACATCCATCAAGCCTGCACAACCCAAAGTGGAGGTTGCACGGAAGACTTTGGGATCTAGAAAATCGTCATCTACGCGTCTGTAAATCACATCCACACGCTTGGGGCCACGCGTTGTGCGCATGTATACAAAGTTATCTTTGACAAATAAATCTTGCCCCTCAACCAACTCAACACCCATTTGCTGCGCTAAAAAGGCATGTTCAAAGTAGGCGCTGTTGTACATACCAGGCGTCAAGACAACAACCGTCGGGTTATCGGTGGTTGCAGGACAACTGGAGCGAAGGGTCTCCAACAACAGATCGGGGTAATGCGCCACTGGTGCGACGCGGTGTTGGCTGAACAACTCTGGGAAGAGTCGCATCATCATCTTGCGGTCTTCCAACATATAGCTGACACCGCTGGGCACCCTCAGGTTGTCTTCCAACACATAGTACTGACCGTTGCCCTGGGCATCTGGTGCACGCACGATGTCAATACCGCTGATGTTGGAGTAAACATTGTGGGGCACATCCACCCCCATCATTTCTGGTCTGAACTGAGCGTTGTGGATGATTTGCTCTGTCGGAATGACGCCTGCTTTGAGGATTTCTTGCTCATGGTAGACGTCGTGGATGAAGCGATTCAAGGCTGTCACGCGTTGAACCAAACCTTTTTGCATGTCACGCCACTCGTGAGCAGGGATCACACGCGGAATCAAATCAAAGGGAATCAAACGTTCTGTTCCAGAGCCGTCTTCGTCTTTGTCGCCGTACACCGCAAACGTGATCCCCACACGGCGAAAAATCATTTCTGCTTCCTCACGACGTCCACGCATCGCTTGGGGATCTTGACGAGTCAACCAGTCCAAGTAGTTTTTGTAGTGAGGCCGCACCTGAGCTGCGTCATAAGACAGCTGGGCGTACATTTCATCGAACTTGTGCATCTTGGAACTCCTGGTGAGAGATAAGCAAATTAAATGCCATATTTGGAGCAGGGGCAAACGATGAAGACCATGGTGTTGTTTCAGATCGCGCCCCCAATGCACCAAATGAGGGCCATCATTTGGGCCCAATGATGCACCACAAGAGGGTCTCTGCACCATAAGGCCCTGTTTCTAGAATATCTAGGTGTGGCATGGTGGCATGCCGACGGGGTGGTGGACAAGGTTTAAGACAGCGTTGTCCCAAGCGAATACGCTCAACTGCTAGAACAACAAGCACGCGTGAAGTGGCCAACATGCGCCAGCTCTTGCATGGATCTGGTCGCATTGCCCGGTTGGGCAAGCAGCGGCCAATCGCCATGATGGTCGTGCGACAGCATCTGAGTCCCCTGCCCTGGGCTGCAGACAAGCCTCTCAATCCACCATTGACTGGGTGAGCTTCACCTTCTTGGGTGGCTCATCTCAACGAAAGCGCCAACGGCTATCTTCGTGCGAATGGAGCGTGCCTGCCAACAGGCGATGAAGTACGCCCCTACCCTATAACTGGGAGCAACAATTCAAAATACCCACTCGACCGATATGCCGTTTGACCGTGAGCCCCCGCCCAGGTCCGCAAACACAACCATCGTTCGAATAAGGAGTGCAATAGACAGCCGTTCGGGGCAAGACCCAAGCCTTGCCCAGTCAGCGCAGCTCGAACAAGCAAGACCCACTGAGCTCAATGGGGAGAGGCTATGCGATCAACCTCGCAGTGCGGGCGAGTAACCCCCAAGACTGAGGCAAACAATCCAAACGCCGCGTGTAGCCTCAGAGAAGCCACGTCATGACGCGGGTTTGGTCGAACAAACTTCTTTTTTGAGGCTGGCCAAATAAGTGTTGGGCCTGATGGGGGCTTCTCGCAAACGGAACTCTGGCGCATCTTCAGCCGCCACCTCTTTACCCTTGCCCATGGGCTTTTCAAAATAACTCACGGAAAGCTTCACCACCATGTCGGTTTTGCAATACATGCGCCAGCGCGTCATGACTGATTTGTAACTCTCACCGCCAGGTGTTTTCTCTCCTTTGGGAAAGTCCACCAGCGTCCACGTGTAACGAGAAACATGCACCGGCATGACCGCATCTTTGTCAAAATAATAAGCTACATCCTCATCCTTGGAGATTTCACTCCATTCCGCTTTGCTGATTGCAGGGCAAAGTAGAAGGGAGACCCAAAGAGTCAAGACGGCAAGAAAGCGAGTAGTTTGCATGTTTCACTTATCGTCAGCGGCAACCAAAACTTAAGCGCACCAGATTGGCGCATGTTTATTGGCTCATGTTTTGCTTTAATAGACATATGTCTATCCATGCTGCACTTCACCACGTTACCCACTACAGCTATGACAGGCTGGTAGAGCTAGGCCCCCAAGTCATTCGGCTTCGGCCTGCACCACATTGCCGCAGCAACATCATCTCTTACTCCCTCACCGTTGAGCCCGAGCATTTCATCAACTGGCAGCAAGACCCTTTCGCAAACTATCAAGCGCGCTTGGTTTTTCACGAAAAAACCACCGAGTTCAAAGTCACGGTGGACTTGGTGGTCGAGATGGCGGTTTACAACCCATTTGATTTTTTCCTCGAGCCTAACGCGGAAAAATTTCCTTTCAGCTACGACAAGGCCACCTCATTGGAGTTGGCGCCGTACTTAGACAAACTGGCGCTCACGCCAAAGTTTCAAGCCTATTGCAGATCCGTTGATCTAGACGCCCTCAAACGTGAGCCCATTCGAACGATTGATTTTTTGGTTCAAATCAACCAAAAACTGCACCAAGACGTCGACTACCTGATTCGCCTGGAGCCTGGCGTACAAACCCCAGAAGAAACCTTGACCCTGGGCAGCGGTTCCTGCCGCGACAGCGCTTGGTTGATGGTGCAGTTACTTCGCCAATGTGGCCTGGCCGCCCGTTTTGTGTCAGGCTACTTGATTCAACTCGTGCCAGACGTCAAGTCCCTCGATGGCCCCAGCGGTACTGAGGTCGACTTCACCGACTTGCATGCTTGGTGTGAGGTCTACCTGCCCGGCGCGGGTTGGGTTGGTCTTGACCCGACGTCTGGTCTGTTTGCCGGCGAAGGCCACATCCCTCTGGCTTGCACACCTCAACCGTCAAGCGCTGCGCCCATAGAGGGCTTGGTGGATGAAGCGGAAGTTCAATTCAGCCATGACATGAAAGTGACCCGGGTCCTGGAATCTCCCCGTGTCACCAAACCTTACACACAAGACCAGTGGACGGAAATATTGGCCCTGGGCGAAGAGGTCGATCGTCGACTCACTGAAGGTGATGTTCGTTTGACCATGGGCGGGGAACCCACCTTTGTGGCCGTCGATGACCGTGATGCGCCTGAATGGAATACCGATGCACTCGGGCCCACCAAACGCGCATTTGCCACCGAGTTGGTGCATAAGTTACGCGACGAATACGGCCAAGGCGGTTTCTTACATTTTGGCCAAGGCAAGTGGTACCCCGGCGAACAGTTGCCTCGCTGGGCGTTGGGCATTTACTGGCGTGCAGACGGGCAACCGTGCTGGCATAACCCCGAGTTGTTTGCGGACGAACGCGTGCCTTGTCACTACACCAGCGAAGATGCGGAAAAATTCACTCAGACGTTGGCGCGTAAATTAGGAATTGACGGCCAACACATCTGCGCGGGCTTTGAAGACACGTGGTACTACCTGTGGCGTGAGCGGCGCTTGCCAGGTAACGTGGATCCGTTTGACTCACGTCTTGAAGATGAAATGGAGCGCGCACGCTTGCACCGTGTTTTCACACAAGGCCTCAAGCAAGTCGTGGGTTACGTATTGCCCCTGAAAGCCAAAGAGCCTGAGGCGCCAGGGCCACGCTGGATCAGCGGCTCTTGGTTCTTGCGTGACGAGCGCATGTATTTAGTACCTGGGGATTCACCCATGGGTTATCGCCTTCCCTTGGACTCTTTGCCTTGGGTGACAGCATCCGACTACCCATATCCTGTCAGCCAAGACCACTACGCAGAGCGCCAACCCCTGCCCCACGCCGCAGCTTTGAAGGCACAGTATGCCCACCACGCACGCTTCACACATTACAACGCCCACGTCTCAGGTGGCGGCTTTGCACAAGGCGGCACCGTGGCTTTGGCTAACCACGAATCTGGCCAAGAACATTCAAAAGGCTCAACTGTCAAAAAAGGCTTAGGCCATCATGAGACAGACCCACATGCAGCCCCGTCCAAATTTGAATCAGCCTCTTGGATCACACGCACAGCCATTTGCGTGGAGGTGCGCGACCCCTCCAGAGCGAACGGCCCCAACGTTGAACTGGCGACCAAGTTAGGCAGCGCTTCGCAAAGCCTGATGTATGTTTTCATGCCGCCGTTGACACGTCTGGAAGACTATTTGGAGTTGCTCAGCGCGATTGAGGCGACCGCGCAAGAACTGAACATGCGCATCGTGTTGGAAGGCTATGGTCCGCCACGCGATCCACGTCTGAAAGTTTTGGCAGTCACCCCAGACCCTGGCGTGATTGAGGTCAACATTCACCCGGCCCACAACTGGCAAGAAATTGTGGCGCACACAGAGTTCTTGTACCAAGCCTCATTCGAGTCGCGACTGTCTGCCGAAAAGTTCATGACCGACGGTCGCCACACGGGCACGGGAGGCGGCAACCACGTGGTCATGGGTGGCGCCACACCTGCTGACAGCCCGTTCTTGCGCAAGCCTGAACTCCTGGCCAGCCTGATTCTTTACTGGCATAACCATCCATCCTTGAGCTATTTGTTCAGTGGCATGTTCATTGGACCAACCAGCCAAGCACCTCGAGTCGACGAAGCACGCAACGACCAAATATACGAACTAGAAATTGCCCTGGGCGAAATTCGCAACAACCGCGCCAAATACGGGGTCGATTTGCCTCCTTGGTTGGTCGACCGCAGCTTGCGTAACCTGTTGATTGACGTCACGGGCAATACGCACCGCTCTGAGTTTTGCATCGACAAGCTCTATTCACCAGACTCTTCCACCGGCCGTTTGGGTTTGCTGGAATTGCGCGCTTTTGAGATGCCACCCCATGCCCGCATGAGCGTGGTGCAGCAACTCTTGCTTCGCGCGTTGGTGGCTCGCTTCTGGGAGCAACCCTACGAAGCGCCGGCCACCCGATGGGGCACAGAGCTGCATGACCGCTTCTTGTTGCCACACTTTGTCAAAACCGACTTTGACGACGTGCTCACGGAGTTGGGCGACACCGGCTTTCATTTTGACCCAGCGTGGTTTGCGCCGCACTTTGAATTCCGTTTCCCCCGCGTGGGCGAGCTCAGCACCTTGGGCACAACCTTGACGCTGCGCAACGCCTTAGAACCTTGGCATGTCATGGGTGAAGAAGGCTCCAGCGCAGGCACTGTGCGCTATGTGGACTCATCGCTTGAACGCATCGAAGTGCATGTCACGGGCTTGAACCCCAGCCGACACGCCGTGACGGTCAATGGACGCGCCCTGCCCTTACAACCCACAGGCACTGTGGGTGAATACGTGGCGGGTGTGAGGTACAGAGCATGGGCCCCCTCGTCTGCTTTGCACCCGACCATTGGCGTTCATGTGCCTTTGACCTTTGACATCGTGGACACTTGGATGAAACGCTCCATCGGCGGCTGCCAGTACCACGTAGCTCATCCCGGCGGTCGCAACTACGACAGCTTCCCAGTCAATGCGTATGAAGCGGAAAGCCGACGTCTCGCGCGCTTTTTCCCCTTGGGCCACACACCCGGCAAGCTCGACATTGGACCGGCCACCGTGGGGGTGTCGGCCAGCAAGGAGTTCCCATTCACGCTGGACCTGCGCCGTTGAACTCGCCTCGATGAGACAATGTGCCCACTGTGGACACACCCAAAACGCAAACCGCCGAGCCCTCGAACACCCCAGCTTTGGCTGAGGCAGTGAGCACCTTGGCGCACCCGGCTGACAGTGGTCATTTTGATGAGCTGCGGGGACAGTGTGCGCCACTGAGCCCGCAGCCCGCCACGCTGGCGTCGCAAACGCAAACGCAAACGCAAACGCAAACGCAAACGCAGACTCAGACCCAAACACAGTCCCAATCACAAGGCGCTTTTGCATCGACACAGTTTCAAAGTCCATCGCGGCCTTTGAGCCCCTTGCCCAGCATCAGTCAAGACAAGAGCCCACCCCCGCCTCCTCGGCCCACCCCGCTCAACATCACAGAGCTGGCACCGCATTGGCGTACTTTTTTTGAGCAGTTAGGGCCAACGGGCCTGGACGATCTCGATCACAGAACCCAAACGCTGGCGCGCCAGGTTCGCGACAACGGCATCACCTACAACGTCTACGCCAGCCAAGGCGGGCCTCAAAGGCCCTGGGCTGTTGACCTGTTTCCTCTGATCTTGACACCGCAAAGCTGGCAACAGATCGATCGAGGTGTCCAGCAGCGTGCCCGTTTGCTAGAGCGCGTGATGGCCGACGTCTATGGTCCTCAACAATTGATCCGCCAAGCCATGCTTCCGCCCGCTTTGGTGCAAGGCCATCCTGGCTATTTGCGGGCTATGCATGGGGTGGCACCGGTCGGCGGGACGCACTTGCATATCGCCGCCTTTGACTTGGCCCGGGGACCCAACGGTCAATGGGCGGTGGTGTCGCAACGCACGCAAGCGCCCTCAGGCTTAGGGTATTTGCTTGAAAACCGCTTACTGATCTCTCGCCAATTTCCTCAAGCGTTCGAAACCATGAACATCCAACGCTTGGCTGCGACCTATCGCGTTTGGGTTGAATCGCTGAAAAATCACAGCCCAGCCGGCGCAGCAGCGCACGTGGCATTGCTCACGCCCGGTCCCTACAACGAAACCTACTTTGAGCACGCTTACCTGGCTCGTTACTTAGGCCTGAGCCTGGTAGAAGGCAGCGACCTGACCGTGCGCGACGAGCGACTGTACTTGCGCACGTTGCGGGGCTTGGAGCCTGTGCATGTGCTGCTCAAACGGTTGGACGACGAATTTTTAGATCCCCTGGAGTTACGCGCGGACTCCACCCTGGGCATTCCCGGCTTGCTCCAAGCGGTTCGTGCTGGGCATGTGGTGGTGGCCAATGCACCGGGCTCGGCGTTTTTAGAGTCTCCGGCCTTGATGGGATTTTTGCCTGCCTTGAGCCAAACCCTCTTGGGCGAAACCTTGCAATTGCCGGCCTTGGACACTTGGTGGTGCGGGGAGCGGGCAGCACAAGCCTCGGTGCTTCCCCAGCTCGACCAAATGGTCATCAAACCCACCTACCCGGGCCTTGCCAGTCACGGCAGTTTTGAAGCTGCACTGGGCCGCACGCTCACACAAGCGGCTCGCGATGAGTGGGTAGGACGCATCACACGTCAACCTGACCGACATACCTTGCAAGCTTATGTCCCTCTGTCGCAAATGCCGACTTGGAAAAATGCCCAAGAAGGCATCGTGGCGCGCTCAGTCATGTTGCGTGTATTTGCGCTGCGCGACAGCCCTGACTCTTGGCGCGTGCTGCCAGGCGGTTTAGCCAGAATTGCTGCGCCGAACGCACAAATCGCGTCCATGCAGCGCGGGGGCAGCAGCGCCGATGTTTGGATACAAACAGAAGCAGATGTGGATCGCACCACGTTGCTGACCAAAAGCTCCGGATCTGTGGGCTTTACCCACCGCGCGCGGATGGTCACCAGCCGTGCGGCAGAAAACCTCTATTGGTTAGGCCGTTACACCGAGCGCAGCGAGAACATGGTGCGCTTGGTCCGTTTGTGCCTGGAAGCACTCAACGCTGAAGACCCGGCCTCCAATAGCCTGTGGATCTGGTTGCAACAACTCAGCCAACGCCAAGGT
>CAIVLE010000245.1 GCA_903906635.1 uncultured Burkholderiales bacterium | reverse complement strand
TTGACTTGAATATTTTTTTGGAGACCTTCATGAACCCTCTCACCCTTGCGCGTCGAAAGACTTTGCTTGCCGGCTTGCTCGCGCTGCCCTGTGTGGCGCTGCTCGCCCCCGCTGCGTGGGCACAAGCGCAGGCCTATCCGAATAAGCCGATCAAATTCATCATCACGCACGCCGCAGGCGGTTTGCCCGATACCGTGGCCCGTGTGTATGCCCAGAAATTGACCGAACGTTTGGGACAAGCCGTGGTGGTTGATAACAAGCCCGGCGCCAACGGCATGGTGGCCGCACAAGCCATGGCCACATCCCCCAAAGATGGCTACACCTTCATGGTGACCGATGGGTCCACCTTCTCGATCAACCCGGTGATCCACAAAAACCTGAGTTACGACTACAAACGCGACTTTGTGACGGTGTCTTTGGCGGCACGCGCGCCTTTGTACTTGGCCCTCAACCCTAAAACCCCAGCCACCAATTTGCGTGAACTGATTGCCTTGGCCAAGGCCAAGCCCGGTACCTTGACCTACGGTTCCTCGGGCATTGGCAGCACCCACCACCTGACGATGGAAGCCTTCAAGTCGGCCCTGGGACTCGACATCGTGCACGTGCCTTTCAAGGGCACGGGCCAGTCGGTGCCGGCTTTGATTGGTGGACAGGTGGATATGCTGTTTTCAGCCTTGCCGTCTTTGTCGGGTTTTGTCAAAAACAACCAAGTGCGATTGGTGGGCAACAACGCGGCCAAGCGTTCGGCCCAAGAACCCCAGGTGCCTGCCATTGCCGAGTTGATCCCAGGCTTTGACTTTGCCCCCATCGTGACGGTGTTTGCCTCGACCGGTACCCCGCAAGCGGCGATCGAGCGCATCAGCGCAGAAATGAGCGCCATTGCCAAGCTGCCCGATGTGGTGCAGTTGCTCAGCAACGCTGGCATTGAAGCGGTGGGCGGGAGTCCGGCTGATTTGACACGTGCCATGAACGAAGAAATTGAACGCCTAGGCAAGGCTGTTCAAAACGCCAATTTGAAACAGGAATGATGATGAGTAAATTGAATTTGACTTTTGCGTGCTGGAACTACGACCGCACCCGTGCTTTGATGGACGGCACGGTCAAGGTGGATGGGATCGACCTGAACTACCTGAACTTGCCTGTCGAAGAAACTTTTTTTCGCATGGCGCGTTTTCGTGAGTTCGATATCTCCGAGATGTCGCTGTCGTCTTACTGCGTGACGTTGTCCAAGCCCGAGCGCCCGTTTGTGGCGCTGCCGATTTTTCCCTCGCGCTTTTTCCGTCACTCGTGCATTTACGTCAACGCCAACAGCGGCATTCGTGAACCCAAAGACCTGATTGGCAAACGCATCGCTAGCCCCGAGTACCAAATGACTGCACCGGTGTGGATTCGCGGCATTTTGTCTGACCACTACAACGTGCCGGTGGATGCGCAACCGTACTTGTATGGCGGCGAAGAAGAGGTCGGGCGCATTGAAAAAATGAAGCTCGCGTTGCCACCCAACATCCAAGTCAGCCCCATCGCGCCGCACCAAACTTTGTCACAAATGTTGTACGACGGTGAGTTGGATGCGCTCTACACCGCACGCATGCCTTCGTCGTTTTTGAAGGGCGATGGCAAAGTCAAGCGCTTGTTTGAAGATTACCCCGAGGTCGAGCGCCGCTACTACCGTGAGACGGGCATCTTCCCCATCATGCACACCGTGGTGATGCGCCGTGAGGTGTATGAGGCAAACCGTTGGATCGCGCAGTCCCTCACCAAGGCTTTCATAGAAGCCCAACGCCACACCTACGAAGACTTGAAGGACACCGCGGCTTTGAAGGCCATGTTGCCTTGGTTGTCCGCCTACGTGGACGAGACCCAGCGCGAATTTGGAGACGACTGGTGGCCTTACGGCTTGGAGAAAAACATCAAGGCCTTGGAGACTTTCACGCGTTACCACCACGAGCAAGGTCTGTCGCCTCGCAAGCTCGATGTGCACGAGTTGTTCGCGCCCGAGTCACTCGAAGCGTTCAAGATTTAAGGCGTTTGCGCTTTCAACGACAAAGGCCGCAACTGCGGCCTTTGTCGTTTGGAGAGTCAAGCAAAGCGCAGTGTCAATCGGCCTTGATGCCGGCATAGGCGGCCACGCGGGCCCAGCGCACCAATTCAGCACGCATGAAGTCGGTGCCTCCTTCGGGTGTGGTGAAGAAGGCTTCAAAACCCAACTTGTCGAACTTGGCTTTCATCTCTGGGGTCTTGCCCACTTTGACAAAGGCCGCATTGAGTTTTTTGATCACGGCTGGGGGCGTGTTGGCAGGTGCATAAACGGCAAACCAGTTGGAGAAATCAGCGCCTTTGTAGCCTGACTCCAACAGCGTCGGCACATTGGGCAGCGCGGGGTAGCGTTGTGGAAAGGCCACCGCCAAGGCGCGGATACGGCCTTGCTGGATGTAGGGCAAGGCGTTTTGCAACGGGCTGAACATGTAGCTCAGTTGCCCGCCCACCAAATCGGTCATCGACTGCGATTGGCCCTTGTAGGGAATGTGGTTGGTCTTGGTGCCTGCGAGTTGGTTAAAGAGCTCTGCGTGAAAGTGCTGGGGACTGCCCAAACCGGCCGAGCCAAAATTGAGCTCGCCTGGGTGCGCTTTGGCCAAGTCGACAAACTCCCGAAGCGTGTTGGCTTTGACAGAGGGGTGCACCACCAGCACCACGCCGGTTTGACCGATCAGGGTCACGGTTTGGAAGTCTTTTAGCAAGTCGTAGGGCAGCTTGTTGTACACCGCCACATTGGTGGCAATGGTGGCGGGAGAGACCAACAAGGTGTAGCCATCGGGTTTGGCATGCGCCACCATTTCCACCCCAATGTTGCCGCCTGCACCGATGCGGTTTTCCACGATCAGGTTTTGCCCGAGCTCTTCCCCTACTTTTTGGCCCAATGTACGGGCCAACAAATCGGTGCCGCCTCCTGCGGCCACCGGCACGATCACCTGGATGGGTCTGTTGGGAAAGTTTTGTGCGCTGGCAAGCCCCAGCAAGGCCGCGCACATCCACGCACACACCATTCTTAAATAACTACGCAACACCTTGTCTCCTTGGGGGCTGTCTTGAAAGCGTGCAACCAGTACGATTGACACATCTTTTGGAGGATATCAAATGGTTTCGCAAGTTTTGTCTGATTTGGTCGTGGCTAACCACATTTTGGTCAACGAAGGCGTGCTCGATGGTTTTGGTCACATCAGCGTGCGCGACCCCAGCAATCCCGAGCGCTTTTACATCGCTCGCAGCATGGCGCCTGCTTTGGTGACTCTGGAAGACTTGGTGGTGGTGGATTTGGACGGTGTGGTGCATGACGCACAAGGTCGCCACACCTATGTGGAGCGCTACATCCACAGCGAAATCTTCCGTGCCCGTCCAGATGTGATGTCCATCATCCACAGCCACTCACCCGCGGTGATTCCCTTTGGTGTGACCGGTGCGCGTTTGCGTCCCATCTGCCACATGAGTGGGTTCTTAGGCGCGGTGACTCCGGTCTACGAAATTCGCCACAGTGCAGGTGAGACCTCTGACCTGTTGATTCGCAACCAAGCGTTGGGTGTGTCGCTGGCTCAGTGCCTGGGGCAAGCCAATGTGGCCTTGATGCGCGGACACGGCAGCGTGACCGTTGGCACTTCCATCCAGCAAGCTGTCTTTAGAGGTATCTACACCGAGAACAATGCGCGCTTACAAGCCGAGGCCGCTCGTTTGGGGGAGATCAACTTCTTGACCGACGCCGAAGCCCAAGCCACCTCGGACATGAACGACCAGCATTTGGACCGCCCATGGCAAATGTGGAAGCGCAAGGCCTTGGCCAACCCCTTCTGAGTTGAAAATTCAGGGCGCACGGGGCGCCCAGGTTGTCTCTAGAATGACGTTTTTACTTGTCGTTTCTTTGCACTGGAGCAACTCATGAAAAAGCAGTTATTCGCCCTCGCCCTGGCCACTTTGGTGGCTGGTGGTGTGCAGGCTCAAGCCAATGACACCATCGCCAAAGTCAAAGCCTCTGGCAGCGTGACCATGGGTGTGCGTGACTCCTCAGGCGCCTTGTCTTACACCTTGGGAGACGGCAAGTACGTGGGCTACCACGTGGAAATTTGCCATCGCATCTTGGACAACCTCGAAAAAGCCGTTGGCAAAAAGCTCGAGATCAAGTACCTGCCCGTGACCTCGCAAAACCGTTTGCCGCTGGTGCAAAACGGCACGGTCGACATTGAGTGCGGCTCCACCACCAACAACTTGACGCGTCAAAAAGATGTGGCCTTTGCCTTCACCACCTACGTGGAAGAAGTTCGCATTGCGGTGCGTGCCAACTCTGGCATCACTGCCATTGGCCAGTTGAATGGCAAAAACGTGGCCACCACGACGGGGACCACCTCGGTGCAGTTGCTGCGCAAAAACGAACGCGCCACAGGCGTGGACTTCAAGGAAGTGTTTGGCAAAGACCACGCTGACAGCTTTTTGTTACTCGAGTCAGGCCGCGCCGACGCGTTTGTGATGGATGGTCAGATCTTGGCTGGCAATATTGCCAGCAGCAAGTCGCCTGCAGATTTCAAAATTGTGGGTGAAGTCTTGAGCGTGGAGCCCATCGCCATCATGCTGCGAAAGGACGATCCTGCGTTCAAAAAACTCGCCGATGACACCATCGCCACGCTTGCCAAATCGGGCGAACTCGCCAAGCTCTACGACAAGTGGTTTGTTCAACCGATCCCCCCTAAGAACATCCGCATGAACATGCCTGCCAGCGACGCCAACAAGGCCGCTTGGGCCAACTTGAACGACAAGCCGGTTGAAGAGTACGCCAAGAGGTAAGTCACACGCGTGAACACCACAGCGCCCACCTACTTCGTCCCCCACGACACCACCCACGACGCCACCCACTTCGAATGACAAGGCAACCCCATGGCACTTGATTGGCAGGTTTTTTTAGAAGACGACGGCGGTGGGCGCACCTATCTCGAGTGGATGTTTGACGCTTGGGGGTGGACGCTGTCCGTGGCCGCTAGTGCTTGGCTGGTGGCCATGGTGGTGGGGGCGCTCATGGGCACCTTGCGCACTTTGCCCCCCGACAACGTGCTCAACCGCAGCCTCATACGTGCTGCCAATGTTTGGGTGGAGTTGTTTCGCAACATCCCGCTGTTGGTTCAAATTTTTCTGTGGTACTTCGTGCTGCCCAAAGTGTTTGCGGTAATGCAGCAAGTCCCGGGCTTTGCCTTGGTGGTGCTAGGACTTGGGTTTTTTACCTCGGCGCGCATTGCCGAGCAAGTGCGTGCAGGCATTCAAGCCTTGCCCCGCGGCCAACGTCAAGCGGCCATGGCGATGGGGCTGACGACTTGGCAGACCTACCGTTATGTGTTGTTGCCCATGGCGTTTCGCATCATCTGGCCACCCCTGACCAGTGAGTCGATGAACTTGCTGAAAAACTCCTCGGTGGCTTTTGCGGTCTCGATCGCTGAGCTCACCATGTACGCCATGCAAGTGCAAGAAGAGACCTCCCGCGGCGTGGAGGTCTACTTGGCAGTCACCGCGCTGTACACCCTCTCAGCTTTTGCAGTGAACCGTTTGATGGCGGTGGTTGAGCGGCGCATGCGAATTCCGGGGCTCACCGTGGCCACGTCCTCCGGCGGGGGGCACTGAGCATGGGCAACCTCGACCTCTCATTTTTGGACTGGGACATCTTAAGCAAGTTTGTCTCCAAGGGCTTGTTTTTCAGTGTTGAGCTCACCCTCGTCGCCACCTTGGGGGGGGTGCTGTTTGGGACCTTGCTTGCGCTCATGCGCTTGTCGGGCAACAAGTGGTTGGCCACGCCTGCTGTGGTCTATGTCAACGGCATGCGCTCGATTCCACTGCTGATGGTGATTTTGTGGTTTTATTTGCTCATCCCCTCCTTGATTGGTCGCCCGATCGGCGCGGAGCTCTCGGCCACCATCACCTTTGTGGCGTTTGAGGCGGCGTACTTCAGCGAGATCATGCGTGCGGGCATCGAGTCGATCTCGCGCGGGCAGGTGTTTGCCGGCCAGGCCTTGGGGCTGACCTATGGGCAAAACATGCGCTTGGTGGTCTTGCCACAGGCCTTTCGCAACATGCTGCCGGTGCTGTTGACGCAGACCATCATTTTGTTTCAAGACACCTCCCTGGTGTACGCCATTGGGGCCTATGACTTGCTCAAAGGCTTTGTGACCGCTGGCAAAATTTATGGCCGTCCCGAAGAGGCGTACCTGCTGGCCGCCGTGGTGTATTTCGTCATTTGTTACGGCCTGTCAGCCTTGGTGCGACGCTTGCAAGCGCGCATTGCCATCATCCGTTGAGCCTGGAGAATAAGCTGTGATTGAACTTAAAAACGTCTCCAAGTGGTACGGCCCCGTGCAGGTGCTCACCGACTGCTCCACCACCATCGCGCGCGGTGAGGTGGTGGTGGTGTGCGGCCCCTCGGGCTCGGGCAAATCCACCTTGATCAAAACCATCAACGCGCTGGAGCCGTTCCAGCAAGGCGAGATTTTTGTCGACGGCGTGGCCGTGCACGACAAGCAAACCAACCTGCCCCAATTGCGCAGCCGCGTGGGCATGGTGTTTCAGCACTTCGAGTTGTTCCCCCACCTCTCGGTCACCGAGAACCTCACCATGGCGCAAGTCAAGGTGCTGGGGCGCAGCCCCGAACAAGCCCGAGCGCATGGTCTGAAATACCTCGAGCGTGTGGGTCTGATCGCGCACAAAGACAAATTTCCGGGCCAACTCTCCGGTGGCCAACAGCAGCGTGTGGCCATTGCCCGCGCCCTGAGCATGGACCCCATCGTGATGCTGTTTGATGAACCCACCTCCGCCTTAGACCCAGAGATGGTGGGCGAGGTGCTTGATGTGATGGTGGACCTGGCCCATGAAGGCATGACCATGATGTGCGTGACCCATGAGATGGGCTTTGCCCGTAAGGTCAGCAGCCGCGTGATCTTCATGGATGTGGGGGGCAAGATCTTGGAAGACTGCTCCAAAGACGAGTTCTTCAACCACCCCGAGAACCGCCAGCCCCGCACCAAAGAGTTTTTGAACAAAATCTTGCAGCATTGATCGAAGACAATGGTGGGCATGACGCAAGAACTCACCATCACACGCCCCGACGACTGGCACCTGCACGTGCGCGACGGCGCCGCTTTGAACACCGTGGTGCCCCACACCGCCGCTGAATTCGCTCGGGCCATCATCATGCCCAACCTCAAGCCACCGGTCACCACCGCGGCGCAAGCTTTGGCCTACAAACAGCGCATCTTGGCCGCCGTACCCCAAGGCATGGACTTTGAGCCTTTGATGACGCTGTACCTCACCGACAACTTACCGCCAGACGAAATTGCCCGCGCCAAAGACGCGGGCGTCGTCGCTGCCAAGCTCTACCCAGCGGGGGCGACCACCAACAGCGACGCGGGTGTGACCGACTTGCGCAAGACCTACAAGACCTTGGAGGCCATGCAAAAAGCGGGCATGCTGCTGCTGGTGCACGGCGAGGTGACCTCCAGCGACATCGACCTCTTTGACCGTGAAGCGGTGTTCATCGACACCCAGCTCATCCCCCTGCGACGCGATTTTCCGGAACTCAAAATTGTGTTTGAGCACATCACCACCCGCGAAGCGGCGCAGTACGTGGCGCACAGTGATGCCTTCACGGCGGCGTCCATCACCGCGCACCACTTGCTCTATAACCGCAACGCCATCTTCACCGGTGGCATTCGCCCGCACTTTTACTGCTTGCCCGTGCTCAAGCGCGAGGAGCACCGCAAAGCCTTGGTGCAAGCGGCCACAGGTGGCTCCTCTAAGTTTTTCTTGGGCACCGACAGCGCCCCACACCCAGCGCACCTCAAAGAACACGCCAGCGGTTGCGCGGGTTGCTACACCGCACATGCGGCCATGCCTTTGTATGCCGAAGCCTTTGACAACGCCAATGCGTTGGACAAGCTCGAGGGTTTTGCGAGTTTTCACGGCGCCGACTTTTACGGCTTGCCGCGCAACAGCGCCACCCTCACGTTGCGCCGCGAGAACTGGACACCGCCAGAGAGTTTTGCGTTTGGCGAGACCGAACTCAAGCCCCTGCGCAGTGGCGAGTCGCTGTCTTGGCGCGTGGTCTAACGCCTGAGCCCAGCACCTTTGCAGGTGCGGTGCTGGCCGAGA
>CAIVLE010000244.1 GCA_903906635.1 uncultured Burkholderiales bacterium | reverse complement strand
TTCAAAGACTTTGCACCTATCAGCAACATGGTGTCCATGACACCCATCGTCATCGCCAACAACCAGGCCCCATTCAGCACCTTGGCCGAGTTGGCCCGCTTCGCCAAAGCCAACCCAGACAAGTTGGCCTATGGCACGCCTGGCGTGGGTACTGTGCCCCATCTCGCGGCTGAGTTGTTTCAGTTGCAGTCCGGTACGAAGCTTAACCACGTGCCCTACAAAGGTGCCACGCAGCAAATACAAGACCTGATTGGCGGGTCGACACTGCTTGACTTTCAAAGCTCATTGGTGGTGGCTATGCCGCAGCTCAAAGCTGAGCGAATCAAGGCCTTGGCGGTGTTGTCGGACACACGCGCGGCTCAGCTGCCCAATGTGCCCACGGCCAAAGAGTCGGGTTACCCAGAGTTGGTCGTCGCGCCATGGTTTGGCTTGGGGGCGCCGGCTGGCACACCCACAGAGATTGTTCAGAGAGTTCAAGCGGCCATTTACAAGGGGCTCAGCAGCCACGATGTTCAAAACCGTTTTGCAGTCATCGGTGCATCGGTTCATCCTAGCAAATCGCCTGATGAGTTTTCTTCATACATCAAGACGGAATATGAGCGCTGGGGCAGGGTCATCAAGGCGGCCAACGTCAAAGCCGAGTGATTTAAGTCCTGGGCTGTGTGGTCCAGCCCACCGACGGCTTGGTTTTGGGGGGCTATAAATGGTCTGGCACGCACCCATTGCGTGCAAGAGGATTCTCCATGAATGCGATGCGACACACTACAAACATCGGCCACCAACTCATCAGTGCGCAGGAGTTGAAGCAGCTGTTGGAAATTTCCAGTGAATTAGAGGATGAAAAGCTCCCTTCTAAGAAATTCGATACCCACCATTTCTACATGCAGTTTTTAGGGCACACGATGAAGCACGCCGATCATTCGAACGTGCCCCAGCTTTCGTTCAGCGAGCAACACTTGTTGGAGCTTATTGCCGTTCAATGCGACACAGGCAAGCCCCTGAGGGTCAGCGATGCATGTGTGATGCGGCACTTTGGATGTCCATCCACCGTTCATCACCAAATTCATAAACTGACAGTTGCAGGCTTGATTTTTTTAGGCAGTGACCCAGAAAATAAACGTCAGAAATTGATGCGTCTCAGCGACTCAGGGCGCGCATATTTTCAAGAGATCGAAGATTGTTTGGATATGGCTTGGGTGAGTTGACGCAATGCGCAAGTTGCATATCAAGTTGGCGTAAACGATAGTGCGCAATCTCTCTTTTTTGCGAATAATGATTGGGTTTTTATCTTGAGCAAGTGTGAGTGCGCATGCGTGCGCATTGGCCGCCTTGATAGCAAAACCATGTGTTTATTTCAGCGAGAAAAAAATGAAGCTTTTGTCTTTTTTAAATCAAGGTCGAGAAACTTGGGGTGCTGTTGTTGAAGACAGCGTGGTCGACTTGGGCAAGGTGTTTCCTCAGTACGCCACATTGGCTGACTACATAGGATCTGGCGCCTACCTGAACGCGGCCAAGGATGTTGTGGGACACGCTGCAGACATAAAGCTCAGCGATGTGGCGTATTTGCCCGTCATCCCAAAGCCTGAAAAAATCATTTGTGCCGTTCGAAACTACATGGACCATCACCAAGAAGTTTTGGCTGCGGGCATGCACCGAGAATTGTCTGAAGAGCCTCCCATTTTTTTGCGCGTGTGGCGCTCGCAATGCGCGCACAACCAACCGATTGTTCGACCCCGTGTGTCTGAATCTCTTGACTGGGAGGGTGAGTTGGCCGTCATCATCGGCAAGGGTGGGCGCGACATTCCAGAAAGCGAAGCCTTCGCGCATGTGGCTGGGTACTCTTGCTACAACGACGCCAGTGTGCGTGAGTGGCAATTTCACGCCAAGCAAATTGCGTCTGGCAAGAACTTTGAATCTACCGGTGGATTTGGCCCCTGGATGGTGACCGCTGATGAGATTGCACCTGATCGCCAGCTCAAGTTAGAAGTGCGATTGAATGGTGAAGTGGTGCAATCGAGCCACACCGGCCACATGATTTTTGGCATAGCCAAGATGATCAGTTATGCCTCCACGATCTTCACCTTGACTCCAGGCGATGTGTTCGCCACGGGCACTCCGGCTGGGGTGGGTTGGAGTCGCAAGCCACCGCGCTTCATGAAGCACGGCGATGTGTGCGAAGTTGAAATCGAGGCCGTGGGAACTTTGAGTAACCCGATCGTTGATCAAACCTAATTTGGGCACTGCGCATAGAAATCCGAAGCACGAACTTTGGGGCATGCGCAAAACGGCGGAGGAGACAAGCCATGAAAAGACGAGGCATCGTGCTGGCTGGTGCTGCCATGTTGGGGGGCACGCCAATGCTTGGGTGGTCACAGACGTACCCAGATCACCCGATCAAAATTTTTCAAGGTTTCGCACCCGGAGGCAATGCAGACAACATCGCGCGGGCCATTAGCTCAGAAATGAGCAAAGGCCTGAACCAGCCTTTTGTTGTCGAGGCGCAATCGGGCGCGGGTGGGACGATTGCTGCCACCACGGTGGCTCGTGCCAAGCCTGACGGTTACAGCTTGTTGCTGGCCACCGGTGGCCACGCAGTGGCCGGTGCTTTGTACAACAACCTGCCCTACAAAACGGTAGCTGATTTCGAGATGGTCTCGACTATCACGTATTTTCCTTTTTTGATCGTGACATCGGCCGATTCCAAGCTGCGCTCATTTGCCGATCTGTTGGCCATCTCTAAGAAGTCGGCGGAGGGTCTGAGTTATGGCTCAGCAGGTGTGGGTTCGACCCATCACCTGGCGGGGGAGTTGTTGGCCAAGATGGGCAAACTTAATTTGCTGCATGTCCCCTACCGAGGCGATGCGAGCTCCATCACCGCTTTGTTGTCCAACGATGTGGACTTTGTCATTGCTCCCCCCACTGCGGTGAATGCCAACATCAAAGCAGGCAAGCTGCGTGCGCTGGCGACGACAGGTCCCTCGCGTTGGCCCGGGCTGCCCGATGTGTTGACGGTGGCGGAGCAAGGTGTGGCGGGCTACGACGTGCGCTCATGGGCTGGGTTGCTGGCCACAGCGGGGACACCACGCGGCGTGGTGGATCGTCTCAACCAGGAAGTGCTCAAAGCCTTGCAATCGCCCATGGTCAAAGCTCGACTGGAAGAAATGGGCGGAGAACCCAAGGGCAGCACACCCGAAGAAATGAAGGCCATGGTCGTGTTTGAACTTCAAAAATGGACGCAAGTCGTCGCAGACGCAAAGGTACCCAAGCAATGAGCGCCAGTTTCAAACCCCACCTGTCACATGTGGGCGTGTCGTGTTTTGACATCGACAAGATGATTGACTTTTACACTTCGGTGTTTGACTTGAAGCTCACCGACAAAGGTCCAGGCTTTACCTTTCCCTTCATGTTGGCGTTTCTGAGTTCCAACCCCAAGCAGCATCATCAGTTGGCCTTGGCTCAAAACAGACCAGCGGGTGCACCCAGCACCATCATGCAGCTGTCCTTCATGGTGAATGATTTGAACGATTTACGTGAAGCGCGCCACCGTGCCTTGGCCAAAGGGGCCACTCAGATGCGTGGCTTGAACCATGGCAATGCCATGTCCATTTACTTCAAGGACCCTGAAGAAAACACGGTCGAGGTGTACTTTGACACGCCGTGGTACGTCGCGCAGCCACATGGTGACCCGCTTGACTTAGAGCAAACAGACGCCGACATTTGGGCTGCCACCGAGAAAATCGTGCGTGCCGATCCAAGCTTCATGCCAGTTGAGGACTGGAAGGCTAAAGTCTTTGGGGAGTGAGCGGCTATTTCAGCAACTTCTTCAAGGCGCTCAGCACAGCTTGATGGACCGCTGCTGTGGCGCTGGGTTCATAACCGGTCTTGGGGTTGTAGGTGACGCAGCGGTCTTGGTAGCTGAACGGTTTACTTTCTTCTAAGTTGAACAACACGTTGGATTGTTCGGCGATATGGCATTGGCTGGTGCTTTGTGCTCCCGTGCTCGCAACAGGAGTTGTGCTGCCCAATACGTTGTCAAAGCTATGGGGCGCGTTTTTGTACTCTACGCTGGTGACCACTCTTCCAGCAGATTCAAGTCGTTTGAACCAATCTTTGCATTGCTCTTTGGACGCGTAATCGTCAATCTCTCCGTGAAACGCGTGAATGGGCACCGTGGTGTCTTCGTCTTGATCGAGCCGATCAAAACACGATGGATACAAGGGAAAAGTCGCCAAGGCTTTGAACCGGGGTGACCAAGTTTGCTGAAAGCGTCGCATGGCGGTGTAAACAACGGCCGTACCACCGCGTGAGGTGCCGATCAAGGCAATGCGCTCGGGATCAATGCGAGGATGGCGTGACAACTCTTCTACGGCACGAAAAGCATCCAAGACCCCTGCAAATCGTCCCAGTTTGGCTTGGTCGGTTGAGACTTGGGTCAATCCCCGACCTGAAAAACTGTCCACCATGAAGGTGGCAAAGCCAGCGTGGTTCAATTCGTAAGCCCAGCTTTGACTCGCCGCATTGATGCCGCCAGACCCGTGCATGATGACCACGGCAGGTAATTTACCGCTTGAGTTTTGTCTAGGCAATCTCAATTCACCTGCCAACGTCACCGAGAGGCCCTTGGGGTCTCCGCGCAAGAACTGTTCATCACTGAGGCTCAGGGATGTGAATGTCCTGATCTCCACGCGAGATGCAAAAGAATCTAGGGTGATTTCAGCTGCATGGGATGTGCAAGCCCACATCCAAGATGCGATAAGCAGATAAAAAAAGGATACTTTCAAACCAACCTCCTACATGGAGTCAACTCCCACGGACATCATATGAAGCTCTAGCTCTGAGCATCTCACATAATCTTTCACAATATTTTGCATTCAAAAGATGCTGAGGTCACTGAGAGTTATCTATGCGAATACTTGTAGTTGAGGATGATTCAGCGCTGCGACTTGGCCTTAAACGGACCCTTCTTGCTGAAGGCTGGCAAGTCGACGTCGTGGAGGACGGCGAGCAGGCCATCAGTGCGACATCCGTCGATACCTATGATTTTGCAGTGCTCGATCTGAATCTGCCCAAACAGGATGGACTTTTTGTTTTGCAAAGCTGGCGTTCCAACAAAATGAACCATCCAGTTTTGATTTTGTCAGCACGTGACGAACTCACTGACCGGTTGATGGGTTTGAACGGTGGGGCCGATGACTATTTGGTCAAACCCTTTGAGCCCAGCGAATTGGTGGCTCGCATCAGGGCGATTGTGCGCAGAAAAACTGGCAACATTGCCACCCAAATTGAGTTGGGTGGACTCAAGTTCAATGTGGACACGCGTGAACTGTTGTACCTTGGCAGTCGTATCCCGCTCTCACCCAGAGAGTCTGCCCTGATGGAGTTGCTGATGTCTTCTGGTGGACATCCGGTACCCAAAAATCGCATCGTCTCAACGATGTCAAGTTGGGAGTCTGACTTCAGTCCCAATGCAGTCGAGATTTATATCTTGAAACTAAGAAAAAAACTCATGGACACCGGGGTGAGTATCGTGACTGTTCGTGGCGTAGGTTACGTGATGGAGAAAACTCTGTGAATTTCCCTCGAATCTTGAGCCTGAGACAAAAGTTACTTCTTACCTTTCTTTCACTTTGGTTACTCACGGTGGTGATTGCGACTCTGGCAGCGTATTGGTTCAGCGGTAATGCTGCACAGATATCTTTTGATCGCATACTCAAAGACGATGCTTTGGCCTTGGCGGCCCAGGTCAAATGGGAGACGCAAGGCCCTCGTTTCGGAGTGGATACGAACACGGCTGATTTGTTGATTTTTGACTCCGTCTCACCTCCCAAATTTACCGTTCTCGATAAGGCCAGTCAAAAAATTGCCGGGAACGCCAACTTAGCGCTGCCAGAGTCTGTCTCCACTCAAAAAGTGGGGGAGCCTTCTTTTTTTGACATGCACAGCGATTCAGGGGACATGAGGGTGGTGGTCTTGCGAGTGGATCACCAGCCCAGTGGCGAGTGGGTTTGGGTGATCGTGGGCGAGGCGCACAGCAAGCGGGCTGAAATTTCTCATGAGCTTGCTGCAGCTATTTTTTTACCCGCCGTTGGTCTTGCTTTCTTAATCATTCCTTTGCTCTTGGCTGGTATCAAGTTCGGACTCTCACCCGCCAAACAAATCAGCGAAGCCGTTGCAGAAAAAGACATTGATGATTTGTCACCGGTTTCACTTGAAAACGTGCCCGAAGAGTTGCGTGTGGTGATCTTGCACATCAACGATTTACTTCAGCGATTACAAAGCTCTGTTGCACACGAAAGACGATTTGTGGCCGATGCGGCTCACCAACTCCGTACTCCCATCGCGGGCATCAAAATCTTGGCTGAGGATCTTTTGCGTACACATCAAGCCAACAGCAAACAGCCCCCAGATGAAGAAGTCTTGCAAGAGATCAATGCCGCCGCCACCCGAGCCGCTCATTTGGTACGGCAGTTGCTGAGTTTGGCGCGTGCTGAGCGTGCCGAGCTGTTTGAGAGTGAGACTTTTGACGTGTTGGTCTTTCTCAATGAAGTCTGCACGCAATGGCAAAGATCAGTGGAAGCCGCGCACAAAACGTTGGGGATCACCCCACAAAGCTCTCACATCGGAAAGGTCAGTTTACGTGGCAGCCGTATTTTTATGGATGAAGCATTGGGAAATATCATCGACAACGCGATTCAATACGGAGGGAAAAACATCCTCATTGACGCCCAAATTGTTCCACAAGGTGTGTTGGTGAGTGTTTTAGATGACGGTCTCGGTGTCAGTGCGCAAGAGATCCGATCGATGTTGACCCCATTTTGGCGAGGAGAGGGCGCTGCTGGGCTGGGCGTTGGGCTAGGCTTGCCAATTGCTGAAAAAGCATTACACCAAATGCACGGTTCTTTATCCATCAAGAGCCGTCCCGAAGTGAATGGAACAGCCGTTTTGATCCAGTTACCTATTGAGCCGTAATCGGCTTGACATCAAGCGGGGTTAAGCTAATTTAAAGGTTTGCCAAGGCACAATACCCGCATAAAAATTCTTGATTGAAGCTTTGATTACACCTTTCACCCGATTATTTCTCAATTGCCTGACTTTGTGCATGGCCTTGGGCTTGAGCGAGTCGATTTTTGCGGCTTCGTTGCCGCCCGTTGGATCTACCGAGCAGACTGATTCACTGTCTCCTGTTTCTTTGGCGCAGTTGTCCCAACAGTTGCTTTCAAATAACCCCCAATTGCGCTCCGCCATGAGCTCTGCCGCAGCAGCCCAGTTCGCAGTCGAGCCCGCCAAAGCTTTAGACAACCCCAGCTTCAATCTGACGCAAGACCCCTTGCGAGGCAATCCCTTGGCTGTGGGAACCTCCACCGGCGCCACTTGGTCTTTTTCCCAAAATTTACTTTGGCCAGGTAAAAAGCAACTCAGCGGCGATATCGCCCAAGCTCAGGCCAGTTACACCAAAGAACAAGTCAATCAGCTCAAGGTTCAACTCTTGGGTCAGCTGAAAACTACCTGGGTCACTTGGCAACAAACCAAAGCCCAAATTCAAGTCGCCAGCGCACAAGCTGACCGACTCGAGCAAATCAAGGCCATCGTGAAGTTGCGCTACGCCAACAACGCGGGTGCTTACGTTGACTTCATCAATGCCCAGGTCACCCAGGCTCAGATCCAAAACGACATCTTGGGTTATCAGCGACAAGCCCAAGCTCTGCAGGCCCAGATTGCTTGGCTGATTGGCTATACCTCAGAGCAAGAATTGAAACTGCAAGTCGAGCGTATTTCTGCCCAACGCGAGATAGCGCCGCTCGCTCAATTCAAGCGCCTCGCTTTCGAATCCAATTCCACCTTGAAAGCTTCTAAGTTTCTGCTCGATGCCGCTCAGCGCAACGTGGAGCTCGCAGAGCTAGGCAGGAGGCCAGATTTCAGTGTTGGCGTCTTGTCTCACTCAGCAGCCCCCCCTTGGGGCTTGGGCAACAGCAGCGGCTATGGGGTAAGTGTTGGGGCAACGTTTCCGCTTTACTTCGCATCCAAAGAGCGCCATCTCATCGACCAGGCGAAGGCTCAGTTGGCTGCTGCTCGTGAGGCGGATGATTCCCTCGTGCAGCAAATTGGGCTGGCCGTGGAGACCTCTTATCTTCAATGGGCTCAAAGCATTGAACAGCTCAAACTCACCGAAGAACGTATCGTCGAACAAGCGCGAGTGGGTTATCGCTTGGCCCTCACCAATTACAGCAACAACCAAATGCCTTACATGGATTTGCTGAACTCTTACAACGCCCTCAGATCGGCCGAATTGGCAGTCGAGTTGGCGCGCTCAACGGCTTTGCAAGCACGCATCGCCCTTGACGTTGCCGTGGGTGACACAGAAAAGAAATCACAGGAATGATCATGACTAACAGAACATGGGTGGCCGTGGGTGCTGCTGCGCTTGCCGGAATAGTCATCGGAGTTGGCATCACGCAGTTGGCTTCAGACAAGGCAACGGATAAAAAAGCGTCTGACCCTGTCAATCCAACAAGCTCCAGCGTGTTGGCAAATAACTCCATCACCAAGAGCTTGATTCAAGCTCAAATCGTGGAAGTACAAGACATTGTGGATACCGTGCAGGTCAACGGCAAGATCGCCCTCAATGGGTTGAATGTCCATCAAATCTCATCGCGTGTGTCAGGCCGAGTCGATAAATTGCTCATGGTGGAGGGCAGCTCTGTCAAGGCCTCAGAACCCTTGGCATGGATTTACAGCCCTGAATTCATCTCGGCACAAAATGAATTTCTGTTGGCTCTGCGAACTGTAAGGTCTTTAAAAAATCAACCCACGCAGGAGCTTTTAGAGGATGCCAACGCCACCTTGGATGGGGCGCGCAACAAGCTTCGGATTTTGGGTGCTCGGCCAAGTGACATCACTCAATTGGAAAACAAAGGGGTAGCCCAAGAATACATGGCCATTGCCTCCCCGATCACCGGCAAAATCACCAAGCGCAATGTGGATCCGGGGGGCTACCTCGACACCGGGTCTAGCCTGGGATCCGTTGCCGACATGAGTTCTTTGTGGTTTTTGGGAAACGTATTTGAAGCAGATTTGCCCAAACTCAAAGAGGGCCAAATCGCAAATATTCGTGTCACTGGCGTGAAGTTAGACAATTCAATCCAAGGGCGCATCAGTTTCGTCTCGCCCACGGTTGACAGTCAAACCCATGCTGTGGTCGTTCGCGTTGACATTCCCAACCCATCCGGACAATTCAAGCCAGACATGTTCGCACGTGCCGACATCCACCTGGGCACCAAGCCGTTGCCTGTGGTACCCAGATCGGCCGTGGTTCAAGATGGTGCTGAATCCTTTGTGGTCATTCAAAAAAGTGACGGTGCTTATGCACGGGTCTCGGTCACGGTGGTGCCTGCCAATGATGCTGACCATTTGGCGATCTCATCTGGGGTTCATCCAGGTGACAAGGTCGTGATCGAGGGGGGCGTGCTCGTTGATCGGGCCTTGGTGAACGCCGCCAAAGACAAATCCGCCTCTAACAAAGACAACACGAACAATGCGCAGGTGAAACCATGAACACCGGTGCCTCAGGGTACGGTCCCTACCGATTTGCGCGATTGATGATTCGCCGGCGTTGGCTGGTCGCCTTTGCCTGTTTGGCGCTGTTGTTGGCAGGAATGCATGCATTCAAAGAATTGCCCATTGAGCCTTACCCCAATGTGTCGCCTCTGAACGTGCAAGTGATCACCCAGTGGGCTGGACGAAGCACCCTGGAGGTTGAACAACAACTCACCATCCCCATCGAAACCGCGCTAGCGGGTCTGCCCGATGTCAAGGCATTTCGTTCGATTTCTTTGTTTGGACTCAGCGTTGTCACCATCCAATTCACCGACAGCACCTCGGCATTTGTCGCTCGCAACAATGTTCTTCAGTACCTTGGAAACGCGAGCTTGCCCACGGGGGTGAATCCCAGTTTGTCTCCCAATGCCGACGCCTTGGGTGAAATCATGCGCTACCGAATTGACGCGCCTGGGTGGGACTTGACTTCCGTCAAAACCTTACAAGACTGGACCATCTACAAAAATTTAAAAACTGTTCCTGGCATTGCCGATGTGACCGCATTCGGTGGACGGGTCAAGCAATACCAAGTGCGTCCTGATCCTGGGCGCATGCAACTCTACAGTGTGACCCTGTCACAACTGATGATGGCTGTTGGAAATGGCAACGGCAACTCGGGTGGGGACGTGCTCAACACGGGCAGCCAGCGAGTGGTCGTGCGCGGTGTGGGCATGTTGCGTTCACTCGATGATGTCAGAAACATTGTGATCACCACCAACAATGGTGTTCCTGTTCGCGTTGGGGATGTGGCCCAAGTGGTCACGGGGTTTGCACCCCGACTGGGTTTGGTGGCGCAAAACGACCAAGACGATATCGTCGAAGCGATTGTGCTGATGCGTCGCGGTGGAAACGCCAGCGAAGTCCTTGGAAAAATGCGTGAGCGCATCAAAGAAGTCAATGCCTCAGGACTACCAAATGGGGTCCAGATCACGCCCTTTTATGACCGCCAACACTTGTTGGATTTGACGGTTGACACGGTCAAACACACCCTGGTTGTGGGCATTGCCTTGGTGTTGATGGTTCTTTATGCATTTTTAGCCAATTTCAAGGGGGCCTTGATTGTTGCCATGGTCATTCCGCTTGGATTGTGCGCGGCCTTTATTGGCATGATGCAAGCAGGTATTCCAGCCAACTTGATCTCTCTGGGGGCTGTTGATTTTGGCCTCATCGTCGATGCCGCGGTGATCGTGATTGAAAACATCATCCGACTGATCGAAGAGAAAAAGCACACAAAACTAACGGATGCCATCGTGGCAGCCGTTGCGGAAGTTCAGCGCCCGGTTATTTTCTCGACCGGCATCATCATTGTGGCCTACTCCCCCTTGTTTATTCTGGGGGGCGTTGAGGGGAAGATTTTTCACCCCATGGGCATGACGATGGGAGTGGCCTTGTTGGCCTCTATCGTTTTAGCGCTCACGCTGGTCCCCGCAATGGCTTCTTTTGCCTACAACAGCACCACAGAACTGCATGAACCCAAATATGTCATGCGGGTGATGAGCAAGTACAGTCAATTGATCAGTGCCTTGCTTGACAAGCCCAAGCTCGTCTTGACGGCAGCTTTGAGCGCATTCATCGTGGCCATCGTGCTGCTCACGCGCTTGGGCACTTCTTTTTTGCCAACCCTGGAAGAAAACAATTTATGGGTTCGCGTTACTTTGCCCACCACGGTTGATCTTGACTATTCGTTGAAAGTCAGCAACCAACTGCGTGAACTGTTCATGCATCAACCCGAAGTGAGAAGTGTGACCGCCCAAGTGGGTCGACCCGATGACGGAACCGATGCAACGGGCGTATTCAACCAAGAATATTCGGTGGCTTTCAAGGAGCCTTCGCAATGGCCCAAAGGGGTGACGCGCGAAGACGTGGTCAAGCGCTTCAAAACAGAGCTCGATACGATCCCAGGCATCGATATCAGTTTTTCACAATACATCCAAGACAACGTTGCTGAGGCTTTGTCAGGAGTGAAGGGTGAAAACTCGGTCAAAATTTTTGGTGGTGATTTAGAGCAATTGACCGAATTGGCTGAGCACATAGAACGAGTGCTTGATACCACCCCGGGCGTTGTGGATGCGGGTATTTTGCGTGCTTTGGGACAGCCCACGCTGAACGTTGTGATCGATCGTGCTGCTTGTGCACGTTTTGGCATCAACG
>CAIVLE010000243.1 GCA_903906635.1 uncultured Burkholderiales bacterium | reverse complement strand
TGCTTGGCCTCATGGTGGCATGTGTGCGTCACTTTGCAGGTGCGGATGTGGCACGTCGCGCAGGCTGGGTGTTAGGCACAAGCATGACGTTTTTGGTCGCAGGCCAATATGTGAATACAGACATGATGGTGGCCACATGGATGGGCGTTGCCATTTGGTGTTTTGCTCGCGCTTTCATGCATGAAGGTGGCATACATCACAACTGGGCGCGTGCAGGTTTTGTTGCGTGTGCCTTTGGCGTGTTAAGCAAAGGTTTGATTGGCTTGTTGTTGCCGGGTATAGTGCTGTTTGTGTGGATTGCCTACACAAGCCAGTGGCGCAAAATTCTGGCCCTGCCATGGGTGAGCGGTCTTTTGCTTTTCGCGGCAGTGGCCTTGCCATGGTTTGTGTTGGCGGCGCGCGAGCATCCAGACATGCTGGCGTATATGTTTGGCAAGCACCAGTTTGGTCGCTACACCGCCACCACCTTCAACAATGCGCGTCCTTGGTGGTTCTATGGGGTGGCTGTGACGGTGCTGCTGTTTCCGTGGATTTTCTTCGTCGCGGCCGATGGCGTGCAGCGTGTGCGCCAACGCTTGCGCGGTCATGCGTGTGACGACCAGAGTGCTTGGGTGGCGCTGTGTTGGATTTGGGTGCTCGCCATTCTGGGTTTCTTTTCGATTCCCAATTCCAAACTCATGGGTTACGCGCTGCCCGTCATGCCTGCGCTGGCTGTCCTGGCCGCGTTGTGGTGGCAGCGCTACCTCGCGCCGCGTGCGTGGAGTGCGGTGTTGTTTGCGGGCTTGTCGTTGGTGGGTGTGGGTGTGGCGGTCTTCGCCAATCACTATGCAAGCGAGTTCACGCTGGAGCGCAGCACGCGAGGCGTGGCCCAAGCGGTGGCCTGTCAAGTGCCCCCTGATGATGTGTTGGCCGTGATGGACGACTATCCGTATGACGTCATGTTCTACGCCCAACGCACCCGCCCCATGGAAGTGATTCAGGACTGGGCGCGTGAGCAGCGAGAGGCCGGTGACGATTGGCGACGCGAGCTGATGGATGGGGTGGACTTTGATCCTGCTTCAGGTGCTGTGCTGCAACCGATGTCACGCTTGGCGGCCTTGCGCAGCGACCCACACGCGTGGGTGCTGGCGCCACGTTGGCACAAGGCCTTCCGAGCCGAAACTTACGCGGGCTTCACCGAAGCCTACCAAGACGAGGCGTGGATTTTGTATCGCGGCGTGAGCATCGCGCCAAACGCAAGCAAGGCGCTTAGCCCATCAACGCGCGCGGCGAAAAGCCCAGAAACGACTGAGCAAAAAAGTCTGCGCGGATGCGAAGACCAGCGCAAAAAATAAGGCCAACCACTCGGGCAAATTCAGCCCGCGCAGCAGCGCCACAAACATCACTTCATTGGCGGCAAAGCCAGCCAATGCAGTCGCTGCAAAGCGACGAAGGCTTTGCCACAAGCCGGTGTCTGCATCGCTGAAACTCAAGCCGCGGTGACCTGCAAAGCTCACCACAAAGGCCACGCAAAAGCCGGCTGCGTTGGCCACTTCGGGCCACATGTATGGCATGGCCCACATGAACACCGCCATGTGAACGGCAGCGGCTGTTGCGCCCACCACCAAAAACCAACAACCGGTGCGCATCAATATTTATTTTCTAAGCATTGGAAGCAATTGCGTAGCAACCTTTGAGCTTGCATAGTCCGATATGTGATCACCATAGCTGTACAAGAAGCTATCACCTTCAGAAATGGAACAGGTGTTGGTATTCAAATCACACAACAAAGGCGTAGGGTCAAAAATCAGTAACTCAGGATTCTGAGCTTGAAGTTGTTGGATGAATTCTCGGTAGGGGGCCGTGCCTTTTAAATGGTCGGAATATGAGACATGACAATTTTGATTTGCATTTCTATGAATAAATATATTCAGGATTGCAAAAGGTGTCATGTCACCGCTGAGGCAACTGTTGGGATCAGGAAGAGTTGGATTGTCCATCACGAAAACGACTTTTTTCCCTGCGCCCTGGAGGTGCTGAATCGCGCTGCTGTAGGCTTTGACCCAGGTACTGATTTTTTCCGATGGGACTTGATAATCTATAAAGCCAGTTGTTTGATTCAGTGATGTAAACCCCCTCAGCGCGTTGCTCAGCACGACAGTTTTGATATTCTTATCGGACGTAATTTTGTCCATCGCGAGCTGATTGAGGCCGTCTGAATAGCCCGTTAGAAAATTCACGGGGCCAATCATCATCCAACTTTCTTTGGCTGATGATTGACGTGACAATCCAAAATACAAAGCCTCACCTTTGCTATCGCCCAAAACGGCATAGTTAGGCTGGCTGAGTTTGTTGTCTTGTGTGCACCACTCGATGTCGATGGTTTTGATCTCTTCTAAGCCGCAAATTCGACTGTGACTCGAACGATCTTCTCCGATCACCAACGTGGCTGGATTGCCATTGAGTTTTCCGAATTGCCTAAATGCAAAACCATGGTTTGTTTTGATGTAGAAGGCCGTCACAAGGACCGCGATCATTGCAGCACTTAAAACGGTCACGATGACTTGATTGTCTTTTTTTCCTCGAATTGGTTTCTCGATCAATTGATAAGTTAACCAAGCCAACAAAAAACTAGTGCCGACCAAGGCAAGTCTTTGCGCGCTGGAGGGTGTTCCTCCTTCAAAAATGCGGGCAAAACTCAGCAAAGGCCAGTGCCATAGATAAAGCGGGTAGCTGATCAATCCAATCGATACAAAAAGCGGATTCGCCAGTAATTTCTGGTTAAAAATGGAATTGCGAGACCAAATAAGCAGGGCAGCACCCACGACAGGAAATAAAGCCAAGGTGCCTGGAAACGCTGACTTCTTATCAATCAAGAAAAATCCGATCGTGATGGATGCCACCCCCATCAAGCTTATGGAGTCATGGTGTTTTTGCAGGAGCTTGGGGTGCGTCACGCTGATTGACGCAAGCAACCCGCCCGCCAACAGCTCCCAAAATCGGGTTAATGGTGAATAAAAGTCTCCGACAGGATCAATTTGTATTTTCCATGCGCTGTAAACAAACGAGGCTGCCAAAAGCACAGCGATTGGCGCAAAGACAAATCTACGGAATTTAACCAAAGTAATGAATATCAATGGCCAGAATAAATAGAATTGCTCTTCGATGGCCAGAGACCATAAATGCAGC
>CAIVLE010000242.1 GCA_903906635.1 uncultured Burkholderiales bacterium | reverse complement strand
GTGCGGCAGTCGATCAGACGCGCTTTTTCAGCGCCGTATTCCATGGCTTTGCGTGGAATTTCGTTGTAGTCAGACTCGTCGGGTTGGCCCAGGTTGGCGGTGTAGGCGTAGGGCAGGGCGCCTTTTTGCTTCATCCACAGCAAGGCGGCGCTGGTGTCCAAGCCGCCAGAAAAGGCAATGCCGACTTTTTGCCCTTTGGGCAAGTTTTGAAGAATGGTACTCATGGGGTTCCGATCAGCGGTTGATCAACCGAAGTGGCAGATGTAGTGGTAGGGCTCAGTCACGCGGATGTCAAATTTCGAGTTGCCCGGAATGCTGAACTGCTCGCCAGCGCTGGACTTGACCCAATCGTTGCTGCCGTCAAGCTTGTATTCGCAAAAACCGGCCACGCATTCCATGATCTCAGGCACCCCGGTGTTGAAGGTGAGGGTAGCTGGCAAGATGACACCCACCGACAGCTTGGTGCCGTTGCTCAGGGTCAGGGCATGGCTCACGCACTTGCCGTCAAAGTACACATTGGCTTTGGTGGTGACGCTGACGCTGTCGATTTTTTCTGTGGTCATGGTGCTGGAGTGTGAAAGATACAAAACCGTTGATTTTAAAGGACGGCTCACTGCACGCCCTGCAATGCTTAAGGGGCAAAGAAAAAGCCGCTGTGAAGCGGCTTGTGTCCAGGGTAGCTGAGCGCAGTTTTCAGTAGCGCGGTGCCGATCCGGGTGGGGGCACGTTGCCGTAGTGTTGCGTAGGCGCTGGTGCCATGGGTGTGATTTGCAGACGCACGGTAGGGCCTGGGTCACTGGGCATTTGCACGGTGTATTGCTTGCCAGCAAACTCGTAAACCACGTTGTAGGCCATGGTGCGGTTCTCGTAAAACATTTGCTGCGTGCAGGTTTGCACGTTGCGCACTTCGGGCGGTGCGTTGCCTTCCACCTTGTCACCCAAGATGGCGCCACCAAACAGCCCCAGCACTGTGGCTGCTGCGCGGCCAGAGCCTTGACCCATGCTGTTGCCAATGGCGCCACCTGCAATGGCGCCCATGGCAGCACCCGCCCCCGATTTTTGACCTGGCGAGACCACTTGCTCGTTGTTACAGACCTGACGGGGCACAGCCACTTGTTGAATGATGGGGGTGCTAGAGATGACGCGACCGACTTCTTGGGCTTGCACGCTCAAGCTGGCTGCGCTCAAGACAGCCAACAGGCTACCTAGCAGTGCGGTGTGAGTGTTCATTTTTTTCATAAGTTGTCCCTTGGTTTGTGACATGGCGCGAAGTTTAGTCTTTGCTTGTGGCAGATCTGTAAAGCAAAGGTAAAACTTCAACCTAGAACGCTTTGCCATGCCTGCGGGTTGACGCCCACGATCACTTGGCCTTTGAGTACGCACACTGGGCGCTTGATGACACTGGCGTGTGTGAGCATGACTTGGCGAGCGCTTTGACTGTCGATCACGCTGGCTTGTGTGGCTGGATCGAGCTTGCGCCAGGTGGTGCCCTTGCGGTTAAGCAAAGTCTCCCAGCCCACTTGGGCCAGCCACGCGTCAAGTGCTTCAGGCGGAACGCCTTGCTTTTTAAAGTCGTGAAAGACGTGTTCTACACCGCGCTGTGTCAGCCACACGCGGGCATTTTTGACGCTGTCGCAGTTGGGAATGCCATAAACGGTCAGTGAGGTAGAGGTCATGGGTGCAATGATGCCGCAAAGCGCAGGCCTGCAACCGTGGGCGACAATTCAACCCATGAATTCATTGGACCATTGGCTCGAACACTGCGAGCGCTTGCACCCCCACAACATCGAGATGGGCCTAGACCGTGTGCGCACGGTGCTCGAGCGCATGGCTTTTCACTTGGACTGCCCGGTCATCACCGTCGCGGGCACCAACGGCAAGGGCTCGACCTGCGCCATGTTGGAGGCGTGTTTGTTGCAGGCGGGCTATCGCACAGGGGTGTACACCTCGCCGCATTTGGTGCACTTTCAGGAGCGTTGCCGTGTGCACGGTGAGACGGTTCAGCCCGACGCGTTGTTGCCCCACTTTGAGCGCGTAGAACAGGCGCGACAGGGCGCGGCGCCACAGGATGCGGTGTCTTTGACGTATTTCGAGTTCACCACTTTGGCCATCTTGAGCCTGATGGGCGCGTCCAACTTGGAGGTCGCCATTTTGGAGGTGGGCTTGGGCGGACGCCTGGATGCCGTGAACGTGATCGATGCAGACTGCGCTGTGATCACCAGCATCGACTTGGACCACATGGAGTGGCTGGGCACCGACCGTGAAAGCATTGGTCGCGAGAAGGCGGGCATCATGCGCACAGGGCGACCGGTGATCGTCAGCGACCCCATGCCACCGCAAAGTGTGTTGGACCATGGCCTGGAAATCGGGGCCGATGTGTGGACGTTTGGGCGGGATTTCAATTTCACGGGGGACAAGCAGCAGTGGGGCTGGGCCGGGCGGGGCCGACGCTACAGCGGCTTGGCTTACCCCGCATTGCGTGGCGCCAATCAGCTGGTCAATGCCAGTGGTGTGTTGGCCGCGCTTGAGGCGTTGCGAGGCCGCATCCCGGTCACGGCCCAAGCGGTGCGCAATGGCTTGGCGATGGTGGAGTTGCCGGGGCGTTTTCAAATCGTGCCGGGTCAGCCCGCTTTGGTGCTGGATGTGGCCCACAACCCCCACGCCGTGGCCGCTTTGACCGAGAACCTTGACGCCATGGGCTACTACCCGACCACGCACGCCGTCTTTGGGGCCATGGCCGACAAAGACTTGGCGCCCATGTTGGCGCGGGTCGGGCCTTTGGTTGATCACTGGTATTTCTGCGATTTACCCACCCCGCGGGCTGCCACAGCTGAGCAACTCCACTCGGCATGGAAGACTTCAAATTCAAGGCCTGGCGTGAAAGCGGGTACTTACATGGACCCGCTTTCAGCCCTCAACGCAGCAGTGGCTGGGGCAGACCCCGCTGATAGAATTGTGGTCTTCGGATCGTTCTTCACGGTCGGGGGTGTTTTAAAGAACGGAACTCCCCGTTTAGATGCCCCACATTTGAGCTCTTGAGACCCTGTTCATGGCATTTTTCAAGTTTCGATTGCCCGGTAAAACCGAAGGCGACGCCCAGGGAAATTACAGCAACGCACCGGCCCAAAGCGTGGACGTTTTGCGACGCCGCGCTCGTCACCGCTTGATTGGTGCTTCGGTGTTGGTGTCGCTGGCCGTGATTGGTTTTCCGGTGCTTTTTGACACCCAACCCAGGCCTGTCTCGGTCGATATCGCGGTAGATATCCCAGAGCGCGCCAACAGCAAGCCCCAAGCTGTGGCACCCGCCCCCGGTAAGCTAGCGCCTTTGGCCACTGGCACCGGCCTAGACCCCAAAGAAGAAGTGGTGGCGGCCCCCAAAGACCCCAAGACACCAGACAAGCCCTCGGCTGCAAAGGCGGAAGTCAAACCTGATCCCAAAGTCGAGAACAAACCTGAGCCCAAAGCCGAGGCCTCACCGGCCAAGCCCGTAGCTTCAGACAGCAAAGACAATGCGCCGCGTTTTGTGGTTCAAGTCGGTTCTTTTTCAGAGGAAGGCAAAGCCCGCGAGGTGCGAAGCAAACTTGAAAAAGCAGGGTTTAAAACCTATACCCATGTGGCTGACACCAAAGAAGGCAAGCGCACCCGTGTGCGCGTGGGGCCTTTTGCCAGTCGCGATGAGGCTGACAAAGCCGCCAGCAAGATCAAGCAGTTGCAGATGCAGCCTGCTGTGCTGAGTTTGTGATTTGCTCATGTTGAATTTCTCGGCCGTGGACTGGATTTTGCTGGCCGTCTTGGGTCTTTCTTTGTTGATTGGCGTTTGGCGCGGCTTGGTCAAAGAGGTCTTGTCTTTGGCCGGATGGGTGGCTGCTTTTTACGTCGCTCAAATGTATGCACCTGCCGCTGCAGCTTGGTTGCCGATGTCGGGCAGCAGTCAGATGCTGCGCCATGCCGCGGGGTTTGTCTTGGTTTTTGTGGCCGTGCTCATTGCCACGGTGTTTGTGAGCTGGATGGTCAAGGCCTTGGTGTCTGCGGTGGGTCTGGGCCCATTGGACCGGTTGCTGGGCAGTGTGTTTGGCGTCTTGCGTGGGCTGGTTTTGTTGTTGGCAGTCACGGTGGTGGTGGGCATGACCCCGCTGCGCGAATCCGATGCTTGGCAACACGCGCAAGGCGCACAGTGGCTTGAGCTTTTGCTGCATACCTTGAAACCGGTGTTGCCAGTGGATTTTGGTAAGTTTTTACCCTAAATGTGGGCCTGAAATATGTGTGGAATCGTCGGCGTTGTCAGCAACGCACCTGTGAACCAGTTGATCTATGACGCCTTGTTGCTGCTGCAGCACCGAGGTCAAGATGCCGCTGGCATCGTCACGCAGCTGGACCGTAAATTTTTCATGCACAAAGCCAAGGGCATGGTGCGTGATGTGTTTCGCACACGTAACATGCGCGCCTTGCCGGGCAACAACGGCTTGGGCCAGGTGCGTTACCCCACGGCAGGCAATGCCTACAGCGAGGAAGAGGCGCAGCCGTTTTACGTCAATGCCCCGTTTGGTTTGGTGCTGGTGCACAACGGCAACTTGACCAATGCCCACGCCCTCAAGAGCGAGCTGTTCTCAGAAGACCACCGACACATCAACACCGAGAGCGATTCAGAGGTGTTGCTCAACGTGCTGGCGCATGAGCTGGAGAAAACCACGCGCGGTCTGCCCTTGGCTCCTAGCGACGTGTTTGAGGCTGTGCGTCGCGTGCACCGACGCGTCAAGGGCTCTTACGCCGTGATTGCATTGATCTCAGGTCATGGTGTCTTGGCGTTTCGTGACCCGTATGGCATTCGTCCTTTGTGCTTTGGACGTGGCAAAGATGGCACCATCATGGTGGCCAGTGAGTCGGTCGCGTTGGAGGGCACGGGCCACTCTTTGGAGCGGGACTTGGCGCCGGGTGAGGCCGTGTTCATCTCGGACGACGGGCAAACCCATTTTCAGCAATGTGCGGATGCGCCGCAACTCAAACCTTGCATTTTTGAGTTCGTGTACCTGGCGCGTCCTGACTCGACCATGGACGGGATCTCGGTGTATCAAGCTCGCTTGAACTTGGGTGAAACCTTGGCCAAGCGCGTGATCTCCACCGTGCCCCCCACCGACATTGATGTGATCATCCCGATCCCAGAGTCCAGCCGTCCCAGCGCCACGCAGTTGGCGCATTTGCTGGGCGTGCCCTACCGCGAAGGTTTTGTCAAAAACCGCTACGTAGGCCGCACCTTCATCATGCCGGGGCAGGGCGTTCGCAAGAAGTCTGTGCGCCAAAAACTCAACGTGATCGCCAGCGAATTCAAAGGCCGCAATGTGTTGCTGGTGGATGACTCAATCGTGCGCGGCACCACCAGCCGCGAGATTGTGCAAATGGCACGCGATGCCGGAGCCCGCAAGGTCTACCTGGCCAGTGCTGCGCCACCCGTGCGCTTTCCCAACGTCTATGGCATTGACATGCCCACGCCAGAAGAGTTGGTGGCCCACAACCGCACCATCGATGAAGTGCGTGAACTGATTGGCTGCGATGCGTTGATTTACCAAGACGTTGACGCCATGACGCAAGCTGTGCTCAGCGCCGCAGCTGAGGGAGCGCCCCAACTCGACGGCTTTGATGCCTCTTGTTTTGACGGGGTGTACGTCACGGGAGACATCTCCTCGCAAGACATCGTGCGCTTGAATGAAAAACGTGTGGGCCAGGAAGAGGGCGGCGAAGACAATTCGCGACTGGCTTTGCCCAACGCCTCGGAGTGAACCCATGAGCCAACATCCATTACCCGACAACTTACACCTTGACACATTGGCCGTGCGCACGGCCGTAGACCGCAGCCAGTACGGGGAGAACTCCGAGGCTCTGTACCTCACCAGTGGCTACGTGCAGCCCTCTGCCGAGGCCTCTGCACGCCGATTTGCTGGCGAAGAAGACGGCTACACCTACGGCCGCTCGGGCAACCCCACGGTCAGCAGCTTTGAAATGCGCTTGGCCGCACTGGAAGGCAGTGAGGCGGCATTGGCCACTGCATCGGGCATGTCGTCGATCATGCTGATGCTCTTTAGTTTGCTCAAAGCCGGTGACCATGTGCTGTATTCGCAGTCCATGTTTGGCTCCACCATCAAGTTAATTGGCTCTGAGTTCGCGCGCTTTGGCGTGGAGTCTACGATCGTGGCGCAAACCGATTTGGCCGCATGGAAGGCAGCCATTCGCCCCAACACCAAAATCTTGTTTGCCGAGACGCCCACCAACCCCTTGACCGAGGTGTGTGACATTGCCGCCTTGGCTGATTTGGCTCATAACGCTGGTGCCTTATTGGCCGTGGACAACTGCTTTGCTACGCCTATCTTGCAGCGCCCCATGGGCATGGGGTCAGACATCGTCATGCACTCGGGTACCAAATATTTGGATGGACAAGGCCGCGTCATGGCGGGGGCTTTGTGCGCCAGTGAAAAGCTGATCACTGAGAAGTTCTTGCCTGTCATCAAAAACAGCGGCATGGTCCTGTCACCATTCAACGCGTGGGTGGTTCTCAAAGGGCTGGAGACGCTCGATATCCGCATGCGTGCTCAAAGCGCGCGCGCCCATGAGTTGGCGTTGTGGTTGCAAGAGCACCCTCGAGTCGCGCGTGTGTACTACCCAGGTTTGGCCAGTCACCCGCAACATGATTTGGCGATGAAGCAAATGTCGGGCTTGGGCGGCGCCGTGTTGTCGTTAGATGTCAAAGCGCAAGACCCGCAGAGCGCTCGCACGCAGGCTTTTCATGTGCTCGACAGCTTGCGCGTGCTTTCGTTGTGCACCAACTTGGGCGACACCAAAACCCTGTTGACGCACCCCGCGAGTACATCGCACGGCAAACTCTCAGAGGACCAGCGTCAAGCCGCTGGCATTGGCCAGGGCTTGATCCGTGTGGCCGTGGGCTTAGAGCACATCGACGACTTGAAGGCCGATTTGCTGCGTGGCCTCGACACCCTTTAACTTTCGTTCACGCATGACCAAAACTCGCACCCGCTTTGCCCCCTCTCCAACGGGCTTTATTCACCTGGGCAATATCCGCTCGGCGCTCTACCCCTGGGCCTTCGCACGTGCTACGGGAGGCGACTTTATTTTGCGCATTGAAGACACAGACTTGGAGCGCTCCACCCAAGCGTCGGTCGACGTCATCATCGAAGGCATGGCCTGGCTCGGCCTTGACCACGACGAAGGTCCGTTCTACCAAATGCAGCGCATGGACCGCTACAAAGCGGTGCTCGCGCAGTTGCAGGCCGCTGGGCATGTCTACCCGTGTTACATGAGTGTGGCTGAACTCGACGCGTTGCGGGAGCGCCAAATGGCGAACAAAGAAAAGCCGCGTTACGACGGCACTTGGCGCCCGCAAGAAGGTAAGACCCTGCCCCCCGTGCCACAAGGTGTGCAGCCAGTGTTGCGCTTCAAGAACCCGCAAGGCGGCGTGGTGGCGTGGGATGACAAAGTCAAAGGCCGCATCGAGATCAGCAACGACGAGTTGGACGACTTGGTGATTGCGCGCCCCGATGGCACCCCGACGTACAACTTTTGCGTGGTGGTTGATGACATCGACATGGCCATCACGCACGTGATCCGCGGCGACGACCACGTCAACAACACCCCGCGCCAAATCAACATCTTCAAGGCCTTGGGCCAAGAGCCGCCGGTCTATGCCCACTTGCCTACCGTGCTCAACGAGCAGGGCGAGAAGATGAGCAAGCGCAGCGGCGCCAAAGCCGTCACCCAATACCGCGAAGAAGGCTATTTACCCGACGCCATGGTCAATTACTTGGCTCGCTTGGGTTGGAGCCATGGGGACGACGAAATTTTCAGCCGTGCTCAATTCTTGGAATGGTTCAACCTGGACCACCTGGGGCGCAGCGCCGCACAGTTTGACGAAGCCAAATTGCGCTGGGTCAACGCCCAGCACCTCAAGGCCACGGCTGATGAAACGCTGGCTCCCTTGGTGCAAGAACAATTGGCCAAGCGCCATATCAGCACCGATGAGCGCTTACCTGCCTTGTGCGGCTTACTCAAAGACCGCTGCGACACCACGGTGGCCCTGGCCGATTGGGTGGCTGCCTTTTATGGCGATGTATCGCCCAAAGCCGAAGACCTGGCGCAACACATCACGCCCGCCACTGAACCGGCCTTGGTGCTGCTGGCTGACAAGTTAGCCGCTTGCACCTGGAGCAAAGAGGCCATCGCGGCTGTCATCAAAGAGGTCTTGGCCGCTACAGGCTTGAAGATGCCCCAACTGGCCATGCCCGTGCGGGTGTTGGTCATGGGGACCCCACAAACACCGTCCTTGGACGCTGTGCTGGCTTTGTGCACCCGTGAAAAAGTTTTGAACAGGTTGGGCAAGCGCTGAAAAAGTTGGTTATACTCTTGGTCTCGACACCCGATGGGGGTATAGCTCAGCTGGGAGAGCGCTTGCATGGCATGCAAGAGGTCAGCGGTTCGATCCCGCTTATCTCCACCAAGGTTTAAAATAAGCAGTGCAGT
>CAIVLE010000241.1 GCA_903906635.1 uncultured Burkholderiales bacterium | reverse complement strand
TTGTTGGGGCAAGACATCTTCAAAGACACCCGCTTGTCAGGCTCGGGGCGCCTGTCATGCGCGAGCTGCCACGATCCCGAGCGGGGTCATGCCTCTCCCTTTGACACACCGGTGGCATTGGGGGGGGTCAACTTGGATATGCCGGGTTTACGTTTGCCGCCCGCGATTCGGTACTTGCGCTACAACGCCGCCTTCAGCGTGGCAGCCGATGGCTCTGTCAGTGGGGGATTTTTTTGGGACGGGCGCGTCAACAGCTTGGCAGAGCAAGCCGGTGGCCCGTTGCTCAATGACCACGAAATGGCCAATCTCAGCGTGCAAGATGTGGTGCAAAAAATTGCCAGCGCCCCCTATGCCGCCAAGTTCAAGCAGGTCTTTGGCGCGGACATCTTCAACGATCCACAGGCAGCCTTTGAGCGCGTGCGGCAAGCCCTGGCGCGCTACCAACAAGAGGACGGCGACTTTGCCTCTTTCTCCAGCAAATTCGATGCCGTCAATGCCGCTCGCGCGGCATTCACCCCGCAAGAGTTGCGTGGCCTGGCCTGGTTCAGCCGAGCGGACAAAGGCAACTGCGCCGCTTGTCACCCCAGTACCCGTCCCGACAACGCGCCTGCCGCCTTGTTCACAGACTTCAGTTACGACAGCTTGGGGGTGCCACGCAACAGTGCCGTGCCCCGCAACAGGGACGCTACATTTTTTGACCTGGGTCTGTGCGGCCCTGTGCGCACCGACTTGAACGCACGCACTGCACTGTGTGGTGCCTTCAAAGTACCTAGCCTGCGCAATGTGGCCTTGCGTAAGCGCTTCTTTCACAACGGCCAGTTCGACAACTTGCGCCAGGCCATTGAGTTTTACGTCACGCGCGACACCCAAGCCTATCTGTGGTACCCCCAAGATCCCTTGGGCAATGTGCAGGTTTACAACGATCTGCCCAGTCTGCTGCGTGGCAACGTCAACGTGACCGAAGCCCCATACAACCGTGCACGCGGCCAAAGCGCAGCCTTGAACGACTCCGAAATCGATGACTTGGTCGCCTTCTTGGGCACCTTGACCGATGGTTACTTTGCCCCCTGAGGCGCTTTTTCTAAGGATCATCCATGCTTTCATTGACACTCCAACGTCTGCCACTTTGCGCAGTGGCAGCTGCCGCTTTGGCCCTGTGCAGCCCCGCGCAGGCGCAAACCAGCAACGAGTTGTTGCAAGAGCTGCGTTCGATGCAAAGCGAATTGCGCGCGGTGCGGTCTGAGCTCGAAGCGCTCAAGCGCCAGCAAACTGCGGCGGCCCCGCCCGCAGGTGGCAGCACGGTAGCGACTCAAACGGCTCCACAAACACCCGGCACGTCCACAGAGCAAGTCCCGCCGAGCTCTGTCCCGACATGGGTTGCCGCGCCGTCCATGGCCGCCAGCGAGGCCCTCAGTGGCGTGAGTTTGTTTGGTTATGGTGAGCTCAACATGAGCCGCCCGCGTGGCAACACGGCAGGGGCAGTCGCCACAGCCAGGCGCGGTGTGTTGGGCTTTGCTTATCGCTTCAACGACCGCACCCGCATGGCGGCCGAATTGGAAATTGAAAACGCGGTGGTGTCGGCCTCTGACCAAGGTGAGGTGGCGTTTGAACAGCTCTACATCGAGCACGACATCCATGAGCGAGTGAGCGCCAAAGTCGGTTTGTTTCTCTTGCCTGTGGGCTACATGAACGAAACCCACGAGCCCACGCGCTACTTTGGCGTGCATCGCAATTTGGTAGAAACCGCCATCATCCCCAGCACCTGGCGTGAGTTGGGCGTGGGCTTGCGTGGCACCCGTGAATCGGGACTGCGCTGGGATGCCGGGGTGGTCACTGGCTTTGACCTCACCAAGTGGTCCAGCGCTGGCATCAGTCAGACCCAAGCGTCGCCCTTGGGCGCCATTCACCAAGAAGGCCAGCAAGCCAAAGCCGCCACGCTGGCCACCTATGGCGCGCTCAACTTTGATGGGTTGCCCGGCATCAACATCGGGGGCAGTTTGTACAACGGCGGGGCCGGACAAAAGCAGCCCGACATCGCCTCCCCCAGCGCCAGTGTGACCTTGGCCGAGCTCCACGCCCGTTGGCAATCGGGTCCGTGGGACCTCAGCGCGCTCTCTGCCCAGGGACGCTTTCATGACGTCAGCGCGTTCAATGCCACTGCGCCAGGCATTGCCAATCCGGTGCCCAGCTTGTTTCGCGGCTGGTATGGCCAAGCCGCCTATCGGCTGTGGCATCAGGGCGACTACAGCTTGGTGCCCTTTGTGCGCTACGAACAACTCAACACCGCCTTGGGGTACGCCGGCGTGCCTATGGGTTTAGCGCCCAGCATCGCGCCCGACACCCGAGTGTGGACCGTGGGTGCGAGCTACTACCTGCACCCCCAGGTGGTTCTCAAAATCGACAGCCAGCGCTACCTCAACCAAAGCGCCTTGGATCAACTCAACCTCGGTGTGGGTTTTCACTTCTGACCATGAGAGATACGCCTGTCTCCCGTCGCCAAATATTGCAACACGCCGCCGGCGCCAGCTTGGGCCTGTGTGGCACCAGTGCTTTCGCGGTCGAGTTCATGAGCCTGGAGCAAGCCCGTCAGTCGGTCTTGCCCCAAGCGCAGGCCTTCTCGCCCTTGGCCATGGTGCTCAACGACGCCACGCTCAGTGCGGTGGCGCAAGCCAGCCAAACCCGCATCCCCCGAGGCTTTAACCCCCAGTGCTGGCAAGCCACAGCGTCGGATCGCGGGTGCGGCTGGGCCATGGTCGATCGCGTGATTGGCAAATACGACATCATTGATTACGTTGTCGGCTTCAGCCTCACGGGTGCTGTCAGCGGCTTGGAAGTCACCGCCTACCGCGAGTCGCATGGCGCTGAGATCCGCAACGCGGCCTGGCGTCGCCAGTTCACAGGCCGAAAGGGGCCCGGGCAACTGCGCTTTGGTGACGACATCCGCAACATCTCGGGCGCCACCTTGTCTTGCCAGCATGTCACCGAAGGTGTGCAGCGCTTGAGCGCGTTGCTGTTGAGCTTGCCTCACCTCAAGCTGGAGACCTGAGGTGATGTGGCAGCGCGCGCGCGTGATGCTGGGTACTTTGGTGACCATCCAAGTGCACCGGCCAGATGATGCCTTGTCGCTGGATGAGGAGGCGGTGACTCACGCCATCGAGGCGGCCTTTGCGTGCATGTCCCACATTGGCCGCGTCATGAGCGCCCACGATGCGCAGTCTGACTTAGGGCGCATTAGCCACGCCGGCCCTGACTCCGTTCTGAGCCTAGACCCTCACACCGTGGTGGTGTTGCGCAGCGCCCTGCATTGGCACAGCGTCTCGGGCGGAGCCTTCAACCCGTGTTTGGCAGCCTCGCACTTGTCGCGCTCAGGTTGGCGTCCCGGATTGCGTGAGTTGCCAGCGCCTGACTCCCAGGCTTGGCGTGAGTTGCGTCTGGTGTCTGACACGCAGATCCAAGTGCCGCATGCGCTGGCCTTGGATCTGGGCGGCATCGCCAAGGGCTATGCCGTGGATCAGGCCATTGATGTGTTGCGCGCTCAGGGCGTTGACTCGGCCCTGGTCAATGCAGGTGGCGACTTGCGTGCCATCGGCCCTCGTGCTTGGCCACTGCAAGCCCGCCATGCCCACAGCTCAGTGCGCGATGCCGCCGTGCGCGGTGTGCGGCACTTGGTGCAAGGCGCAGTGGCCAGCTCGGTGGCGGGTCCGCGCAACCCTGAATTTGTGCCGACGCTGCGGCGCATGCCCCAGTGGCAAAGTGCCACCGTGCGGGCACCTGAGTGCATGACCGCCGATGTGTTGACCAAATGGGCCTTGCAGTCCTCTGCGTTGTGCCCGTCATTGAGCCGTCAATTGCGTCTTCAGGGCGCGCGTATGTGGAGAAGCCGATGAAGCGCTCAAAACACCTCTCGGGTTGGAGCCGTGCTGCCTGGCGGTGGATGGTGGTGGCCGTCTTGTTGCTGTGGGGCAGTGGGGTGGTCTTGTTCTTTTGGCCTGCCCAGGCCGTGATGGAGATGACCGAATGGCAGCTCAGCCTGCGTCACACCGCCTTGGTATTGCATGGCGTGCTGACCTGGTGTTTTTGCGTGTTGTGCGGGCGCGGTGTGTGGCCTCACCTGCGGGTGATTTGGCAGCGCCGTGACGCGCTGGCAGCGTGGTGGTGGGGCCTGGTGAACCTCTTGGTGGTGAGTCTGGTGGCAGCCGCTGGACTGCTGCTGCTGTATGGCCCAGGCGCAGTGCACGACACCGTGTCTGCAGCGCACAGCTGGCTGGGGCTGACTTGGCCCGCCTTGCTGCTCGCGCATGTGTGGCGGCGCTACCAGACTTCAAGTTCTTGACGCGGCGCGATGGCGCCACCAGCCATAAAACGCGCGTTTGATCAGCTCCACCACGCACAGATACGCCAGCACCATGGCGGCCAACACGCCATAGAAAAAAGGCGGTGGCGCCACAAAACCCAAGAGGGCGCCCCAGGGCGTGAGGGGCAGCCCGATGGCAATGGCAACCACCAGCAATGACATCAGGGTGAGTGCCGGATGGGGCCGACTTTTGAAAGGGTTGCCACGGGTTCGGATGACAAAAATCACCAGCACCTGGGTGCACAGCGATTCGACAAACCAGCCGGTCTGAAAAAGTGCTTCTTGGGCATGCAAGACTTCTAGCAGTACATAAAAAGTCAAAAAATCAAACACCGAACTGATGGGGCCAATCACCAGCATGAAGCTGCGGATGAAGTCCAAATTGAGCACCCGGGGCAGGGCGGTTTCTTGCGCGTCCACCTCGTCCAGTGGTATCGGCACCTCGGAGACGTCGTAGAGCATGTTGTTGAGCAAAATTTGCGTTGGCAGCATGGGCAAGAACGGCAAAAACAAGGCCGCTCCCGCCATGCTGAACATGTTGCCAAAGTTCGAACTCGTACCCATCATGATGTACTTCATGATGTTGCCAAACGTGCGCCGCCCCTCCAAGACACCCGCATGCAAGACCCCCAAGTCTTGTTTGAGCAAAATGATGTCTGCTGCTGCTTTGGCGACATCAACGGCAGAGTCTACCGACAAGCCCACATCGGCCGCGTGTAAGGATGGCGCGTCGTTGATGCCATCTCCCATGTAGCCCACCACATGACCCGTGGCTTTGAGGGCTTGAATCACCCGCTGCTTTTGGCCGGGATTCACGCGACAAAACAAATTGGCCGACAACACCCTTCTCTGTAAGGTTGGAGCGTCTAGCTGTTCCATCTCCTTGCCCGTCAACACGCCTGTCACGGCAATGCCCAGTTGCGCGCACACGTGGCGCGTCACCAAATCGCTGTCGCCTGTGACCACCTTGATCTCCACCCCCGCGCGCTGCAAGTTGGACAGTGCCAGGGCGGCGCTCGCCTTGGGTGGGTCTAAAAATGCCGCAAACCCCGCCAGCACCAATTGCGCCTCGTCGTTGACCGTCGCGCGGGTGTGTTCCCTGGAGACTTCTCGCCAAGCGATGCCCAAAACCCTTAAGCCATCGGCTTCCAGCGCGTGGTAGCGCGTTTGAATGCGCGCCATGGCCGACTCGTCGATGCTGTGGTGCGACTCCTGTGCTTGAAATTCGCTGCACAAACGCACCATGTCCTCGGCGGCACCCTTGACTACCAGCCAACGTCGCTGGCCATCGTCGAGCAACACCGAGACACACCGGCGCTCAAAGTCAAACGGGATTTCATCCACCTTAGTCCATCCAGAAAGATCCAAAGGTGCCCGGTCCAAAATCGCTTCATCCAGCGGACTCTTGAGTCCCGTCTCAAAAAAACTGTTGAGGTAGGCCAGTCTCAACACGTGCTCGCTGTGTTGGCCCTGGACATCGATGCTGGATTCAAGTCGGATCTTCGCCTCGGTCAGCGTGCCGGTTTTGTCGGTGCACAACACATCCATTGAACCCAAATCTTGAATGGCCGTTTGTCGTTTCACAATCATGTCAAGCTTGGCCAAACGAATGGCACCTCGCGCCAGCGTGACAGAGACCACCATCGGCAACAACTCGGGCGTCAGCCCCACGGCCAAGGCGACCGCAAACAAAAAAGATTCCAGCCAAGGCCGGTGAAACCATGCGTTGACCAGCAGCACAAACAACACCATGACCACCGTCAGCCACATGATGAGCATGCCAAAGCGGCGCGTGCCAAGTTCAAACGACGAGGCATGTGCGGGCTGTTGGATGCTGTGGGCAATTTCTCCCATGGCCGTGTCTGCCCCGGTGGCCATCACCCGCACGCGCGCGCTGCCCCCCACCACCGAGGAGCCCATGAACACGGCGTGTGTGGCCTCTTGCATGTCTGTGGCCGAGGCGATTGGTTGTGCCGCATGCTTTTCAACTGGAAACGCCTCACCAGTGAGCAGCGATTGGTTGACAAAAAAGTCACGTGCCTCAAGCACCCGTGCATCGGCTGGAATCACATCGCCCGCGTGCAGCAGTGCCACATCGCCAGGCACCACGTCTTGCAACGCAATTTCTTGCGCCCGCCCATCGCGCAGCACGGTGGCGCGAACCGCCACCGATTGGCGCAGTTTGTCTGCCGCCGCATTGGCGCGGAACTCTTGCACAAAGTCAAGAGACACACTCAACAAGACAATGCAACTGATGATGGCAAAGTTGGTGACCTCGCCCGTCATCGCTGAGACCGAACTGGCGACCAACAGCACCACGACCAAGGGATTTTTGAAGCGGGCTGCAAATTGCCTCAGCAGCGCATGCGCTGGATCGGCTCGAAACACGTTGGGGCCAAACCGGCTCAACTGCTTGGCGGCTTGAACGCTACTCAGCCCCGGATCTTGGGCATCGACTTCACACCCCTCGGGGGGCTTTGACCACCACAGCTCAGCGGTCAATCGGGCATGTTGGGCGTGGGTGGAGTGTGTCATCGGCTCAGCTTAACCACAGTTGCTTGGCCCCACCTTGCTTGAAATATTTATCTCACGCAGGCCATGCTGAGTGTTTTAGCTCGTACAATGCCGACTTGCAATTCACAATGCACGCGGGACTAGCTCAGTTGGTAGAGCGCAACCTTGCCAAGGTTGAGGTCGCGAGTTCGAGCCTCGTTTCCCGCTCCAATTCAAAGCCCCTAGAAATTTATTTCTAGGGGCTTTTTCTTTTGTCTTGCAAAAGATCAATGCTTCAATATGTGGTGACTGGATATTTAAGTATTAATTCAATCTTTGATTCGGTGTGATTTTTTTAAGATACTTAAAAGAGTATTTAAATATTCAAAAAAATACTATTTAATTCCAAATAGCTCAATATATTTTTCTGGTTTTTATAACAATTTTTAGTAAATTTTTAAAATTGGTTTTTGCTGTGGTTTTAACCCACATTTGAGAGTCAAAAACGCCATCAATTGATCGATGTTGCACCGTTATCTAGTAGACTTGTCAGATACAGAAAACAGCGTTCAAAAAGTAATACAAAGATTAAATTTATGGCACCCAACAAACATACCCATGAATTAACTATTTTTGTTTTAATTGAATTATTTTTAGTTAAATAATTCAAGGGTTTTCTTTGAAGTATTCCCCGGATTGGTTCAAGAAATATGGGCGGATGCGCAAGCGTCCGATCTCAGCACGGGTGCGCGACGCATTCCGTGTCGAGTCCCTTGAGCCCCGGGTCTTGTTGTCTGCCGATCCGATTTTGTTGCTGGCGCAGGTGCTGCCCACCACCTACGACGAGCAGCAGTCCCAGGCCGATGCCCTCAAACAAGACGCACAACAAACCACCGACTCGGTGTTGTCTTCGCCCCAGGTGTTGCAAAGCCTCTTAGGGGGTGCACCCAACACCGAACTCAACCTCAAGGCAAGCACGGTTGATTTGTCTTTGCAAGCGCCGGGTGCTGCTGTGTCGTTGGCCGATGCGTCCTTGTCGGTCAGCGTGCCCACACCCAGCAGTGGCACGAGCAACGCAGCGCTTGGCACGGACGTCTTGGGTTTTGATGGTGGCAAAGCCCTTGACTTTTCTGCGCTGCCAGGCAGCGCAGCCAATACCGCCAGCGGTTTGACCCCTTCTGGGTCTGGCGGGTCTTCCAGCTTTTCCTTTGACCTCAACCCCGCGCCCACGCCGGTTGATGCCGCGCAGCCAGGCGCTAACCTCAACTTGTCGGCGTGGGATTCTCTGGTCGATGCTGTGGCCCCTGCACCGAGTTTTCAGGTCCTGCAAACCGGTGGCGTGTTTGACTTGGCCAAACTGCCTCAAAACCTGACGCCCTCCACCCAAGGCTTGTTCGTGAGTCCAGGCGCCACCTTAAAGGGCAGTGGCACCATCCAAGGTGCTGTGTACAACGATGGCCTGTGGAGTCCGGGCTATTCACCCGGTTACAGCAATGTGGCCTCGGTGGTTGACACCGCAAGCAGTGCCACCAAGCTTGAGATCGGTGGGGCCACCGCGGCCGACGCCACGCACACCGGCAGCGGTTACTTTGACAAGATCACCGTTGCAGGATTGGCCACCTTGAACGGTCAGCTCAATGTCTCGCTCTACAACGGTTACCGTCCAACGGATAACCAAGTTTTCACAGTCATGACCTATGGCAGTGTGGCGGGCAGTTTCAGCTCGGCCACGGGCTTGATCCAGGTTGCGGATGGGGTGTTCTTTGAGGTCATCCAAACGGGTGACTCCAGCACCGCTGGCTCGCTCAGCCTCAAGGCTCACGTGCTTGATCCCTCCCTCACCTGGGTGCTCAACGCGGTGTCGGGGCCGGTCAATGACTTGAATTTGCCGGTCGATTTCATCGGCCAGGCCCTCAACGCGAGCTACTTTGCCAACAACACCAGCGTGAGCTTCACTGGCTCTCTCAAGCTGGGCAATGGCATGTCGTTTACAGGTGGCATGACCCTGGCGCGCAACACCAATCAGTTGGTCGGTGGTCAAGCGGTGGATGTCTACACCCTGGCCTTGGCCAATGGTTCTGGACAGTTCGGTGCAGCCGACTCGGGGCAGCCTGCCATCGCCTTCACCGACGCCGATGTGGGGTTGTTGTGGATGGATGGGCGAAACGCCGACACCGGTTGGTTGTGGGCCGAAGGTTCCATCGGGGGCGTGTCTTTAACAGGTGTGACGGGCGTTTCTTTGTCTGCCTCCAGCCTTGATTTCAAGTTGGTGGATCTGTTGGGCTCGGCCAGTTCGGCCTTGGACTTGTCGGCCGCGCCCCGCACCATCACCGCCGACGGCAAGAGCTTTGTCTTCAACGACAACGCTGCCATTGGCGAACAAGCGGTGGTCTCGGGCTCCATCAGCCTCTCGATCGCCTCGGCCTTGACCGTCTCTGGCACGGTGGGCTTTTCACGCGGCGCCAATGTCTTGGACGTGGCTGCGAGCTCGGTCAGTGCTACCTTAGGAGCCGGTGGTGTGAGCGCCAGTGTCACCGGGGCCAGCTTGGGTCTGGAAGTGTTGGCCGATGGCTCTTATTGGTTAGACGCCAGCGGCGGCTTCGCGTTGACGGGCGGTGGTTTTGCCTCGGCCAGCGCCAGCTCGGCCATGGTGCAAGTCAACACCACAGGGGCACAACAGGCCGGCAAAACCCTCAGCTTTGGTTCATACACCCACCTCATGCCCACCCTGGCGGCCTCGACCACGCCGGTGGTCAGTGTCACGGGGCTGCAAGTCAAACTCGCCGACACCTTCTCGATCAGTGGTAACTTTGCCTTTGAGCGCGACGCCGCCTCTGGCGACTTGAAAATCTACGCCGCTTCGGCCAGCGCTTGGATGACGGCGGGCGACTTCAAAGCCGGTGTGAGCGCCGCCGCAGTGGCCTTGGTGGTCAAGTCGGGCAACGGTGTCATTTTGGAGGCCTCGGGCAGCGCCAACATGAGCTTGGGCAGCGTCTTGCAAGTCAATGCCGCCAGCACCAAGGTGCGTTGGAACTCCACCAACCAAGCCGTGGCCGCCAACCAAGCCCTGAGCGTGGCGGGCAACAGCTACCAATTTGGCGCCATGGATGTGGGCCTGCAAGAGGTGGCCATGACGGGCGCGAGCGTGGTCGCGGGTGACTTCTTGCGTTTGAGTGGCAGCTTGGCCTTTCACCACAGCAGCAGCCCGGTCACCGTCAAATTGGCGGCCGACACCGTGGGCACGGCCGACAATGAAACCACCACCGGGGTGCAAGTCAACGTCATGACGCTGGGGGGCACGGGACTCTCGGCCACCGTGGGCGCAGATTTGGTTGCCAACCCCTCGGGCGTGGCCTTGAGTTTGACCAACGTGGGCTTTGGCCTGGCCTTGATGGGCTCGACCACCACGCCCTCGCGCCGTTGGACATCCCTGCAAGCCACGGCAGGCGCGGCCTCCTTGTCGGGCGTTACCAATGTCACCTTGAGCAGCAGTGACCTGGCCTTTAATCTCAACCGCGCCGAGGGCGTAGGTGACGCGGTGGTCGACTACAGCGCCACGAACCTGTCCGTGGCCACGGGCGTGAGCACCTCACAAACTTTGACCATGGCCGGCAGCCGAGGCACTTTGTTGCAAGCCAGCGGGACCGTGTCGGTGGACATTGCTGGTGCGGTGCAACTCAGTGGCACCTTGGGCTTCACCAACGCGGCTGGGGTGCTAGAGATTGCGGGCAGCGGCGTGAGCGCGGCCTTGTCGGGCGGGGGCGTCACGGCCAGCGTCACCAATGCCAGCTTCGGCTTGGAAGTGCTGGCCAATGGCACCTATTGGCTCGACGCCACGGGTGGCTTCTCCCTCACGGGAGGCGACTTTGCGTCGGCCAGTGCCACCTCGGCCACCTTGCAACTCAACACCACCACCCTCAGCCAAACCACCAAAACGCTGAGTTTTGACAGCTTCTCGCACGTCATGCCGGCCATGTCGGCGCTCACCTCACCGGTGGTCAGCGTGGTCGGATTGCAAGCCACGATCGCGGGCACCTTCTCGGTGAGTGGAAACTTTTCGTTCCAGCGCACAGACGCCAGCGAAATCAAGGTATTGGCCTCGGGTGCAAGCGCTTGGATGACTGCTGGCGACTTCAAGGCCGGCGTGAGCAACGCAGCGGTGGCCTTGGTGGTCAAAAATGGCGCCTCCCACGCAGGCACCATTTTGGAGGCCAGTGGCTCGGTCAACGTGTCTCTGGGCAGTGCGCTGACGGTGACCGCCACCAGCGCCCAAGTCAGCTGGAACTCGACCGACCTGACGGCTGCGGGTCGCACCATCTCTGTGGCCGGTACCGACCACACCTTTGGAGTCAACCTGACGGCGGGCCTGCAAGAGGTGCGCGTGACCGGCGCCACTGTGGTGGCTGGTGACTTCTTGCGCGCAAGCGGCGACTTCGCATTCCACCGCAGCTCAGCCGTCACCGTCAAGCTCGCCGCGGACACCGCAGGCACGCCCGACAACGAAACCACCACCGGCGTGCAGGTCAACGTCATGACCTTGGGCGCCACCGGCTTGAATGCGGTTTTGGGTGGCGCGAGCGGTCCGGCCTTGAACGTCACCGGCTTGCAGTTTGGTCTGGCCCTGATGGCCTCAACCGCCACCCCGTCGCGCCGCTGGACCTCGCTGCAAGCCAGCGCCACATCGGTTGCTCTCAGCGGGGTGAGTGGCGTCACCCTCACGGGCAACAGCCTGGCCTTTGCCTTGAACAGCGCCGACGCTGTGGCCGATGCCGTGGTCGATTACAGCGCTGGCGCCACTTCGCTTTCGGTCGCCACGGGCGTGGGCACCAGTTTGGCCTTGGCGATCGACGGCAGCCGAGGCACCTTGTTGCAAGCCAGCGCCAGCGTGACGGTGGACTTTGGCAGTGCTGTGCACTTGAGCGGCTCTCTGGGGTTCACCCGCAGCAACAACCTGCTTGAAGTCGCGGGCAGCGGCATCACCGCCGCCTTGAGTGGTGGTGGCGTCACGGCCAGCGTGACCGGTGCCAGTTTTGGTTTGGAAGTGCTGGCCAATGGCACTTATTGGTTAGAAGCCACGGGCGGTTTTTCGCTCACTGGGGGCAGCTTTGCTTCGGCCAGCGCCGACTCTGCGCTGTTGCGCGTCAACACCACAGGTACCACCCAAAACAGCAAATCTTTGAGCTTTGGCGAGTTCGCCTACACCTTGCCGACGCTGGGCGTGCAAAGCACACCGGCGGTGAGCGTCACCCATTTACAAGCCACCTTGGCAGGCACCTTTTCGCTCAGCGGCGACTTTGCGTTTGAGCGCGACGGCATCACGGGCGAGATCAAGGTCTTGGCCTCCAGTGCCAATGTGTGGATGACCGCAGGGGACTTCAAGGCTGGCGTGACCAACGCGTCGCTCGCGATGGTGGTCAGCAATGCCGCGTCGCATGCCGGCACGATTTTGGAGGCCAGTGGGGGCATCAGCGTGTCTTTGGGCAGCGTGGTGCAAGCCAGCGCCAGCAGCACCCGTGTCAGCTGGAACTCGACCGATCAAGCCGTGGCTGCACGCCAAATATCTGTGGTGGGCACCAGTTACACCTTTGGTAACTTGTCCGCCGGTTTGCAAGAGGTCCGCCTCAGCTCAGCGAGCGTGGTGGCCGGGGACTTCTTGCACCTGAGTGGCGACTTTGCGTTCCACCACAGCAGCTCTGCCGTCACCGTCAAGCTGGCAGCCGACACCACGGGCACCGCCGACAACGAAACCACCACCGGCGTGCAAGTAGACGTCATGACCCTGGGCGCCACGGGCGTCTCAGCGGTCTTGGGTGACGCCAATGGCGTGGCCTTGAACCTCACAGGGGTTCAGTTTGGCTTGGCGTTGATGGCCTCGACCGCTACCCCCAGCCGGCGCTGGACCAGCTTGCAAGCCAGTGCCACCTCGGTGGCGCTCACGGGCGTCACCGGCCTGACGTTGAGTGGCAGCAACCTGGCTTTTGCCCTGAACCGTTCTGAGACTGCGGCAGACGCCGTGGTCGATTACAGCGCTGGCAAAACCTCGCTGTCAGTGGCCACCGGCGTGGGCACCAGCCTGGCCCTGAACATGGCCGGCAGCTTGGGCAGCGTGTTGCAAGCCAGTGGCACCGTGGCTTTGGATGTCTTTGGCTTTGTCCAAGCCTCGGGCCAGTTCATGTTCCAACAAGCCGACCAAGACGTCACCTTGGCCGATGGTCGCGTCGTGGCTGCGCGCGTGATGACCTTGGGCGCTACTTCGCTCAACGCCTTTGCAGGCTTGGACGCAGGCACCGCGCAGGCCATGGGCCTGAACCTCACGGGTGCCGAGATCGCCCTGGCCTTGGTCAGCGACAAAGCCGATGCCACCCACACTTGGAGCAGCCTCAAGGCCAGCGCCAGCACCGCCGCCTTGACTGGGGTCAGCGACCTCACACTGAGCTCCTCCAATTTGGTGGTCAGCATCAACCAGGCCGGTCAAGCGCTTGACCCCGTGCTTGACACGCTCACCTCTCCCATCAGCGTGAATACCAGCGCCAGCACGCACGTCAGCCTGTCGGAGAACGGGGCCCAAGGTCGCTTGATGCGTGCCGCCGGCACCTTCGATGTGCAAGCCTTTGGTTTCTTGAGCCTGAGCGGCAGCTTGGCGATGGAGAAAAGCAGCCAATCGGTGGTGCTCTCGGGCAACACCAGCACCACAGCGGTCGATGTGCTGCGCGTGGGGGGAACCCAGCTTGATGCCTTTGTCGGTGTCAACGCCAGCAACGCGGGCAAGACTGGCTTGAACTTGAGTGGGGTTGAGTTTGGTCTTGCCCTGTTGTCTGAAACCGGCGTCGCCACCCCGCGTGAATGGGTCAGCTTGCAAGCCACCGCCAACAGCGCCGCCTTTGTGGGTGTGGCCGGTTTGGGTTTGACGGCCAGCAACATCTCGGTGCAAATCAACCGCGCCTCCTCGGACAACAAAGTGGTCGACTACGCCGCTGGCAAAACCACGCTGTCGGTGGCCACGGGCGTGAGCACCAGCTTGGCCTTGAGCATGGACGGCAGCCGTGGCGCTTTGTTGCAAGCCAGCGCTCACCTGAATGTGGATGTCTTTGGCTTTGTGCAGCTCGACGGCGACTTCGCCCTGAGCAAACAAACCAACACCCTCAAACTTGGCAACGGCAACACCGTCACGGTCGATGAACTCACCCTGGGTGCCCATGGCATCCAAGCTTTTGCCGGCGTCAACGCCGGCTCTGCCCAGGCCATAGGCCTGAACTTGTCGGGCGTGGACTTGGCCTTGGTCATGGCCAGCGAACACGTCACCTCGGGCACCGCACGCGAGTGGACCAGCCTCAAGGCCTCGGCCGCCAGCGTCTCACTCACGGGCGTGGACGGATTGCAAGCCACAGGCCGTGATCTGTTGGTCGAAGTCAACCAAGCCGCCTCCGACGGCCAGTTGATCGACTACAAAGCACAAAACCTGGTGGTCTCCACCGGCCCCACCAGCCAAGAGACCTTCACCATGGCCGCCGCCGAGGGCAACTTGTTGCGTGCCAGTGGCAACCTCAACCTCAGCGCCTTTGGCTTCTTCCAAGCCCAGGGCAATTTGGCCATCACCCGCAAAACCGCCAACTTGCACACGCGGGTTGCCAGCACGTCGGCCACGGTGTCCACCGATCTGCTGACCATCGGTGGCACTGGTTTGCAGGCCTTCGCAGGCATCAACGCAGGCAGCGCCGATGCGGCAGGCTTGTCACTGAGTGATGCCAGCTTTGCCTTGGTGCTCGCCAGCGAACACGGGGTGGCCACACCGCGTGAGTGGTCCAGCTTCAAAGCTTCGGCAGGGCAGGTGGGCGTGGTGGGCATCGATGGCCTCAAGGTGGCGGGCAGTGGCCTGTCCGTGCTCATCAACCGCGCGGCCAGCGACTCGACGGTGCTCGACTTTGCAGGCGCCAACGCCCTGACCGTGACCACCGGGACGGGTTCGACCACCGACATCGATGTGGCGGGTTCTTTGGGCGTGTTGACCCGAGCCTCGGGTACGCTGGACATCGACCTCTTGGGCTTTGCCCAGTTCCATGGCGATGTGGCGTTCGAAAAGAGCCAAGGCTCGGTGTGGGTGCAAGGAGACGCCAGTGCCACCACGGCCAACCTGCTCAAAATCGGCGCCAGCAACGCCTCGGGTTTCATCGGCATGCATGGCGGCACCGCCAATGCCGTGGGTCTGGGCTTTACGGGTGCCAGCTTTGGCGCGGTGGTGGCGGCCGATCAAAGCAACACCGCGCGCGAGTGGATCGCGATGCAAGCCAGCATCTCCTCGGCCAGTCTCATCGGTGTGGACGGCCTGAGCGCCAGCGCACAAAGCATCGAGCTGCAAATCAACCAAGCCGACACGGTGGCTAACAGCCGCAAGGTGCTCGACTGGGCGCCTCACAGCATGGACGTGGCCACCGGCGCCAGCAGCACGCTCACGCTCAACATGGACGGCGCCAGTGGCCCGCTGCTGCGCGCAGCAGCCACGCTGGACGTGAATGTCTTCAACTTCTTTGAGTTGCAAGGCAGCTTCGCTTTTGAAAGCAAACAGCAAGACCTCACGTTGTCGGACGGCCAAGTCATCCATGCCGACACGCTATCGGTGGGCGGCAGCGGCGTCAACGCGTTCTTGGGCACCAACGGGGGCAGCGCATCGCAATTGGGCTTCTCGCTCCAAGGCGTGGACTTTGGCTTGCTGTTGGCCACCGATCGCGCCGATATCTCACACGAGTTCACCACCTTGCAAGCCAGCGCCAATTTGGCGGCCTTCACCGGCATCTCGGACTTGACCTTGCAAGGCAGCCATCTGGGCATCGAGGTCAACCGCGGCGTCCATGTGGCTGGCAAGCCTTCATCGAGCGACATCCAAAACGCCATCTACCACCTGGACCTCACGGGTCAAGCGGCAGGTGGCCTGCGCTTTTCCTTAGGGGCTGGCAGCGCGTTGGTCACGTTGAGCGGTCAAGAAACCAACGCCCAAGTCATCACCGCGCTCACCTCGGGCTTGGAAAGCCTCACCAGTGTGGGGGCCGGTAATGTACGTGTCTCGGGCGACCGCATCCAAGGCTATGACATCGAGTTTGTTGGCAGCTTGAGCGGCACTGCCGTCAGTGGTTTGGCCGTGACGGCTTTGGTACCCGCTGTGTCGGTGGCCGTGACCACTGACACCAGCGCGGTGGCGGCCGTCAACGAAGTCAAAGACATCGTCATCATCGCTGACCGTGTGGTCAGTGCGCCGCTCAATGTCAGCGTGACCCAGGTGGTGGCGGCTGGGGCGGGCAGCAACGAAGTCAAAGCCCTGCTGTTCACCACCCCCTACACCTCCAAGGGCACCTACGACTTGAGTTTGGCCAGTGCCCCCGGCACCGTGGCGACGGTGCGTTTTGTTCAAAACGACGTCACCAACAACGCAGCCAACATCAAGGCCGCCATGGCCACCTTGCTCGGCTTGGCCGCCAACACCAGTGACATCACGGTGGCCTTTGACAGTGGGTACAGCGGCGGCGGCCACCGCTACACCATCAGCTTCTCGGGCAGCCTGGCCAAGACCGATATCGCCGACTTGGTGGTCAGCGAGTCGATGACCGGCGATGTGCTGCCTTTGAACCGCAGCCAAGGTGCAGCAGCGACCAACGAGGTGCAGCGTTTGGTGCTTGACACCACCTCCAGCGGTACCTTCACTCTCAGCCTCAAACAAGGCGCCACCACCTACACCACCAGCGCCTTGGCGCTGGGCGCGAGCGCTGCCGATGTGGCCAGTGCCCTCAACAGTGCGCTCGGCGCAGTGGGCACGGTGTCGGTCACCACCGACGGGGCGCATGCCTACCTTGTGAGTTTTGGTGGCAGTTTGGCAGGCGTTGACGTGGCCATGCTGCAAGCCCAGGTCACGCTGGCGCCCTTGGCCCCGAGCGGCAGCTTCACCATTGGCTACAACGGCCAGACCACTGGCAACATCGCCTACAGCGCCACCCAGGCCACCCAAGCTGCGAACATCAAGGCGGCTTTGGTCAGCGCGTTCAACTGGTCGGCCAACGACATCGCGGTGGTCTATGACAGCACCCGCTCCAGCGCCAACGCCTCGCACTTCACCCTGAGCTTCTCGGGTGCCTTGGCCGGTGTGGATGTGGCCAACATCAGCACCAACTCCAGCGGTCTCACCCGCGCCACGGCCACACCGTACAACTTGACCCAGGGCCACGCCGCCGTGGCCGAGGTGCAAAGCATTGCCTTCACCACCAACGCCCAAGACGGTAGCTTTGCGCTCACTCACCAGGGCCAGACCACTGCCAGCCTGGCACTGTCGTCCAGCCTGGCCCAAGTGCAAGCCGCTGTCACCGCCGCCTGGGGCAGCAACGTCACCGTCACCTTCTGGAACGGCCAAACCCTTTTGCTGCAGTTTGGCGGCAACCTGGCCGGCTTGGATGTGGCTGCGGTCACGGTGGTGGCCCAAGCCACGGCCATGGGCGCCACCTTGCAAGCCACCCAAGTGGGCCACACCGAGCAAGTGGCTGCTCAGCAAGCCACCACCTTGGTGGTCGATTACACAGCCCATGCAGTCAGCGTGCCCAGCGGCCCCGCAGGCGCCACGTTTGCCTTGAGCCTGGACGGCGCCAAAGGCGAGCTCACCCACGCCAGTGGGGCACTCACCCTGGACGCCTTTGGCTTTGTGCAGGCCCAAGGCACGTTTGACATTGAAAAGCGCGATGCCGAGCTGACCTTGGGTGATAAAAAAGCGGTTCAGATGGACTTGCTCACGCTCGGCGCGCACGTCACCCAAGCCTTTGCCGGTGTGGGTGGGGGCACCGCCAGCGCCATGGGCCTGAACATCACACAAGCCGATGTGGGCTTGGTCTTGGCCAGCGAAAAACCCGATGTGGACCACCCCGGGGCCACGCCGCGTCACTGGAGCAGCTTGAGCGCGCAGGTGGGCGCGGCCAGCTTCACGGGTGTGAGTGGGCTCACCGTTTCACTCGACACCCTGGCTGTCACCATCAACCGGGCTGCCACCGATGGCAGCTTGATCGACTACATGGCCCAAGGGCTGGAGGTGCAAACCGGCACCGCCGTGGCCCCCGCGAGTGTGACCTTCTCCATGGACGCTGCCCTGGGTGAGTTGACCCGTGCCAGCGGTCACCTCACCGTGGATGTGTTCGGCTCGCTCCAGGTCGCGGGCGACTTTGGGCTTGAAAAACGCCGTGGCACCGTCACCTTGGCCGATGTGGCTTCCACCCCAGTCGACGAATCGGCCAGTCCCGTCAACGTCGACATGCTCTTGCTCGGCGGCCATGGTTTGTCGGGTTTTGCTGGCATCAATGGCGGTCAAGCCAATGCCTTGGGCTTGGCGGTCGAGGGCGTGGACATCGGCTTGGCGTTTGTGAGCGAGCGCCAGGTCAATGGCAGCCCCGTCACCCCCCGCGCTTGGACCAGCGCCCAAGCGAGCATCACCAGCGCCTCCTTTGTCGGCGTGGATGGGCTGAGCATCGCGGCCAACGGCTTGCAGTTGCAGGTCAACCGCGCGGCGGCGGACACGTCAGTGGTGGACTACCGCAGCGGCAAAACCGATTTGTCGGTCTTGACGGGACCCGCCAGCAGTCTGGCCCTGAGTTTGGACGGCAGCAAAGGCGAGTTGCTGCAAGTGGCCGGGCATTTGACCCTGGATGTGTTTGGTTTTGTTCAGGTCGACGGCGACTTTGCCCTGCAACAAGCCAGCACGCCCATCAACCTCAAGTTGTCCGACGGCACCACCCGCAGCGCGCGTGCCTTGCTGATCGGGGGATCTAATTTGCATGCCTTCGCTGGCTTGAACGGCGGCCAGGCAAACCAAGTCGGCTTGCAACTCACAGGGGTGGATTTTGGTTTGGCCTTGTTGAGCGACACCGCCGACCAGACCCGCAGTTGGACCAGTTTGCAGGCCACGGCCAAAGCCGCCGCTTTCATCGGCGTGACGGGCTTGAACGTCAGCGCTGACACCTTGTCGATCCAAGTCAACCAAGCCACCAAGCTCTCGGATGCGGTGGTCGACTACGCGCTGAGCAATCCGCAAAACCAAGCCAGCGCCCGCAAGACCGCGCTGCAAGTGGCGACTGGCTCGGCCAGCACGCTGACCCTTACCTTGGACGGTGCGCAAGGCGAGCTGATGCGCGCGTCGGGCAATTTGCAGATCGACGCGTTTGGCTTCTTCCAAGTCGCGGGTGGCTTTGCCATCGAGCGCCGCCAAGAAGAGTTCTTCCTCAACGACGGCAACTTCTCGGACGACGCGGCACTGGCCAAGGCTCCGACCAAAATCAAAGCCAACTTACTGACCATCGGCGGCCACGGGGTGGATGCCTTTGCGGGCATCCAAGGCGGCACGACCCATGCCATTGGTTTGTCCATGCAAGGCGTGGACTTTGGCTTGGCCCTGATCAGCGAAGTGCCTGTGGGCAATGCGACCGCGCGCCAATTCACCACCTTGAAAGCCCAAGCCCAATCGGTGGCCTTGGTGGGCTTGGCAGGCTTTAAAGCCCAAGCCAGCGATTTGTCGGTCGAGATCAACCAGGGCGTGGCCGGTGTTGGCGGTGCGGGCGATGTGGTGATCGATCACAGTTTTCGCTCGCTGGATGTGCTCACCGGGCCTGGCTCCACGCTCACGCTGGACACCGATGGCAGCCTGGGCAACCTGACCCGCGCCTCCGGTCACGTGCAGCTGTCGGTGTATGACTTCATCACCCTCAGCGGCAGCATGGCCTTTCAGTCGTCGTCCAAGACCGTCACCTTGGCCGACAACACCAGTGTGGCCACCGACGCGTTGTTGGTGGGCGGCACGGGGATCTCGGCTTTTGTGGGCATCAACGGGACTTCGGCCGATCGCATCGGTCTGCAACTCAACGACGCCTCATTTGGTTTGGCCCTGCTCAGCGCCAAGGCCGACCCGACCCGCAACTGGACCAGCTTGCAAGCTTCGGCCAGTTCCCTGTCCTTTGTGGGCTTGAGCGGCCTGAGTGCTTCGGCCACTGGCCTGAGTGTGTCCATCAACCAAGCCGGCAAACTCAACGACTCGGTGGTGGACTACGCCAGTGGCAAAACCAGCTTGAGCATTCCCACGGGCAGCGGCACCAGCTTGGCTCTGACCATGTTGGGCAGCGAGGGCGAGATCATCAAAGCGGCAGGCAGCTTAGAGATCGACTTGTTTGGCTTTTTCACGGTCAAGGGCGGCTTTGCCTTGGAGCAACGCGCGCAAGCGGTCACCCTGTCCGATGGCTCGGTCATTGAGCACGCCAACCTGATCACTGTGGGTGGGCATGGGGTCGATGCCTATGCCGGAGTCAACGCGGGAAGCGCCGACGCCAAGGGCTTGAGCCTGGGCTCGGTGGACTTTGGTCTGGCCCTCATTGGCGACCCCGACGATACGACCCGCCACTTCACCAGCTTGCAAGCCACGGCCGGTTCAGCCAGCGTGGTGGGCTTGGATGGCTTGACCGTGCAAGTGCAAGACCTGCTGGTCAACATCAACCGTGGCATCAAAGTCGCGGCCCAAGGCGCCACCACCACCCAGGTCAACACCAAGATGGCCTTGAAGGTACCGACCGATTTTGTCGGTGACTTGACCTTCAGCGACGGCAGTGGCAGCCAAGTGGTGCAGATCGGTGCCGACACCACCGAGCTGGAGATGATCACCTTGCTGAGTGCCGCCATCGGCCGCTTGGCCAGTGTGGGCTCGGCCAACAACGTCAAGATCACGGGCAACCGCGAAGACGGGTATGAGATCGAGTTTGTCGGCGCCAAGGCCGGCGTCAACGTCACGGGCTTGAGCGTGACGGCCGCCGCCGCCAGCGTGACCTCCCAAGTCACCACGCTGCAGTCGGCCCAGGCCGGCACCAGCGAGATCAAATTGCTCACCGTTCAGGCTCTGCGCGACGCTCCCGCCCCGGTCACGGTGGCCGTGCAAACCGTGGTGCCTGCTCAGGCCGGCGTGAACGAGAGCAACAGCATTGTCTTTACCTCACCGGGTGTGGCGGGCAGCTACACCGTGTACTTGGTCAACGACGGCTTGGTGCAACAGCAAACCGCTGCGGTGGTGGGTGCCAGCGAGGTGCAGCGCTTGAACCTGGTGGGAGACACCACGGCCACGACCTCTACCATCACCAGCCAGGTCAGCGAGCTGCAAGCAGGCTCGGTGGGCCAATCGGCCTCGCTCGCGGTGGTCTTCAAGGCTGACAAGGTCATTCAGGAATACCAAATCTTCCGCCTGTCTGACCCCGCCACCAAGGTGCGTGCGGTCTACCGCAGCAGCAACAACGTGGCGCAAACGATCAGCGAGATGCGCACGGCCTACGCCACCTTGTTCAAAGACTTGACTGGCGGTGTCGTTGACACCTCGGCCGTGACCGTCACCCGCGACACCAGCTACAGCGGCACGGGCGACCGTTATGTGGTCACCTTTGTCGGCGCCTTGGCGGGTAGGGCGTTGCCTGATACCGGGTTTAATTTCTACCTCGGTAGCGCCAAAACCTCCACCACCGGCTACAGCTACACCACACTCACCAGCGGTGGCGTGAGCCAGCCTGAAATCCAAAAAGTCAGCCTGAGCGGGGGCAGTGGCAGCTTCACGCTCAGCCTGAGCTACAACGGCCAGACCTACACCACCACGGGCATTCAACTCGGCGCCAACGCGGCCACCGTGCGCTATGCCTTGAATGCCGCGCTCTCGAGCACCGGTGGGACGGTGGATGTCAGCAGCAGCGCCAGCTCCAACTACTTGATCACCTTCCGCGGCGCGCTCGAGGGTAAAAACCTGTCGATGCTCAGCGTCAACGCCACGGCGGCGGCCTTGGCCCCCACGGGTACATTCAGCCTGAGCTTTGATGGCCAGACCACGGGCGACATCAGCTACACCACCAACGGCACGCTGTTGGCCCAGCGCGTGCAAACTGCCTTGGCTGCGCTCTCCAATGTGGGCGTCGCCAACATTCAGGTGGGCTTCAATGCCGCCCAGTCCAACACCGGCTTGATGGGCTTGGACATTCGGTTTGTGGGCGCCTTGTCGCAAGCGAATGTGGCTGACATCAGTGTGGACGACAGTGGCCTGACCCATGCCAGCGCCAGCACCCAAGTGGTCACCCCTGGCGTGGCCGCGGTCTCGCAAGTCCAGCGTGTGGTGTTGGGCAGCGACGCCCTCAACCAAGGCTTCACGCTCACCCTGAGCTACGCGGGCGCCACCTACCAAACCGCGCTCATCTCTGGGCACGCCACAGCGGCGGAAATTCAAACCGCGCTCAACAGCGCGTGCGCTGGGATTGCTGGCGCCAAGTTCTCGGTGCAACGCGCCACCACCACCGCCAGCGAGGTGCTGGTCACGGCCGGGGGCAGCTTGCAGGGCCAAAACCTGGGCCTGTTCGAGTTGCAAGCCCAGGGCTCTGCCGCCGTGGGCAGCACGGCCAGCAACACCTTTGTGGTGGGCGACACCGCCACCAACATCGCGCACCTCAAAACCGCTTACGCCACCTTGTTCAAGGGCTTGACGGGCAATGTGGCCGACACCTCGGCAGTAGATGTTCAGTACGACGCCAGCTACAAAGGCGGCGAGAAATACACCATCACCTTTGTCGGTGCCTTGGGTCACCAAGACCTCGCCAGCAAAGGCATCAGCGTGGCCAGCACGAACTTGAATTACCGCTTGGTCAGCAACGGCGCGCCCGCCCAAGCCCAGGTGCAAGAGGTGGTCATTGACCGCCAAGACAGCGCCTCCGGCAAGTACCAATTGAGCCTGAGCTACAACGGCAAAACCTACACCAGCGGTGACTTGAGTTTGGGCAGCTCCGTGGGCAGCGTGCAAGCGGCCTTGCGTCTGGCCAAAGCCAGCGACAACACCACCTTGGGCAGCTTGGGTACGGTGAGCGTCTCGGGCACAGAAAATCGCTATGACGTGCAGTTCGCGGGCAACCTGGCAGGCATCAGCCTTGACAGCCTGCGTCTGGTGTCTTTGACGGTGGATGAGCAACTGCCCCAAGGCAACTTCCAAATCTCCTACGTCGACAGCAACGGCACCCGCCACGACAGCCCCGCCATTGCCTACAGCAGCACAGCCAGCACCTTGCAGGCCAATGCGCAGGCCGCGCTCAACACCTTGTTCGGTGCGGGCAACGTCAGCGTGGCGATCGATGGCACGCAAACCGCGGGCCGACGCATTGGCTTGACGCTGACCTTTGGCAGCGCCTTGGCCAACCAAAATGTCGCCGACATCACCGCTTACTTTGGCGGCACCTTGAATGCTCAAAACCTGAGCTTGGCCGTGGTGCAGCCGAGCAATGTGCGCCAAGGCCAGCTCAAAACCGGCGAGGTGCAACGCGTGGCCCTGAGCTCAGCGGCCAGTGACGTGGGCTTTACCTTGCAAATCAGCCAAGGTGCTCAGTCACAGACCAGCACCGCCATCGACTCCAGCATGACCCAGGCCCAAGTGCAGGCCGTGGTCACGGCCATGCTGCAAGGGCTCAACACCAAAGTCGGCGGCGGTTTTGCTGGCAGCGCCACGGTCAGTTTCTGGAGTGGCAAAGTGCTGGAGCTGAGCTTTGGTGGTTCGCTGCTGGGTGTGAACGTGCCCGACTTGGTGGTCACACCAGTGGCCAAAACCTTCACCGTCAGCCTGACCTCGGAGCAAGCCGGCTCGACCACCACCAAGGCGGCGCAGGCCGAACACATGCTGGTGGTCGATTACAGCCTGAGCAACGCCAGCGACCCCAACAGCGCGCGCAAGACCGCATTGACCGTGCGCACCGGCAGTGCGGTGGGCAACACCTTCAAGCTGACCATGGACGGCACGGTGGGCGAACTCACCGAGGCCCGTGGGCATTTGACGCTCAATGTGTTGGGCTTTGTGGCCGCAGTGGGCGACTTTGGCATCGTCTCCAAAACCCAAAGCGTCACCTTGGACAACGGCAACACCGTGCAAGTCGATGCTTTGCTGATCGGTGGCTCCAACCTCAACGCGTTTGCCGGCATGAACGGCAGCTACGACAGCCAAGGCAATTTGTCCTCGGCCGCCACAGGCTTGAGCTTGACCAACGTCGAGCTGGGCCTGGCCCTCTTGAGCGAACACCGCACAGGCCTGGAAGCCCCCGGCACCGTGATGCGTGGCTGGACCTCGCTGCAAGCCAGCGCTGGTTCGGTGAGTTTTGTGGGCATGGGCAGCGATTTGAAGATTTCTGCCACCGGCGTGGCGGTAGCCATCAACCAGGCCAATGGTGCGGCCACCCATGTGGTGGACTACAGCTTGACGGATCCTGCTGACCCGAGCAGCGCACGCAAAACCGTGCTCGCAGTGCCTACTGGCCCAACCCACAATTTGGCCTTGACCCTGGACGGCGCCAAGGGCGAGATGAAACGCGCCAGTGGCCACTTGGTGCTCGATGTGTAC
>CAIVLE010000240.1 GCA_903906635.1 uncultured Burkholderiales bacterium | reverse complement strand
TGTTCGTCGCGGCAGCCAAAGTATCCTGAGCCAATTTCCCAAATCAAGTCGCCCCCATGCACGCGGTGGTGGCGCGATATCGAGCCCTCGCCGGTGTCGTGTGCAAAACCACCCAATTTCGCGCCTTGGTTCAAGGCCATGATCGCATGGGCACTGAGCGCGCCAAAGCTCATGGCCGACACATTGAACAAGCTGATGCTGTAGGGCTGCGTGCAACTGGCGCCCCCCACTTGGATGCGAAAGTCGTGGCTTGAGAGTTGTGTAGGGGCAATCGAGTGGTTGATCCACTCGTATCCCACCGCACGGACATCGAGTTGGGTGCCGAATGGGCGTTTGTCAGAGGCATTTTTGGCGCGTGCATAGACCAAACCACGTTGAGCCCGTGAAAACGGTGCTGCATCTGTTTCCGACTCTAAAAAGTACTGCCGAATTTCAGGACGGATGTATTCCAGCATGAAGCGCAAGTGCCCAATGATGGGGTAGTTGCGCAAGATCGCATGGTGCTGTTGCTGCAAGTCATACAGGCCCAAAACACCCAGCGCCAAAAACAACAGGGGCCACCAAGCACTCAAACCCATCACGCCCGCCCCCAGCAAACTAAAGACCAGCAGCACCACAGCGGTGATGAAAGCGGTGTAACGCACCGGATAGATCTGATTGAGTTTGTCCAGCATGCGTTGTCCTTGAGAAGGGGGAGGTTTATCGGTCGGCGTTGAGTTTGGCGGCGAGTTTAGATTGTGCGAGTGCCGACATGTCAGCGCGATGACGGGCCGAGCTGAGTTGCTCGTTGGCGGCTTTTTCGACGTCTTGCAGGTGGTGCAAGATGGTGCTGCGCAGATCACTCAAGTCCTGGTCGATGCGACGCAAGCGCTCTTGTAACTCGCGCTGCAAGGCCATGCGTTGCGTCAGCAAGTTGACTTCAGCGGCAATGGTGCGCCAGGTTTGCGTCAACTGATCGGTGGGACTCGCGCGCAACTTTTCAAGCAAAACATCCATGGATTCATTGAAACCAGGTGCGGTGGGCTCGAGTTCAGGCTCGGGCGTTTCGGTCAAGGTGGGGACGTTGTCTGGCACAGCCGGTGGTGGTGGAGCGGTGTTCAAGGTGTGAACTTGGCCCCAGCCTGCTTCGGGGCTGTATTGCTTGAGTCCTTTGAAGGACAAGAATTGTGGTTCTGCTGACATTATTTGCTGATCACGCCCATGGACATGCGTTTGAGAAATTGTGGGATCCCCATCACACTCATGCCGTTAGACGGTGTGGGACTTGCGGGTTTGATGGGTTCATCGGGTCGAACTTTTTGCACACGGTGCCGACCCAAAATCGAGTACTGACTAGACAGCGAACTGGACGTATTCAACAAATTCGTCCGCATGTTGAGCACCCCACTGTGCGAGCCTAACTTGCTGCGCAAGGGGGTGGAGACACGTTGCGTGAGTGCTTGTATCTGCGCTGAGTTGCGAACCTGACGCGCGTCACAGACGGCTTGACCAAATGCGTTAAAGGAGATCCCGCAGTTGTCTGCCAGATCCATGAGGTAGCCGCGTTCAAACATCTCGCGAGCGCTTTGTGCTTCCAAGATCGGAGGCGACAACATGAAACTCACTGGGAACCGCTGCTTGGAGAAGACATCGCTGTGTAAGTGTTCGGCTTGCACCCGTGTGGGCGCTACCAACAAGGTCGGGGGCGTGTGCAGGGCGGAGTCAAACACCCAGCGGTGACGGCTTAAAAATCCTGCGGTGGCGGCCAATTCAATTTCAGATACCGAGGTGGGCACGATCACCAAGTCGTACTCGAACATCAATTCACCCGCAATGGAGTCGGTCCACGTCAGGTCACATATCACCACGTCACAGCTGCTGGCCGCACGGCGCAAATGCAAACGTGCATCCAAGATCGGGCGGTTGCCGCCTTGGTCCAGGGGCAAGACATGGTGTTGCACCACCACGCCTATTTGGGGGGCACGGGTGAGCCATGTGCTGGAGGATCCGTGCGTGTCAAAGTCGAGCAAAGTCACGCTTTGACCTTGGCGACGCAAATACGCTGCCAAGTTGGCGGCTACGGTGCTTTTGCCGACGCCACCTTTTTGACTGGTGACCAAAACTTTGAACGTTGACATGAAAAATCTCCGGACTCTGATGCTGGGGGGCGCTTGGTGCGTACCCAGTTTTTTCAGCGGGGGAACAGAATTTACCTGTCGGATGTGACGACCACAAGCCTTTGTTCATGCGGGTTACAAGAGGGTGAGTCGGTTTAAGTTAAAAATATGAATACTTAAAAATTAAACAGCGTATAAAAAAGAAACAATATGAGGAAAATTCTCTATGTCCTTGATTTATTTGGAAAAATTTAAAAGTGTCGGAAAAAACAACACTTTTTTGATCAATCAATCCAGCGAGGCACTCCAGCGCTCGTCCCAAGGGGTGTGCGCTTGGTCCAACTGACGTCGTTCGCGTTTGGTCGGGCGGCCTTGTTCAATGCTGTGTGCAGGCTCTGGTGCCAGCCGACGGGCTTCACGCTGCGCCAGATTGCGTTGCTTGCTTTCCTCGGTTTCTTGGAACATGGTCTGAGCCACTGTGGCAGAGCCACGCATGGGCATCAGGGCATGGACCACCACGGTCTTGGTCACGGGCCCTTGGCGCAAGGTCACGCGGTCGCCAACCTTGAGCTCGCGCGCTGGTTTGGCGGTGAGGTCGTTTACATCGACACGATTCTTTTGAATCTCATCACAAGCCAATCCCCGTGTTTTGTAAAAACGTGCGGCCCATAACCATTTGTCCAAGCGTTGTTTGTCAAGCGTGTGTTGCATGTGCATATTGTGTCTAGACGTTGCGCCTTAAAATTGCAGATCAATTCCACTTCTAATTTATCTATGTCCAATCGTTATATTGCCTTGATTTCTGCAACAGCCATGGTGTTGTTGTCCGCTTGCAGCTCGACCAAATTGGCCGATACCTCAGAATTGAGTGGGCAACCCGCCGAGGCCAGCGCCAAAGGCACTGCGGCTCCCCTCTCGGGTGTGGCCTCTGTGGTGGCCGATCACCTCAACCCCAGCAGTTTGATCGCCAGTCAGCGCAGCATTTACTTTGACTTTGATGAGTTCACTGTCAAAGCCGAAGCGGGTCCTTTGATTGAGCGCCAAGGCAAGTATTTGGCTGGCAAGCCCAGCTTGGCTATTCGTGTGGAAGGCAATGCCGATGAGCGCGGCGGTCGGGAGTACAACTTGGCCCTGGGCCAAAAGCGAGCCGAGGCAGTGGTGCGTGCTCTCAAGGTCTATGGAGTCAGCGATAAGCAAGCCGAGCCCGTGAGCTTTGGCAGCGAAAAACCGCAAGACCTGGGCCACGACGAAGCCGCATGGGCCAAGAACCGTCGCGTGGACTTGGCTTACCCCAGCAAGTGATGCCTGAGTTTTTGCACGTCAATTGATGGAACTCAACCACGAAGAGGTCACCTCTGCCCCACGCGCTTCGGCCTCGTTGGTGCTGTTGCGTGACAAGCCTGCTGACACTTCGGGGTTGGAGGTCTTCTTGTTGCGTCGTCACACCGCCTCGGCGGTGCTGGGAGGCGCTTATGTATTCCCGGGGGGTAAGCTCGATACCGCCGATTGCGCCGACGCCTTGCACCAGCACTTGGACCGCTCAGCGGCTGAACTGCACCAAGCCTTGGCGGAGGATGACCTGAGCCTGGCCACCGCTGCGGGCTTGTTTGTTGCCGCCGTGCGCGAAGCGCTGGAAGAGTGTGGTGTTTTGTATGCCCGTGCGCGCGACGGCAAAGTGCCCTTGCATGACGCCAGCCAGCGTCAAAGTTGGCAGCAGCAATTGCACAACGGTGAAAGTTTTCAGCAGTTGCTTCAAAAATCGGGCTTGTCGATTGATACCCAGCAACTCGCGCCTTGGTCACGTTGGATCACACCGCGTGTGCCCTCGATCACCAACAAACGTTTTGACACCCGCTTTTTTGTGGCTGTGTTGCCCGACACCCAAGAGCCGGTGCACGACAACGTGGAGGCCATTGACAGTGTCTGGCTCTCCCCGCGTGAAGCCTTGACCCGGTATTGGCACGGCGAGTTGGTGTTGGCGCCGCCCCAAATCATGACCCTGGTCAGTTTGGTGCCGTTCACCAGCGCCCAGCAGGTCTTGCACTCGGCCAAGCGTCAAGTGCCTGCACTGGTTGAGCCTGAGCCTTTTGAAGAAGCCGGCGTTCGCCACATTGCCTACCCGGGTGATGACAAACACAGCCGTGCGGATCGTGTGTTCATCGGCCCAACACGCTTGCAATTCAACAACGGACGGTTTGAGCCTGCTGGCGGCCTGGATGTGTTGCTCAACCCTTGATTCCTAATGACCGCTTTTGCGGCACTGCCATGACCTCTACTGCACACGCGTTTCACCTCCACGGTAAAAAAGGTTTGGTCTTGGGTTTGGCCAACGAACACAGCATCGCTTGGGGTTGTGCGCAACAAGCCCATGCGATGGGGGCTGAGCTGGTGGCGTCGTGTCTGAACGACAAAGCCCGCCCATTTGTGGAGCCACTCACCCAGCCCTTGGGGTTGGACTTGCAAACCTGCAACATTGAAACCCCCGACGAGCTTCAAAACTTGGTGCGTTACGCGGTGGACAAGCTGGGCCGGCTGGACTTTGTCATCCACTCGATCGCTTGGGCGCCTTTGCAAGACTTGCACGGCCGTGTGGTGGACAGTTCGAGCGTGGGCTTTGCCCGCGCGATGGAAGTGTCTTGTCATTCGTTTGCTACCTTGGCGCAACTGTGCGCACCGCACATGAAAGATGGCGGGAGTTTGGTGACCATGACCTATTTGGGCGCTGATGAAGCCGTGCCGCACTATGGCTTGATGGGACCGGTCAAAGCCGCATTGGAGTCCCTCGTGCGCTACATGGCACTGGAGTTGGGACCGCAAAACATCCGAGTGCATGCGGTCTCACCGGGCCCCATTCCCACGCGCGCTGCATCGGGCATTGAAGCCTTTGATGAGTTGATGCAAACCACCCGCGCCAAAGCACCGTTGCGTCGTTTGGTGAGTTTGCAAGAAATTGCCAACCTCAGCACTTTTTTGTGCACCGACGCATCTAGCGGCATGACGGGCCAAACCATCTATGTCGACGCAGGCTGCCATGCGGTGGCCTGAACACAAAGCAAGCCATGAACGACATTCTTGACACCACCAACGACCCCCACAACGAGTGGCTTGAAAACCACCCTTACGAGAGCATCGTCATAGGCCAAGTCGCGCGCATGGTGCGCACCTTGACCTTGGCTGACATCCAAGCCTTTGCTGCGGTGTCGGGCGACACCAACCCAGCCCACCTTGACCCTGAATACGCCAACGCCACCTTGTTTCACGGCGTGATTGGTCACGGCATGTGGGGCGGTGCCTTGATCTCGAGCTTGCTAGGCACGGTGTTTCCGGGCCCCGGCACGATTTACTTGGAGCAAAACCTGCACTTCAGTCGGCCAGTGCGTATTGGCGACACCTTGACGGTCTCAGTGACGTGTACCGCCAAGCATGACGATAAAAAAACACTCGACCTCGATTGCCTGTTGGTTAACCAAAAAGGCGAGCGCGTGCTCTATGGCGTGGCACGTGTCATGGCCCCCACTGAGAAGTTGCGCATGCCCCGCATCCATACGCCACACATCAGCTTGTTTGACCCCGAGGCACGCCATGCCCATTTGCTGGCGCTGGGCGCCCATCTGGAGCCTGTGCTGTGCGGCGTGGTGCATCCATGTGATGCCGATTCGTTGCAAGGCGCGATGGACGCGCATCGCGCGGGCTTGATCCAAGCCGTGTTGATTGCGCCTGAAAAAAAGCTGCGTATAGTGGCCGCAGAGGCGGGCATCGACATCACCGGGGCCACCGTGATTGACGTGCCGCACAGCCATGCCGCAGCCGAGTTGGCAGCGCAGATGGCGGCTGACAAAAAACTCGAAGCCCTGATGAAAGGCAGCTTGCACACCGATGAGTTGATTCACGCAGTGGTCATGCAGCCAGGTCTGCGCACCGGGCGTCGCATGTCGCATGTATTTCGTTTCGAAGCGCCGATGTACCCCAAGCCCTTGTACATCACCGATGCCGCACTCAATATCGCCCCCAGCTTGGCTGAAAAAGCGGACATTGTGCAAAACGCCATTTTGTTTGCGCAAATCATGGGGGTGGCGCAACCCAAAGTCGCGATCTTGGCGGCGGTAGAAACCGTCAACCCCAGCATGCCCTCCACCCTGGACGCGGCCGCACTGTGCAAGATGGCCGACCGAGGTCAAATCAAAGGCGGTGTCTTGGATGGCCCCTTGGCCTTTGACAACGCGGTGTCGCCGCATGCGGCTGAGATCAAACACATCGTCTCGCCCGTGGCGGGGCAGGCGGACATTTTGGTAGCCCCTGATCTGGAGTCGGGCAACATGATGGCCAAGCAGCTCGAATACCTCGCCGGTGCCTCTGGCTCAGGTGTGGTGTTGGGTGCACGCGTGCCCATTGCTTTGACCAGCCGCGCTGACACCGCGATGACGCGCAGTGCCTCAGCCTTGCTGGCCAAGCTCATTGCCCACCACAACCGCGCGCACAACACATGAGCATTCTGGCTGTCAACGCGGGGTCGTCCAGCCTCAAGTTTGCGCTCTACCCCGTGCAGGAGCAGGCGGTATGCGACGCGGAGATGACCGGGTGCATTGAAGGCCTAGAGCCCTCTGGTCAGCCGCGCATCAGCTGGTGCCTGCAAGGCCAAGCCAAAATCTGTGAAACAGTGTCAGTGGCCGCTGGTACAGAGCCCTTTGATGCTGCGTTGAGCGCGCTCAAAGAGTTGCTGGCCACACGCTTTGCCCATGTGCCCCTGCAAGCCATCGCCCACCGCGTGGTGCATGGCGGCTTGTTGTATTCGGCTTGTGTGCGAGTCACGCCTGCGGTGTTGACACAACTCGCCACGCTCAATAGCTTGGCACCGCTGCACCAGCCGCATAACTTGGCCGGGGTGCGTGCATGCAGCGAGTCGTTTCCGGAGGTGGTGCAAGTGGCTTGCTTTGATACCGCATTTCATCGCACGCTGTCACCTCTAGAGACCACCTTTGCCATCGATCGTCAACTCACCGCCAGCGGTGTGCGCCGCTTTGGTTTTCATGGACTGTCGTACCAATTTGTCAGCCAGGTGTTGCAAGACGTGTCACCCCGTTCTGCGGGACGCACCGTGATGGCCCACTTGGGCAATGGGGCCAGTGTGTGTGCCACCACCCAACACCAAAGCCGCGCCACCACCATGGGTTTTTCGGCCTTGGATGGCTTGATGATGGGTTCGCGCAGTGGCGCCTTGGACCCCGGGGTGTTGCTGTATTTGATGGAGCAGGGTTGGGACCACGACGCCATACAAAAGCTGCTTTACAAACAAAGCGGTTTGCTGGGTGTGTCAGGCGAGAGCGCCGACATGCGCACCTTGCGTGCCTCGGGCTCGCCATCGGCACAGTTGGCGATTGACTTGTTCACCCACCGTGTGGTGCGCGAGGTCGGTGCCTTGACGGCCTGCGTGGGGGGGCTCGATGTGTTGGCCTTCACGGGGGGGATTGGCGAACATGATGCCGTGCTGCGCAAAGAAGTCTGCGAGGCGTTGCGTTACCTGGGTGTGTCGCTCGATGTCACACGCAACCTGGCCGCAACCGGCGACGCAGTGTGCGCTGTCCATGCCGATGACAGCGACATTGAGGTGTGGGTCATCCCTACGGATGAGGGTCGGGTGGCGGCGCGACAAGCCTTGGACTTGCTGCGGGGCGCATGACCATGGCTTTGGCTAAATAGGCATCAAGCCACAAGGCCAACACCGTCCCAGACATGCTCGATGAGAGGTCGCTTTGCACACATGGGTTGCATCGCGTATTACCTCTTGCGTTATTTATCGTGTTACTTCTCGTATTAATTCTCGTGTTACTTGGCGCGCAAAGTGTTCCAAATCGCCCGCTCTGCGGCAGTCGACTTGGCTTCGTCGCGCAGCAAGGCGTCGATTTGGTCTGCGCTCTTGCCGTGGGCCATGCTGCGCAAAGCGCTGATTTGTTGCCGGTAGCGTTCCATCATCACTTCAGGGTCTAGGCCCTCGGTCACGTCGTGGTCCACACTGCGCATTTCTTGATGGACGCGTTCGATGATGCGTTTGACGTCTTGGGGCGACAAGTGCAAGCGCTCAGCCTCGGCGTCCATCACATGGCGTTCGGCGCTGGAGTAACGGCCATCGGCAATGGCTTTGCGGAATTCGTTCTCAAAAGTCTCGCGATCAATACGCAATTGGTCCGTAAAGGCCGATGCCATCAAACCCGCTGGAATGGCAAAAATGCCAATACCAATGAGGCTGATTACCACCGTCATGGCTCGACCCAGGGGCGTGATGGGCGCAATGTCACCATAGCCCACACTCGCCAACGTGATCACGGCCCAATACATCGTGGACGGAATACTCTCAAACTTGTCGGGTTGGGCGTCGTGCTCCAACTCATACCCCAAGCTCGCGGTCAAGATCACCAGCAGCATCATCATGAAAGCCGAAGCCAGCAACACCCGGTGCTCGCGTTGAACCGCTTTGAACAAGGTGTTGAGGGTGCCGGTGTAGCGTGTGAGCTTGAGCAAACGCGACAATCGAAACACCCGCAAGAACCGCAGGTCAAAGTTTTTGTTCAACAACATGTCCAAAAAGAAGGGCGAGATGGCCAGTAAGTCGATCAAAGCGCTCACGGTCATCATGTAGCGCAGCCGGCCTTTGATGGGGTGTTCGAACTGTGGCAGTTCGCAGCAGCTGTACACACGGCCCACGTACTCGATGGAGAAGATGGTGACCGTGATCACCTCTAGC
>CAIVLE010000239.1 GCA_903906635.1 uncultured Burkholderiales bacterium | reverse complement strand
CTGTGCAACGCGGCAAAGAAGTCACCGTGGTGGTAGAACTCAAAGCGCGTTTCGACGAAGAGGCCAATATCAATTGGGCTGAAAAACTCGAGTATATCGGCGCACAGGTCGTGTACGGTGTGGTCGGTTTGAAAACCCATGCCAAGATGCTCTTGGTCTCACGCCGTGAGGGCAGCCGAATTCGCCGCTATGCCCACTTGTCGACCGGCAACTACAACCCACGCACCGCCAAGCTCTACACCGATGTGAGCCACCTCACGGCAGAGCCCAAACTCACCCAAGACATTGAAAATGTCTTCAGCTTGCTGGCCAACCAAAGCAAGATCCCGCGGTTGAACAAGTTGTGGCTGGCGCCGTTCAACTTACAACGTAACCTGATTGATTTGGTTGATAAAACCGCACAAGCCGCCTCAGGGGGGGTAGCGTGTCGCATTGTGTTAAAGATGAACACGCTCACCGATGAAAAGCTCATGGAGGCGCTGTTGCGTGCAGGTCAAGCGGGTGTGTCCATCGACTTGGTCGTGCGAGGTGCCTGCATGTTGCCTGCGCAACGTCCAGGACTGAGCGAGAACATTCGGGTGCGCTCCATCATCGGTCGTTTCTTAGAGCATTCACGTGTGTTTTATTTCCTCAGAGGTCAAACTGAATCTCTTTATTTGTCCAGTGCCGACTGGATGAACCGCAACATGCTGCGCCGTGTGGAACTGGCGTGGCCAGTAGAGGACCCTGCCTTGCGCCAGCGCATCGTCGATGAATGTTTGAACTCAGCGCTCAAAGACAATCTGGATGCTTGGGTCCTCAACTCGGACGGGCATTACACACGCGCTGTCCCTGCACGCTCGCGTGCGCTCAAGCCTAAGCCTTTGATCGGTGCTCAGTCCACCTTGATGGCTCGTTACCACATCAAAGCCTGAGGAGCGACCAATGGATTTGATTTTGTGGCGACATGCAGAGGCAGAGGTAGCAGGCGAGGGTTGCGACGATTTGTCTCGTTCGCTGACTTCCAAGGGTGAACGTCAAGCGGCTCGTATGGCCATCTGGTTAGACCGCCACTTGCCTGAGAGCACCCGTGTGCTGGTCAGTCCTTCACGCAGAACCGAGCAGACCGCACAAGCCCTAGGGCGAAAATACAAGCTTCGCGATGAGTTGGTGCCCGAGAGTTCCCCAGCCGATGTACTCGACTTGGTCAAGTGGGATCCCGTGTCAGGACCTTTGGGCAAAGGCACAGTTTTGGTGGTAGGGCACCAGCCTTACCTTGGTGAAATCGTCTCTCTTTTGCTTGGCATGAAAGAGACGATTTGTCCAGTACGTAAGGGCTCGGTGTGGTGGTTGCGGGCTCGTGTAAGAGACGGACAACTTCAAACAGTCTTGATGACTGTGGCCAGTCCCGACCTTATTTCACGTTCTTGGGACGACCGGTCTTGATGGTCGGCACATTGCTCAACGCAGCTTTGAACTGAATGTCGCTCATGGCGGCCAAGGCTTTGATGCCAGCGCGCAGTAATTCGCTCTTTTTCACGCTGTGCCCGAGTTTGCCGCTTCGCACCTTCAAGCTGTCGATCACCGTGTATTCATCTTTGGGCATGGTGAAGCTGTCGCGGACCATTTTGGGTTTTTTCACCTTGGCGGTTTTGATGGGTTGGGCAACTTGTGGCGCTGCAGCAGGCTTTGGGGTCAGCACCACTTTTTTGCTCACTACTGGTTGAGCGGCTTTGCGTGGCGCAGCTTTTTTCACAGTCACTTTTTTGGGCGCTGGGGCAGCAGCAGTTTTGGCAGCTGTTTTGCGAACGGGTGTTTTGGTGGTGGCCATGAATTCTCCTTGGAGTTAATAAAAGAATAAACAGTATATACCGTTTATTCTTTTTGGGAGTTCATCAAAACTTCGTCAAGCTGTCACGAAATCAAATGTCCAAGGTGTCTTTTGCCAAGACGTTGATTCCTGTCGCAGCAGATGTGTCGATTGAGGGTGTTTTTTCGCCCAAGCGCTGCTTGCCGTCAACGTGAAGTTGCGTTTGCCTTCCTGGCAACTCAAGCCCAGCCCATGCAAGTCGGGGGCCAAACGCGCATGGCACAAAATGATGGCCAGTCGAAGCGACAGGAGCAGTTTGGCAAAACTGATGGATTCAAAATCGCTGTCAAGTTTCTTGAGTTTGCCTCGCTGCCCCAAGACCAACAAGCCCAAACGATGCAACTCGGGCATGCTAAAACCCAGCATGTCAGCGTTGTCCAAAATGTAGGCGCCATGCTTGTGGTAATCGCTGTGTGAAATGGCGATGCCCACCTCGTGCAGTGTGGCAGCCCAACTGAGCTTGCGCTCGGACTGCGCCGTGCCTTCACCCGCTGTGGGCGTCAATTGCTTGAACAAGAGGCTCGACACCTCGCGCACACGTTGACTTTGTAAGGCGTCGACAGAAAACTTCTGTGCCAAACGCTGCACCGACACATCGCGCGCGTCGGGTGCATCGTCCTCACGTTCCACCATGTCAAACAGCACGCCATGGCGCAATGCACCTTGTGCCACATACAAACGCTCGATTTTGAGCAGATCCATCAAGGCGCGCAACACACTCACGCCGCCACCGATCACTGCGCGGCGATCTTCTTTCAACCCCTCCAAGCGAACCCGCTCTACATGCCCTGCACGCATCAAACATTTGATCAACCAGTTCAAGCCTTGAGCGCTGATTTCGCCTTCAGGCCAACCTGCGGTTTGCAAAATATCAGCGACCGCCCCGACCGTACCAGACGCACCATAGGCAGCGCTCCAAGCCTCTCGGGGGTATTGCGTCAGTGCCTCTTCTAGCACCGCTTGTGCAGCGATCTCTGCGCGGTAGAACGTCTGCTCGGTGAATTCACCCGTCGGAAAATACTTCATGGACCATGCCACGCTGCCCACGCGAAACGAGGCGGTTTCGGTGGCTTCTGTGCCCGTGCCCAGAATGATCTCGGTGGAGCGTCCGCCAATGTCAATCACCAAGCGTTTTTCTTGGCTGTGCGGCAGCAGGTGCGACACCCCTTGATAAATCAATCGCGCTTCTTCGGTTCCGGCAATCACCTCGATGGGGAAGCCCAAAATTTCGCAACCGCGTTTGAGAAATACATCGCGGTTCTTGGCTTCGCGCAAGGTTTGTGTGGCCACAGCGCGGACTTGCGACTTTTTAAAGCCCGATAAACGTTCTGCAAAACGTGCCAAACAATCCCAGCCCCGTTGCATGGCTTCTTGTGAAAGATTGCGCTCTTCGTCCAGGCCATTGCCTTGGCGAACGGTTTCTTTGAGGTATTCGATGCGCTCAATCTGACCGTGGTCGTAGCGTCCAATTTCAAGCCGAAAGCTGTTCGATCCCAAGTCTATGGCTGCGAGAAGTGTGCCGTGATTCATAGAGTGAGATGCTAGGTCATTTTTATGACACATTCGTGTCTCAAAACTGTCATGAGCGCAATTTACAGTTGGAAAGTGGCCACAAAACACCACCTACCTACAATCCATCGATGCGCTTTCTTCCCCTGACCTTTGTTACTTGGCTTGCCTGTTGCGCGGCCGTTGGGTCATGTTGGGCTGATCCGACCATCGCAGCTGAAACCGAAGACCTCACGGCTCGTTATCAAGTCACTTACAACTGGCAAAGGCATGGCGTTTTCAATGCCAGCTACAACGGTCCAAACAGCATTCAACCGCTGTCAGAAAAAATGTATACGTTCAGTGCGACAGCGCATTGGGGATTTCGACCTTGGCAAGACGGCGAGTTGTACTTCAACCCTGAGATCACCCAGGGGGTCCCATTTTCTGGTGCTCTGGTCGGCTTGGGTGGCTTCACCAACGGTGAAATTACCCGAGCTGGTGGCAGCGACCCCAAGGTCTACAAGCAGCGTTTGTTTGTGCGGCAAACTTGGAACCATGGCGGTGAACAAGAGCAGATCGAGCCAGACTTTAACCAGCTCGCTGGCATGGTCAGCAAAAACCGTTTTGTATTGACTGCAGGCAACTTCTCCACGCTCGATGTCTTTGACGACAACGCGTACGCCAAAGACCCACGCACCCAATTCATGAATTGGGGCAACTGGACCTATGCGTCCTATGACTACGCAGCCGATGCCCGTGGCTTTGGTTGGGGCTTTGCAGGCGAGTGGTACCAAGACGACTGGGTGCTGCGTTTTGGGCGCATGAGCAGTCCCACCACGCCTAACGCATTGCCGACAGACTTCGCCCTGGCGAGTCACTATGGCGATCAGGTTGAGATAGAACGCGCTCATACCTTGGCCGGTCAACCTGGCAAATGGCGTGTGCTGGCCTGGCGCAACCGCGCGGTGCTTGCGAGTTTCAACGACGCCACCCAGTGGCAATTGCAACACCCCGGCAACTACAGCGACCCGGTGGCGTTGATTCAAACCCGTACCAGCGAAAAAATCAAATATGGTTTAGGCGCCAACATAGAGCAGACCATTCATTCAGGTGTCGGTTATTTCTTGCGCGTGATGAAGTCCGATGGCCGAACCGAGACGCATGCCTTCACCGAGGTGGATGGATCTTTGTCCACCGGCCTGGTGTTCAAGGGGGGCTTGTGGGGGCGAGAGGAAGATGCTGTGGGCGTGGCCTTCTTGCAAAACACCTTGTCCAATGACCGTCGTCGTTTCTTGGCCGCAGGCGGTACGTCGTACTTCATTGGCGACGGTCAACCTTTGACCCACTACAAACCTGAAGCCATCGTGGAAGTTTTCTACAGCTTTGGTGTGACCCGTGGCACGTGGTTGACCGCCGATTACCAACGCATACAAAACCCTGCCTACAACGCTGACCGTGGCCCGATCAACGTTTACGCGGCGCGCTTTCACGCAGAATTCTGATCTCTAGTCACTTACCTTGGTGGCAACTGAAGGTCTGGGCTAACTGAAAAAATTATGGCTCTCATTCATCAAGCTTGGGCTTGGGCATGCATGGGTCTTTCGTTAATTCGTCAATGCGCCGGGATGCAAAACCGCCCTTACTTATAGGGACTGCCTCACAGGCGGTTATCTCATTGGGTGACATGGGGTTTCTTTGCATCAACAATCTGCCGACGAAGCCTTGGGTCAGCTTGTCGACACAGTTCTTTCGCCTTGATAAGGTGATGTTTGGTGGCTACTTTCAGCGCATCGGTTCAGTCACTTGTGGTCCGAAGTGCCCCCTAGCCAGTCAGCTTCCAATGATTCATGGCCTGCGTTAACGTTAAGCGCTGCTGGAGATTCGCTCAAGGTCTGCACTATGTGGTCCATGTCATGCGAGAGAGCCGCTACGACAAAGGCTGCATAAAACCCTTTCGCAGGTGTGCGTGATATTTTGATTGCCCTGCATGTGCACGCGGATTAATCAGTCTCAGGCCTCAGGGACGTGTTGCGCAGCCCTCGTAAATTTTCTTGAGCGCACAACCAGGATCTTTTGGTTTGTGAACTGCTGGTGTCAAATCAAGTCCGACCCGTCGATCGCGAGGGTGAGGCGTGCGAATGTCATTGTCTGAATTGGCCTGAGGTGATCCAGTGCACAAGTCAAAAGGAGTTCACTGCCGACGCCACTTGCGCAATTGATGCTAGTGTTTTGAGTTCAGAGTAATCCAAGGCTTTCCTCCCTACGTCATGAAAGTTACTTGAAGCACCACTAGGATGCAAACATGAGTCAAAATGAAAAAACCCTGGTCAGTGATGATGGCCTGCGATACAAAACACGTGTTGCAGGGTCTCCTTTTGATTCCGCAGGTCATCGAGGATCGATGAGTTGCATCAAGTGTGGCTTACATAAATCAAGAGCTTTGGGGTCATTCCGCCAAGTCATTGGCAAAAGTACATTCTTTTGTGAAACTTGCAGCGTAAAAAAGAATCCTTAATCATTGCCACCTTGATTTGTGACAAATTCATGAATATCAATTTGCGTTTTTCTGAAAATTAAAATTGGAAACTCTCTTTTTTAATTTTCTTGCAGTGCAATAATTTCAATCCGAAATGCACCTGAAAGGAATTGCCGTGCGTGCTATCAAAAAAGCAAGAAAACTGATCGAAAGTGATCCCAATTCAGCAATCTCTAAAGCACTTGCTAAGTTGGTCTTGGCTTTAGAAACCGAAACTGATTTCTCCTTGAAACAACTTTATGAACTTAACATGGATGACTTTGATCTCGCGATGGAAGTCATGAAAGATTGGCGACTTGACCGTTTCTATGAAGGCAAAGCCAAGGTCATTGACGTCGCGCTACAAGCCAGTTCCCTGAAATAAAAAAACGACTCACACGCTGAGTCGTTTTTTATGTGCAAGTGATCTGTTGTTTAAACAATCAGTTCACCAGAGTCTTCAAAGAAGGGGTAGGGACCTTCAAAGCTACCTGTGTGTGCATGGTGCGTGACCAAATTCGTGCCATTCCACCAGTGCAGCAAGTAGCCTGAGGGCTCCATGCAGAACATGGCTTGCGCATCAGGTGCAATGTCAAGCTGAACCGTATGTGCCGTGCTGTGGGCTGTCATCACGCTGTGCCCGCCCACACGGCTGCGTATATTGCGATGCAAATGCCCGCAGACGATGAGTTCAATGTTGTTGTGCTGCCGAACCAAGTCACTGAAGGCCTCCCGGCCCGTTAGGCCAATGTCGTCCATGTGCCCAATGCCTGTGATGAAAGGGGGATGGTGCATCATCACCAAGGTCGGTGTCTGCGGGTCGTTGGACAGCGCTTGTTCCAGCCACGCCAAACGCGCTTGGCATAGCAACCCGCCGCTGTGGCCAGGGTTGACCGTGTCTAAGCCAATGATGCGAAGCGGCCATTGAGGTTCCTGGTGACAAAACTGCCAGAACTCACCCTCAGGCTTGAACAGTAAATCTTCAAAGACATGCTGCATGGTCCGGCGATCGTCATGGTTGCCGGGCACGAAAAGCATGGGGTAGGTCAGTGGCGCCAAGATGTCTTTCAAGTGCTCGTATTCTTCTGCATCTCCGACGTCCACCAAATCGCCAGTGATCAGCAACAGATCTGGCTGCTGTGGCAGCGCCTGAAGATGAGCCACCGCATCTCTGAGCATGGTCGCTGTGTCTACCTTGTTGTAGGCCAAACGACCTCTGGGTTTGATATGGGTGTCACTGAGCTGAGCAATCAACATAGGTGTCTTTCAGAAAAACCCTCACACCCCAAGATGTGAGGGTTGAAAAAGAATCTCGATTCACTCCATCAAGTCTTCGGTGGCTTTGATCAGTTCCGGCAAAGCCATCTCAGGAGTTTTCTCCCCGCGCATGACAGCACCAAAGACATCACGTTGCGCACGCCAAATGCGAACTGACTGTCCACCGGGGTAGCCTGCCCACGGCAGAGACTTGTCAATTTGCGTGGTTGCAGTGCGGAAGTTAGGGTTGGCCTCATAAAAAGGGCCCAAATATTCTGGGCTGATGGCCAATTGGTTGGTGGGCAGGTACCCGGTCATCTCGACCACAATTTTTTGAGCTTGTGGGCTGGTGACGAATTTGATGAACTCCCAAGCTGCCTTTTGCTTGACAGGATCTTTGGCAAGAGTGATAACCGCGTTGCCACCGGTTGGCACTCCACCTTTGGTTTTATTGTCGAGGGGGAAACGCGCCGTGGTGAACGTGAATCGACCACCAACAGCCTCAGTGACCTGCTTTAATTGTGCTGGGGTTGAGAAAAACATTCCGGTCTTGCCTGCGCCAAATTGCTGGCGTGACTGATCCCAGTCCACCATTTGCATGGCGCCTTCTGTCACAAAACGGCGTGCCAATTGCAATGCCCGAAGACCGACAGCGCCATCAAAGCCTGCCTTCTTGGTGCCTGGTTTGACCAAAACCCCGCCCTGTTGGTAGACCAGACCCTGGAACAACCAGTCGTCTGGCCAGGCGTGGATGTCGTAGGACATGCCGTTGATCTCTTTATTTTGAGCGTGAATTTTTCCGGCCAGCTTGATGACGGAGTCCCAGTCTGTTGGCATTTTGGTCGGGTCTGTTCCAGCGCGTTTGACCAGATCTGCATTGACATACATGATGGGTGACGAGGCATTGAATGGCAGACCATATTGCTTGGCATCCACTTGGCCCAGGGCGATCAAGCGCGGGGCGAAATTGGTTTTGGCAAAACTCTCACCCTCGGACTTCAGTAAAGGTTCCAAGCGCACAGTTTGTCCTCGTGCGTCTAGCTTTCGAATGAGCTCGCCAAACAGGTGGTAGCCTGAGTAATACACATCGGGCAATTGGTTGGTCACAGCATTGCGCAGCATGACCTGGTGTCCCTCGTCATAACTGGCCGCAGGTGCTCTGAAATTGATCTTGATCTCAGGATGCAGCTTCATGAATTCTTGCGCCAATGGTTCATGAAAGCGTGCAAAACTTGGATAACAGTACAAGACATCAATCGTCGTGACCTGTTGTGCATACACCTGAGCAGCCCCAAATAGCGCTGCGCAGGCGCTGAGTGCCAGACCTAGCCTTTTGAACAACTTCATACAAACTCCTGAGGTTAAAAAAATCATGTGCCAGTCATCGTCAGTCCTCGGATGACCTGCTTGCGTGCGATTAAAAAGACGATGACCAAAGGCAGCGTCAGCAGGGTCGCACCAGCCATCAACGCGCCGTAATCAGAGCCCGACTCAGCATTGGCAAAAAACATCATGCCCAAGGGAGGGGGCGCTAATTTGGTTTCACTGATCACAATCATGGGCCAGTACAAATCGTTCCAATGGGCCACTACTGAAAAGACAGAAAAAGCCGCGAGGGTGGATTTGTAGGAGGGCAAAACAATGCGCCAAATGATGTCCAATTCACCCATGCCATCGAGCCTGGCGGCATGGATGATGTCGTCTGGAAAAGTTTTGAAGGCTTGCCGCAATAAAAAAATTGCAAAAACAGACAGAAAAAATGGCAGCATGATTGCAAAGTAGGTATTCAAGAGTCCCACATTTGCTAAGGCGATGTAGATAGGAAGTGCGGTGACTTGAATGGGCACACTCAGCGCGGCCAAGGTGCCTATCCAAAGCGCATTCTTACCAAAGAAATTCAATTTCGCTAAGGCATAAGCTGCCGGAACGGCGACGATGATTTGTACGATCAGCACGCCTGAGCAAATGATCACACCATTGAGCATGAAGCGCATCAAGGGAACATTCAGCAAGGCCGCTTCGTAATGGCCCCAGCCATAAAAAGTTTGAGGCCAGGGCAATAAAGACCCTTCAAAAATTTCCTGCGGGGGCCTGACAGAAGTCACCACCATCCAGACAAAGGGCAGCAGCATCACACAAGCACCCAGTAACAAAACACCGTGGCATGCCAGGGCTTTGGCTGCGTATGTAGTGTTCCACTTCATACGTAATGCACCGTTTTATCCATGTGCTTTGACTGCCATGCAGACAAGCCCACAATGATCAATAAAAAGATCAGTGTCAGCACAGACGCATAACCCATCTTCGCGTAAGTGAAGCCTTCCAAGTAGATGTCGTAGAGCAGCACCTCGGATTGATTACGTCCTTGAGTGAGAACAGCCACTGTGTCAAAAACTTTGAAGCCCGTGATGGTGCTCGTGACTACTACAAACAGAGTGGTGGGCCCCAACATGGGCCAGGTGACGTTCAAGAATCGATCCAAGGAATGGGTCACACCATCCATTGATGCAGCTTCATAGAGGTCCTTGGGGATGTTGGAGAGCCCTGTCAAAAATAAAATCATGTTAAAGCCGACCAACTGCCAAATTCCTATGCCCGCCAATGTGGCCATCATCAGGGTGGGATCTCCCAAAAAATTCATAGAGGGCATGCCTGCCAAGTTCAGCAGAGAGTTCACAGGCCCAAGTTTGGGATGCAATAAGAATTGCCAAACTGTGGCCAT
>CAIVLE010000238.1 GCA_903906635.1 uncultured Burkholderiales bacterium | reverse complement strand
GCTCAAGCTCAGTTGGGTGTCTCGGTTGAGATCGAATTTCAACTTGGCATTGATGTTGTCGCTTACCCCGTGGAGGATGGAGTTGGCGCCCAAGTAGTACTGGCCACCCACCCCAGTTTTGTTAACATAGGCATAAGGCGTAACGGGCGTGCCATTGGTGGAGGTGGCAAACGTGCGCGGCTGGGTGTTGGCGTCTTGGTGATTGAACATCAGTCGCCACGACATGGCTTCTTGACGCCCCCCCAACAGCGCTGCAGCTTGTTGGGTGCGGTAAGTCTCTTGGGTCCCAAAGTTGCTAAACGTCTGCAAGGCCTCGCTCACACTGAGGGAGCCCTCGAGTGCTTGGGTGGGTCGTTTGGTGGTGATGTCCACCACAGCGCCCATGGCGTTGCCGGAGTAGGCCGCAGAGAAGGGGCCGTACATCACATCGATGCGGTCAATTTCTTCGGGCGAGACCACAAACCACTTTGGGGGTCCATAGTTGTTGTCGTTGAACAACTGATTGGAGATCGGCATGCCGTCGACCATGACGATGCTTTTGGCACTGTAGGAGACGCCCCAAATGCGGGTGGCCAACGTGGCCCCCCCAAAGTCGGCCGAGTCGCGCTTTCTGACCATCAAGCTGGGCATGTATTTCAACGCATCGGGGGTGTCGATGATGTTGACCGTCTCTGCCATTTTTTGCGCCGTGGTGCTCTCTAGCGTGTTGGGCAGCTGGTATTTTTGGGCGGTGGTTCGAGGCGTGGTGACCTCGATGGACTCCAGCGCATCTTGGGCCAACACAGGCGTACAGAAGGCCGCCACCCATAAGGCCAGGGGTTGAAAGATTTTGTTTTTTTTCACGGAAACTTGTCCTGCTCACTTCAAAGCCCAATCGCGCGCGTTATTCGCGGCGATCGAGCCAACCAACAAGGCCTGGGCAGACCGCCCAAGACCCGCTTCTGAGGTCAGAGGAAAAGTGAGGGGGGCCCGCGCGAGGGCAGGGGCGGGGCGGTGACAGACGCGATGTGCGCCGCCTCTTGTGGCGAGAGCGCATGCGCCAAAGGAGAAGGCTGGGTCAAGCCGATGTTGAACTCATGCGGGGGCGCCACGATGGACGCGCACAAGGGGCAATCCAAGGTGTGGCTGGGTGCGTCCGCGTCATCGCCTTGCGCCACCCACTTCATGCTGCCGCCGCTGCTACACACCAAGTCCATGGACTGATGCGTGACCAAGGGAGACGCCACCGCCACACCCAGGGACAACACAAACCACACCAGCACAAGGCGGGTGAGGAGGATGGCGTGGCGCAGCGGTTGCATGGCTTGCATTTTAACTGCGTGCGCCTCAACGCCCTTGCATCTCTCGCACACGTGCCACATCAAACTCCGTCAGCGCCCCTGCTGCGTTGCCCCATTGGGTGCGGATATGGGTCAACACATCGGCCATGTCGCGGTCGCTCAACTTCAACAAAAAAGGCGGCATGCCAAAGGGCTGGGGTTGCGCTGAGGTGGTGGCCGAGAAGCCGCCGTACATCACCGCTTGCACCAGGTTGGTGGTCTGCGCCATTTGGACCGCCGCGCTGCCCGCCAAGGGCGGGTAAGCATCTGCCACGCCTTGGCCTTGTTTGCCATGACACACGGCGCAGTGGTCCTCGTACAACGCTGCACCGCGTTGGCTCGAGCGCTGGCTGGGCGCACGGGGTTGGGGTGCTGGCTCTGGGGAGGATGTCGCCCATGTGGACGCATGCTCAGCGTCGCGTGCACGGGTTTGCAAGTAAGTGGCCATGGCGGTGAGATCGGCCGTGCTGAGGTGTTGGGTGCTGTGCTGCACCACCTCGCGCATCGGGCCGCTGACCCACGCATGGGACGCATGCCCGGTCTGCAGCAGTTGCACCGTGTCTTGCACCGGCGTTTGAGCCAAGCGTGTGTCGGCGTCGCTCAACAATGATGGCGCATACCAATTGACCACCGGGATCAAGCCGCCTTGCAAGTCGTCCAAGGCCGCGCCGCCGCCTAAGGCGTCGCGTGGCCCGTGGCAAGCGGCGCAGTGGCCCAAACCTTCGACCAAGTAAGCCCCCCGGTTCCACTGGGCACTGCGCTGAGGCTGCGGGCTCCAGGTGGCAGGCTTGAAGTACAGGCTGCGCCAAGCGGCAAACGCCGCTTGGGTCCCAAAGGGCCAGCGCAGCTCGGCGCTGGGCTGGGCTTGGCGGACAGGGGCGAGGCTTTTGAAATAAGCCCACAGCGCATCGGCATCAGAGCGCGTGACCAAGCTGGTGTGGTTGTAGGGAAATGCGGGCGCCAGCAAGTGCCCATCGAAAGATCGGCCATGGTGCAGGGCACGCCAAAAGTGCTGCGCGTTCCAACGCCCCAAACCCGTGGCGTCGTCAGGGGTGAGGTTGCTGCTGTAGACGATGCCAAACGGCGTTTCAATGGCCCGCCCGCCTGCAAACGGCGTCTGCCCTGGCGC
>CAIVLE010000237.1 GCA_903906635.1 uncultured Burkholderiales bacterium | reverse complement strand
GGTGCGTGAGGTATTTGCGGGTGCCCGCCATCAAGCGAGGCCGCCCCAAGCGTTCAGCCCATCGGCCAAACCACGCCGTTGTCATTCAACAACGCATCGAGCGGCATGTCGTGGGCTTCTGGCATCAAATCAGGAATGAAGCCATGGGTGAACCCCAAGCCCGCGGTGAATGGCTTGGGTTGCAAGGTGGCCAAGGTGCGGTCGTAAAAGCCCCCGCCATAGCCCAAGCGAAAGCCACCAGGCCCATACCCCACACAGGGCACAAACAGCAAGGTGGGCACGATCACCTCGGTGTCTTTGGGCTTGGGGATACCGTAGGCGTCTTCTTCCATCGGGCAACCCGGGTACCAGACGTGAAACGTGAGGGTTTTGTGGGCTTTGTCGACCACCGGCAAGCCAATGCGGCGGCGCTGGGGTTGGTCAAGCAGCTCACCGTCTTCTTTCCAACGGTGCAAAGCCGGCAGCGGGTCAAACTCACCTTTGATGGGCCAATACGCACCGATGACCGCATCGGGGCGGTCAAACAACCAAATGCGCAAGACGCGTTGCAACATGTCGGCCCGCTCCAGCCTGTCGGGCAAGTTCAAACGCTCTTCAATGAGCTGCTGGCGCAAAGTTTTTTTGTCCACAGATAATCAGTGCATGAAGTTGTCTGTCATTGTGTCATTGTTTGCTGGGGCCGCCCTGGCGCTCCAATTGCTCACCCCCGCGGCCCAAGCAGCCCCACTCCCCCCCGAGCCCAAAGCGGACGCTGTCATCACCGACATGGCGCAAGCCTTCAAACGAGGCGACCGCAAGCGCTTGAGTGCCTTGCTGCCCCAAGCCAAAGGCCACCCGCTGGAAGCCTGGGCCGCCTATTGGGAGCTCAGAGCCCGCTTGGACGAAGCCAGCACCTCCGAGGTGCGCAGCTACCTGAGCCGATTCGCAGGCACCTACCAAGAAGACCGCTTGCGCAACGACTGGCTGCTGCTGTTGGGCAGTCGCCGCGACTGGACCACCCTGGCCGACGAACACCCGCACTACCGCATGCGAGACGACCGCGAACTGCGCTGCTACATCTTGACGGTGGAGTTGCTTGAAAAGGGCCCTCGTGCCTCACCCGAATTGGCCGACGAGGTGCGACGCCACTGGATGGGCATGCGTGAAGCTGATGACGGCTGCACCTTGGCTGCAGACCGTTTGTATTTTTACAAGCAGTTCACAGCGCTGGACATTTGGCGCAAAGCGCGCTTGATGATGGAGCACAACCGTCCGCGCACCGCACGCAACGCGGTGTACATCGTGGCGCCCGAAGTGGCCAACGTGGTGGCTGACGTGAACAACAACGCGACCAAATTTTTGGCGCGCCACATTGCCGCACCCCAAAAGGTGCGACAAGAACTGGTGGTCATGGCCTTGGTGAAGGTGGCCGCCAGCGATCCGGATGGCGCAGCCAAATTGATGAAAACCAAATGGCAGCCCTACCTCACCAGCGAAGAACGCCACTGGGTGTGGGGCGTGATCGGGCGCCAGTCGGCCATGCAATTGGACGACGACGCCTTGGAGCACTTTGCCCGTGTCGCGCAGGACAAGGACCTCAACGACGACATGCTGGCTTGGAAAGCCCGGGCCGCGCTGCGCGCCGGGGGCACGCCCAAGTGGGCGGTGGTGGAGTCGGCGATTCAAGCCATGAGCGCTGACGCCCGGCGCGATCCCACCTGGATTTACTGGCATGCGCGCGCCTTGCTGGCTCGCAAACGCGTCACGCCCCAAGTGCAACAAGAGGCCACGGCTGCGCTGGAGAGCATCGCAGGTGTGCGTGGTTTTTATGAGCAGTTGGCGCTTGAAGAGCTGGGCCGAAAAATCACCGCACCCGCTCGCCCCGCGCCGCCCACGGCCGAAGAGATGGACGTGGCGCGCAACAACCCCTCGCTGCAGCGCGCCCTCTACGCCATGGGTATGGGCCTGCGCTCAGAAGGCGTGCGCGAGTGGAACTACGCCACCAACTTGGTCAACGCGCAAGGCCAAAGCGGTGTGATGAGCGACCGAGAACTGCTGGCTGCTGCGCAACTGGCCTGCGACCACCAGGTGTGGGATCGCTGCATCAACACCAGCGAGCGCACACGCCAAGTGGTGGACTTTGAGCAACGTTTTCCCATGCCCTTCAAAGACAGCGTGATTGCCCGCTCACGCGACATCAACCTCGAGCCAGCCTATGTGTACGGCTTGATCCGCCAAGAAAGCCGCTTTGTGATGGATGCACGCTCTGGCGTGGGCGCCTCGGGCTTGATGCAAGTCATGCCCGCCACCGCCAAGTGGACCGCCCGCAAGATCGGCATGAGCAGTTTCACGCCCGACCAAATCACCGACCGCGAGACCAACATCGCCATCGGTACGGGCTACTTGAAGTTGGTGCTCGACAGCTTTGAGGGCTCGATGCCCCTGGCCGCTGCCGCGTACAACGCGGGCCCGAGTCGCTCACGCCGCTGGCGCGCCCCCAACGACGGGGCGGGGCCGGTGCTAGAAGGCGCCATCTGGGCGGAGAACGTACCCTTCAACGAAACACGTGACTATGTGAAAAAGGTGCTCTCCAACACCACCAATTACGCCGCGCTCATCACCGGACAACCCCAGTCCCTCAAAGCGCGCTTGGGGTTCATTGGGCCGCGCAATGCCAGCGCCCCGGCTGAAAACCTCGACCTGCCCTGAGCTTCAAGGGCGAAGCTACCCAGGCCCACCCAGCACGGACCAGCCCGCCCCAGCACTGCCCTGTACGGCGCGGTGAGCACGCTCAGTCGGTGCTGATGTTGGACTCTTTGATCACGCGGCCCCACTTCTCGTATTCACGGGCCAGGTATTTGTCGCTTTGAGCGGGTGTGCTTTTTTGAACCGTCAGGCCCTGCGCTTGCAAGCGCTGTTGCAACTCCAAACTGTCAAGGGCTTTGCCCACCTCTGCGCTGAGTCGCTCCAGCACTGCGCGGGGTGTCTCGCGCGCAGCCACCACCACAAACCAAGTCCCCGCCTCAAAACCTGCCAAGCCCGACTCAGCGACGGTGGGTACTTCAGGCGCTGTCTGTGAGCGCTGCTCGCTTGAAATGGCCAGCGCTTGGAGTCGGCCACTTTTGACCAAAGGCATGGCCGCTGGCACGTTGGAGAACATCCATTGGATGTGGTTGCCCATCAAGTCACCCAACGCGGGCTGCTCGCCTTTATAGGCGACATGCGTCATGCGGGTGTTGCCCATGACACCCAAAAGGGCTGCGGCCATGTGGGTGGTGGTGCCCACACCTCCGGAGCCAAAGTTGAGCTCGCCAGGACGCTCCTTGGCGCGAGCGAGCAACTCGGAGACGGACTTGACCTTCAAGCTCGGGTGGGTGACCAAGAGCATGGGAGAGCTGCCCACTTGGCTCACCCCGGCAAAGGCAATCAATGGGTTGAACGCGGCACTTGGAGTGAGCAAGGGCACCACAGCCAGAGTGGTTTGCGTGCCCATCAGCAAGGTGTAGCCATCAGGCGCTGAGTTGGCCACGTACTTGGCGCCCACCATGCCCCCCGCGCCCACGCGGTTTTCTACCACCACGGGTTGTTGCAGGTTTTGTGACATTTGCGCCGCCAAGCTGCGCGCCACGTTGTCCACGCCCCCACCGGCGGCAAAGGGCACCACCAAGGTGATCGCCCGACTGGGCCAGGCATCTGCAGCCCATGCCGAGCAAGTCAGCACGTTCGCTGCGGCTAAGGCAAGTGTCAAGCCAACACGACCCCAAATGCGAGAGGCACCAATGAGCGCGGCTCCAATGAGAACGGCACTTGGGCTGGACTGTGAGTTCTGAGCGTGGGGCACGGGTGTCTCCTAGGAAGTTTAAAGAATCCTTGTCCGCATGCGCAGTTCACCTCATCTCGCGCACAAGTTCGGGGTTGGCAAGTTAGGGGTTTTTAACTGCGGGGTTGGTAACTGCGGGTTCAAAGAGCGCGAGGTTAGGGAGTGCGGGGTAGAAAGTGCGAAGTTAGCGCTTGACTGAGCCTGTTGGGTCAAGCGCCAACAAAAGCACGCCGTTCTTGGTGATCGGAGAGCGATCCCAACATTCCCGCCAAACGACTGGTGCTGATTCTTCCGTCGCGTGTCCATTTTCTGGGATGGACGCTTGGCATGCAGCGTGCACTTCGCACGCTCAGGGCTCACTTGAACTCCATCAAATCTTTGGCAACCGTGACGGGTCCTGCGAAGTATTTTCTGGTTTCCTCAGCCCATGCAGAGTAGTCGTCATTGCCCCCGCCTCTGGGGGTGAGGTGCGTCAGCACCACAGCTTTGACACCTGCGCGCGTGGCCATCTCTCCAACTTCTTGCGCTGACAGATGTCCTTTGGACGCTTGCACCATGATGCGATCTTGCTCCTGCGGGGTCATCTTTTGCCACTGGCCGCTGTCGATCAAGATCTGTTTTCGCTCCTGCACGGAGTTGATTTCTGAAAAAAGAATATCGGCGCCCGTGGCGAGTTGCTCAGTGGCTGGGTTGGGGCCGGTGTCACCCGTGATGACAAAGGTGCGCTCTGCGGTTTGGATTTTGTAGGAGTAGGAGAACTCGTGTGAGGCTTCTTGGGCGTCCTTGTGGTGGTCAAAGTGGTTGTTCGCCGCAGCCGTCACCCGGATGTTTTCATCCTGGTAGATGAGACCGGGGGGCACATCGTGCCCCTTCCAGAGTGTTTCGATCGGAATCGTTCTGCCGCCGTCTTTGATTCGGATATCCGCACTGATCTTGTAATAAGCCACAGCAGCATCGACCAGACGCTGGGTCTTTGGAGGGCCATAAACGTGGATGGGCTCGACGCGGTTGCGGTCCCAAGCAGCAGACATCAGCATGCCCAGGCCCCCGGTGTGGTCATCGTGGTGGTGTGTGATGAAGATGACGCCAATGTCTTGTAGCCTGACCTTGGCCTGAGCCAAACGCCTGACCACGCCGTCACCCGCATCGAACACGTAATGTTTGCCGTTGACCGTGAGCAGATTTGAAAACTGGGCGCGTGTGGGGCTGGGAAAAGGTCCGGCCAAGGTCCCCAGCGTGATGAAACGAGCGCTGGCGGGGGCCAACGCAGCAGGTTCAGCGGCGAGAGCGCATGCTCCATGCATCACAAGGCCTGCGAACACGATGGACAATAAATTTTTGATCACGGCAACAACTCCTTGCAGCTAGATGGAGGCCCTTTTATAACCTGAACGCGGATTTTTCCTTCGCCAGCGCTGTGGTGCGCTCAGCGGGGATCAGGCACCAGCCAATGAACCCTGGCCTTGCAGATCACAAAAAACCGTGGGGCAATCCCCTGCGACGAGCCGTTGCTCAAACTGTTCTATTTGGCGTTGAACAACATCGCTAAGAAGTGGACGATGCCGGTGCAAAACTGCAAGCCTGTGCTGAGCCGATTGACGATCCAGTTTGGGGAAAGGATGCCGATGAATTAACACTCACTGCGCTTACACAAAATTCGGGATACCCTCCACGACGGGACACCCTGCACGATGGGACACCCTGCACGATGGGATAACCTCAACGACAGGTTAGCTCGCTTTTTTGACTGCCTTCTTGGCTGCAGGTTTTGCCACTTGTTTTGCTGCTTGTTTTGCTGCTTGTTTTGCTAATGCAACTGGGTCAGTGCGTTGAACTGTTTTAGCTGAATCAAGGCTGTCTAATGAGTCGTTAACTTTGTGTAACCATTCATTTCCAAATTGCTTGATTTGATCTTGGTTGATGCTCAGTTGATTGGTCAGTGTTTTTAACATTTCAACCAAGGATGACGTTGGAATGACTAGCTCGACCGCAACATTGTGAACCTCGTCAAT
>CAIVLE010000236.1 GCA_903906635.1 uncultured Burkholderiales bacterium | reverse complement strand
CCCCCCCTGGTTGAAGAAATCATCCAATGGATTGAACAACGCTGCGCGTTCACCAAAAAACGTTTCACCGAAAACCAGCCATCAAGCTAAGTTATCCAATGCCTGTATCTATGACTGACTGAATCGACCCGGGGCGACGCTTTTTTGTTTTTAAAGATGCCAAGACTTAACGTCTGCCGCGTCCAAACCCCCTCATGCCTATAGATGCTCTACGAGATCGAGAGATGCCACCCAGATAAGGCAAGGGTCTGTAGTTCAAACCCAGGAACAAGACGTAGGGGTAAGAGTAGGTGGCGGGGATGGAAGTTGGTAATGACGTCACGCTCCCCTGTAGCGATTGACGTTGGGCATCGAAGGCCTGAGGTACAGGTGTTAGAAGCTCAAGAAACTCGCTTGGCTCGTAGGGTAAGATGACGCTGTATTGCTGGCCAGCTGATTCATAGATGGCTCGGAATTTTTTCTGATGAGTAACCGTAACGCAATCCGTGTTGGTTACGCCTTCTACGACTAGTCCAGGCGGTGAATTCGAAGAGCAATCGTTTGGGTTTGATTCGCCTTCGACTTCAATGGGCATAACCGCTTTGACTAGAACCAGCTCCGATCTATACAGCGTTGATTGTTGTAATGGAGCAGGTTGTCCAAAACTAAGCTGAAAAAATGAAGTTAAGCATAGTCCTATGAGAATGGAGGCCGGGCTGAATTTGTAAAACACGACCTTTTGACTCCTTACTGATGCAGCTACTATTGGCCATCAATAGACTGTGACTGGTTCCCATGCCACATTGCAAGTGGGCACATTCGGGTAGAACTGTTTGGTAGTTTGACAGTAGTAAGCGGTTCTTGGAGCTGCTGGGGCGGCTGGTACAGCAGTCACGGCAGGAACTTGCTGATAAACAACCGTGGGTGGTGTTTGATAGACCACTTGAGTCGGATAGCCATAAGCAGGGTAGTAGTAAGGGTTGCTTGCTGCATAGATGCCAGCTCCAACAATCATTCCAGCAGCCAGCGGGTATCCCCAGCCGCCACCTCGCCAACCGTGTGCTTGTGCAGGGATCATTACAGTTGATGCGCAAAGTGCGATTGCTGCACAAGTCATGAGTTTTTTCATACTGCCTCCATCTGAAGTGTCAATTGTGGTTGTCTGGATCAGGTCAATGCAAGCATATGCGGGTTATGTATTTTTTTGTAAATCCCAAGACCCTAGAGTCTTTTAATGCTGTTGCAGCTTGAGTAAATCAAGTAAGTTACAAGCCGATTAAACCAGCTGCAGCGCTTGTCTGAGGCCCCCCAAGCCATCAGCGCCATGCGCAATCGCTCCTTGGCGATTTAGGCGGTTAAATCGCGTTCATATTAAAAAGCTCGTCCTCGCAGCGATAGTCCAGTTTATGCCGAACTCATGGCGTTTGCGCAAACCACGCTAGCGTCTCGGCTGTGGCTGTGCATCAATGGGTATTTTGGCGGATCGTGACCGGTGACTCAGTTGGATCAGTTGGATCAGTTGGATCATGGCTGATTTATAGCGTTTAATACCCATGGCACCTTTGCCGTGAAACGAGAACACCTCATGTTGAAAAACAATTTGATCGCAGCTTTGTTGGTTGCTTCTGGATTTACTGCATTTGCTCAAAATGCCACTGTTGCTGCTAAGCCTGCGGCAAGCGCGCCAGTTGTATTGGCACCTGCAAAAACTGCATCAGCTACGCCGGCAACTGCACCTGCTATGGGGGCAAAAACCGCGACAGACGAGCCTGCTGTTAAAAAGTCGAAAAATGACATTTGCCATGACAAGACCAGCACTGGCTATGCGCAAACAAAGAACTTTAAACCTTTCGTCACCATGGACGAATGCCTGAAAAGCGGTGGTCGACTACCCAAGGGCAATGCCAAGTAACTTGACGCTCAAGACTTTGAAGCACACCGGTCAATGTGCCGGTGTTTTCGTTGAACTCCCCATTTTCTCAAGTCATCTGGACGTTGCAATGGAAGGAGTCGCACCGATCTATCTGTCGACGCTTTGCTTCACGCCTTTTTCTGGATCAATACATTCGCTTACTGACCTGCTCCCAAGTTGACCAACCATTGGCTGGCGTAAGGGCCCATCACCACAGATCTGACATCCACCACTCGAAAGCCTTCAAGCGGCAAAGGATTCATGGAGCTGTCTCCATCCTTTAGCAGAACATAAAAAAGTCGTTGCTGATTTTTCAGCAACGACTTTTCCGAGAACCTACAGACCCGAGGGTCTATTGGCATTGAGCTTTATTTGGGCAGCTTTCCGCCGCTCTTGATGCACTCGTCGAGTGTTTTGAATTCGGTGAATTTTTTCGTCCGTTCATAGTGTGGACTGCTCTTGTCGTGGCAAATGCCAGACTCAGACTTCTTCACTGGGTCCGCTGCAGCGCCAGCAGACGGGGCTCCTGCAGGAGGCTTGCCACCACTTTTCACGCAGTCGTCCATCGATGCAAACGCCGTGAACTTTTTGGTGTTGCCATAAGACGAGCTGGTCTTGTCATGGCAAATGCCAGCGTCAGATTTTTTCACTGCAGGCTCGGCTGGAGCCGTTTCTTTTTTGTCTGCAGCAAAGGCGCAGTTCAGTCCTAACCCCAGCACGAGCAGGGCAAGGAGTTGAGAAAAGTTGTATTTCATGGCCCTGACACCCTTACACATTTTTGAAGTTGTTTTTGATCTGTTCCTCAGACATCAGCTCAATCTCATTGGCGCGGTCTTGAGAAATCCATTGACGCTTGACCATCAAGCGAAGAACAGCTTCGCGCGTGGCAGGCGTCTCATCTGACTCGGTCAACTGTTCGCCAAATAGCAGCACCATGATGGTTTTGCCCACGATATTCAACAAAATACCAAACAGTACCAAGCCCATCAACATGGTGGCTGCTGCAATCACTCGCCCCCAAAAGGTCAAGGGGAACATGTCGCCGTAACCGGTGGTGGTAAGCGTCACCATGCACCACCACATGGTTGCGGGGATGGAGGTAAAGAAACGCTTGTCTTCAGGAATCGGGTTGCCGCTCACAGGGTCCGTGGGCATGAACTTGGCCGCTTCGGGTGGTGCATCAGCAGGCAGTGGCGTGGCTTTGATACTTTCATCTAATTTGGCTTGGCCGTGCGCAATGGCCTCAGCAGAGTAGAGGTCACCTTCAACGTAGTACATCAAGGTGCTTGAAATCATGACCACTGAAAACAAGGCGATGAAATAAATTTTCAGGTTGGTCAAAATAGGGTTGCTGACTTCTGCTTTTTCGTTGAGTTGCTGCAACGCAATGCGTGCCATTTTGAGCACCCGAAGCACTCGCACCACACGTAAAACTCGTAACACTTTGGTGCCTTGCAAGGCAGTGAGGTTCATCAAGCTCAGGTAAGTTGGCAAAATAGAAATCAAGTCAACCAGGCCCCAAAAGCTGAAGAAATACTTCATGCGGTTGGGTGCGAAATACAAGTTGCCCAAGTAGTCAATGCTGAAAAAAATCACGGCGGCGACTTCTACCCAGTCAAACAGTTTGGCATGCTCTGTGGCGTAGGGTTCAACAGTCTCGCCAGCAAGAAAAATGCAAGATACAAAGATCCAAAAATTGATCACAGAGACCCATTTTTTAAAGGCACCTGATGCAGGATTGGTAAAAATATCGGCGAAAAGCCCTTGGCTTTGCACTGGATGAGGTGTGGCAGTCGTCATAGATGGTTGGATTTTTGAAGCCAATGCGACATTGCATTGAACCCCATACTTTACAGATTCGCCATGTCTGTTCCCCTTATCACTAACGATTGGTAATTAAGCATTCTTTTTATTTTTGCAAATAGGTCGAGTTTCTGTCAGAGGTAAAATGACCATCCAGTCAATTCAAAACCAAGACACTGCCCGAGTGGTGAAATAGGTAGACACAAGAGACTTAAAATCTCTCGCTTTCCGTAAGGGGCGTACCGGTTCGATTCCGGTCTCGGGCACCAATCATTAGGCAGCAAAGAAGGAGTTTCGTCATGGCACGTTACAACGCCGCGTATGAAATTCATGTGCACGGTCAGGTACCTTTGCGTGCCGATGTCAGCTTTGAACAGTTGCAAGATGCGCTGCGCCCACTGTGGCATTACGCCGGGGCTTTATCTCTAGAAGACGGCGCCACCAGTGCTTACCCCGAAGAGCCTGGGATTCGTTTTGATGCACAAGAGCACTGGTTGCAGTTCTGCTGGACAGTGCCGGGGGATGACGATTTCCGTCAAAGTTTGGATGAAATGTGCATGACCTTGAATGAGCTCACCTCAGCCGGTGCGGCCATTGAAGTCACTTTCTACGACAACCAGTTTGACGATGAGGAAGACCCCTCAGGCGAAGACGCCAAAGATGATTTCGTGATGTTGTTTGTCGGCCCGACACCGGCCGAGATCATGCAGGCCCAGAGAGACATGTTGGTCAATGACGTGATTCATCTGATGGAGCGTCACTTTGATGGCTCTGAGTTGGGTGGCGTGGTACAAGAGATTGACAAGTTGTTTTCCGATCGTTTCGACAACTTGGTCAACTCGCTCGATCTTGGCAAACCACCCCGTGGCAACGGGGGAGGGCACGGTAGCGCTGGCCACGGCGGGCGAAAGCCCCGTCATTTGCACTGATTGACCAGGGGGCAAATTAGTCGGAGGTAAGGTGATTTCAGCGCCACGAGGTTGTAGTCATCATCAAAGTGTCATCTGGCTCTGTCCCAATAGGCTTTTCAAAAAGGAAAAGCAAGATGACGGTCACCTCTCGAAGAAATTTTCTGACGAAATCTGCCACCCTCGCTGCGGTCTCCGGCTCAGCCACGTTGGTTGCATGCGGCGGGTCAAACTCCGAGCTGCCCCCGGCTCAGTTTCTGTATGGTGTGGCCAGTGGAGACCCATTGACGGACAGGGTGATTTTGTGGACACACGCCAAGCGGCCTAACTCTGAGGTCGATGTCAATTTGACTTGGCAAATTGCTTCAGACTACGGATTCACAAGCATTGTCAACAGCGGAACGCTTGTCGCAGCGAATTCTGCTGGTAACACGGCCAAGGTGGATGCAACGGGCCTCACTGCAGGCAACACTTACTATTACCGGTTCACAGACGAGACCGGTGCGGTTTCTCCAATCGGAACCACAAGAACATTGCCCGCAGCCACTGTGTCGTCGGTTAAATTTGCTGTGTTCTCTTGTACTTTGTATTCAGCTGGTTTCTTCAACGTGTATGAAAGTGCCTTGAGTTCAGGGGCGCAATATGCAGTTCACCTAGGTGACTACATTTATGAATATGGTTCGGACCCTAGCAAGTTTGGCAATACAGACGCAACAACCACGCCGTCTGGTACCGCTGTTTCTTTGGGGCGAGTTGTGTCACCGGCCAACGACATCGTGAGCTTAGTCGATTACAGAACACGCTACGCTTTGTATCGCTTAGACCCTAATTTACAAGCTTTGCACGCCAAGATGCCGTGGATCACAGTTTGGGATGACCATGAATTTGCAAACAATGCCTACATGACGGGTGCACAAAATCACGACGCAACGACACAAGGCGACTGGATCACTCGAAAAAACATTGCGGCTAGGGTGTATCACGAGTGGATGCCAATTCGTACGCCAGATTCAAGCAACTTGCTAAAGATTTATCGCAAGTTTGATTTCGGTTCTTTGTTCACACTGCACATGGTGGACACCCGCATAGAAGGCAGAACCAAGCAAGCCTATGCCTGGTATGGTGATCCATTTGACGCCAGAGTACAGCCCTATGCATGGGCAGATTACTCTGCCGGCTTGACTCTGAATGCGGGGGTCTACCCGGACGCTGCCAACAAGATGATGAGCGATACGCAATTTGCCTGGCTGACTGGCAACATCAACTCGGCAACGACAACTTGGCAAATCATGGGCAACCAAGACATCATGGCTAAGCTCTGGTACCCCGCTGCTGTGGTTGCCGCCAATGCACAAGGAGCTAGTGCTTTTCAAACGGCTGTAGGCACTTATTTGGCTCGTAAGGCGGGCAATCCAGCCAACACAGCCTCTGACGTGAAGGTGCCGATCAACATGGACTCATGGGACGGTTATCCCATCCATCGAGAAACCCTTTTGCAAACTATTCGTGCAAGTGGAAAAAAATTGGTTGTCCTGTCTGGTGACTCACACAATGCTTGGTACAACGACTTGCGCACCATCGATGGCACCACCAAAGTGGGGGTTGAGTTTGCCACCACATCTGTGACTGCCCCCGGCTATGAAAGCGCTGGTTTGGGAGAGCTTGCACCCTACATTGACGGCAGTGCTGTTGCTGGTGGTGTCAACGGGACAAGAGCGGGATTGATTGACGATGTCAATTACGTTGACACCAAAAGGCGCGGCTATTTGCTCATGACAGTCACAGCCAGCAATGTCAAAGGTGAATACGTCTTTGTTGATACTGTTCGTTCCAAATCTTACGCAGCTTCGATTGGCAAAACAGTGACCGTATCGGCGGCTAACCTGTCGGCGACTTACAGCTGAAACTAAGTGCTATCCATGTGGTGTGTGCATGCCACACATCACATCCAATGTGGGAGCCTGAGTGACTCATGCTTTGAATGCTGTATTGATCATTGGCAGTGCGCCGGATGCTGTCAATGCTAAAAATTGGGATCTCTCGGTTTTCTCTAGCTGTGTTGCCATCAACAACGCTTGGCAGATCTCCGACCAATGGAACTACTTGATCTATCCGGAGGACTTCCCGCCTGAGCGTCTTCCCCCCAACGGTCTTCAGCCAACCAAGCAGCTGATTGAGGCGAGTGATTTTGTACCCCAGCAAAATCGCTATGGCGGATTTGTTTATGCGGGCGGGACCATGGCCTTTACAGCCGGCTATTGGGCGCTAGGGGCTTTAAAGCCGCGTGTGTTGGCCTTCTTGGGGTGTGACATGGTTTACGCATCCGCACAAGGACAGCCCACCCATTTTTATGGCCAAGGTCGAGCTGATCCCCTGCGAGAAGACATCACTTTGCAATCTTTAGAGGCTAAGTCGGTTCGCTTGATGGCCTTGGCACAGTCTCAGTCTTGTAAGGTGGTGAATTTGTCATCACTGCCCCAGTCAAGGTTGTTGTTCCCGCGGGCCTCGATCACTGATTTTTCATTGAAACAAGACCCTGTGCAGATTTGTGACCTGCCTGCAAAGCGATTGAATTCAGATGCCATTGAACGTGCATTGAAGGCGGAGGAAAAATTGGCCTACATGGTGCCTTCTGGGCGATATTGGGAAAAAGCGCATGAGTTTGATCACACCAAGCTCTGCGACATTGATTCAATGTGGCTGGCAGCCGCTGAAACGCTAATCTAAGGCTGCTTCAAGTTGAGCGGAGTGTTTGAACAGTTTGCTTGATGTCACCAAACGTTCACCTTGCGCCTTCATCCTTGGGGTGCAGCAATCCGCTGCAAATTCAACGGAGCTTTTTCAATGATCCATGAACAAAATCTTGAGCCTGAAGTCCATGAAGATGAAGTGGAATATGAGTCTTTGGCCGACTACCACCGCATTGCAGCCTTGCATTATTCGCAAGCCTCCAAGCATCATGCTTTGGCTGCAGATGCAGATGACCAGGGCCATGAACAAGCCCGTGATTCCCACGTATTCTTGGCTTACCGCCACAAGCTGGTGGCCAATCAATATGCTGAGATGGCTGTCATTGAGAGTGATGAGTTGAGTGACGAGGGTACACAAGGCGTCGTGGCAGCTCAATAAAACAAAGGCCCCAAGAGGGGCCTTTGCAGAATTCAATTTTTTCTTGCAGGGAAGAATCTATTGTGATTCTTCCCTTTTTCATGCAGCAGTCACGCCAATGCCTTTGAACTCGCCCGTGGCAATGCGTTTTTCCCATTCGGCGGGGCCGGTGATGTGAGCGCTGGTGCCTCCCGCATCCACGGCCACCGTGACGGGCATGTCTACCACGTCAAACTCGTAGATCGCCTCCATACCAAGGTCTGCAAAGCCCACCACCTCGGCGTGTTTGATGGCCTTGGAGACCAAGTAGGCTGCGCCGCCCACAGCCATCAGGTAAGCCGATTTGTGTTTTTTGATGGCTTCAATGGCGGTGGGGCCACGCTCGGCCTTGCCCACCATGGAGATCAAACCGGTTTGCGCCAGCATCATCTCGGTGAACTTGTCCATGCGGGTAGCGGTGGTGGGGCCTGCAGGGCCCACCGCTTCATCGCCCACGGGATCGACCGGACCCACGTAATAAATCACGCGGTTGGTGAAGTCCACTGGCAGTTTCTCGCCCTTGGCCAACATGTCTTGGATGCGCTTGTGGGCTGCGTCGCGACCGGTCAGCATCTTGCCGTTGAGCAGCAAGGTCTGGCCGGGTTTCCAGCTGGCCACTTCGTCTTTGGTCAGTGTGTTGAGGTCCACGCGCTTGCTCTTTTGGGTGTCGGGCGTCCAACTCACGTTGGGCCACAGATCAAGCGAAGGAGGTGTGAGGTACACCGGGCCCGAGCCATCCATCACAAAGTGTGCGTGGCGCGTGGCTGCACAGTTGGGGATCATGGCAATTGGCTTACTGGCTGCGTGGGTGGGATACATCTTGATCTTCACATCCAGCACGGTGGTCAAGCCCCCCAAGCCTTGGGCGCCAATGCCCAGTGCGTTGACCTTGTGGTAGAGCTCCAAGCGCAATTCATCGACTTGGCTGAGCTTGTCGCCTTTGCTGGATTTCTCCAGCAGTTGGTACATGTCCAAGTCGTCCATCAGGCTTTCTTTGGCCATCAGCACAGCTTTTTCAGCGGTGCCGCCAATGCCAATGCCCAGCATGCCGGGCGGGCACCAACCCGCGCCCATCGTCGGCACGGTTTTGAGCACCCAATCCACCACGCTGTCGCTTGGGTTGAGCATGTACATCTTCGACTTGTTCTCGCTGCCGCCGCCTTTGGCGGCCACAGTCACGTCGACTTTGTTGCCAGGAACAAGTTCAGTGAAGATCACCGCAGGCGTGTTGTCCTTGGTGTTCTTGCGCGCGAACTGTGGGTCAGCCACGACAGAAGCACGCAGCATGTTGTCGGGGTGGTTGTAGCCACGACGCACGCCTTCGTTGATGGCGTCGTCCACGCTGCCGCTGAAACCTTCCCAGCGCACGTCCATGCCGATTTTCAAGAAGACATTGACGATCCCTGTGTCTTGGCAAATCGGGCGGTGTCCCGTGGCGCTCATTTTGCTGTTGGTCAAAATTTGCGCGATGGCATCTTTGGCCGCCGGGCTTTGCTCGCGTTCATAGGCGCGCGCCAAGTGGGCAATGTAGTCAGCGGGGTGGTAGTAGCTGATGTATTGCAGTGCGGCGGCAACCGACTCAATGAGGTCTTCTTGGCGAATCGTGGTCATGGCGCAAAATCCTTAGGGCTTATTTGACGGTCAACACCCAAGCGGCCAATTTCTGGGCCTCGGCATCGCTGACTTGCGTGTTCGCAGGCATGGGCACGGGGCCCCAAGTGCCGGCGCCGCCTTTTTGAATTTTGCTGGCCAGTTTCTCGACCGCTGACTTGTCGTTGGCATATTTAGCCGCCACGTCTTTGTAGGACGGACCCACCAACTTGCGATCGAGTGCATGGCAGGCCATGCAGTTTTTAGAAGTGGCCAAGGCTTGGTCGGCCATCACGGGGGCTGACAAAGTGGTGGCACACAAGAGGGTAAACAGAGCGCGTTTCATGGCATGTCCTTTAAGTTCAGATGTGATCAGTTCAGTAGTCGTCCAACACAGCGCCCTTGCTGGCGCTGGAGGCGTTGAAGGCGAACTTGGCTTGCACGCCACGTGTGTAGCGCGGAGCGGGGGGCGTCCAGCCTACTTTGCGTTGGGCCAAGGTGGCGTCGTCGATGTTGAGTTGCAGTAACAATTGGCGTGCGTCGATGGTGATCGAATCGCCCTCGTGCACAAAGGCGATGTTGCCCCCCGCAGCGGCTTCAGGGGCTACGTGGCCCACCACCATGCCCCAGGTGCCGCCTGAGAAGCGGCCATCGGTGATCAGGCCCACGCTCTCGCCCAAGCCCGCACCAATCAAAGCGCCTGTGGGGGCGAGCATTTCGGGCATGCCGGGGCCGCCTTTGGGGCCGAGGTAGCGCAACACCATCACGTCCCCCGCTTTGATCTTGCCGTCCAAGATGGCTTTGAGGGCCGACTGTTCGTCGTCAAACACGCGGGCTGGGCCCGTGATGACGGGGTTTTTCAAGCCAGTGATCTTGGCCACTGCGCCTTCAGGCGACAAGTTGCCTTTGAGCACCGCCAAGTGGCCTTCCGCGTACATGGGGTTGGTGATGGGGCGAATGACGTCTTGGTCGGCGCGTGGCACATCCGGAATGTCTTGGAGTGTTTCCGCAATGGTTTTGCCTGTGATGGTCAAACAATCGCCATGCAGCAAGCCTGCGGCCAGCAAGGTTTTCATGACTTGTGGGATGCCACCCGCGTTGTGAAGGTCTACCGCCAGGTACTTCCCGCTGGGTTTGAGGTCGCACAGAACCGGCACTTTGCGGCGCACGCGCTCAAAGTCATCAATGGTCCATTCCACTTGTGCGGCGTGCGCGATGGCCAAGAAGTGCAGCACCGCGTTGGTGGAGCCTCCGGTGGCCATGATCACAGCCACGGCGTTTTCCAAGGACTTCTTGGTCACGATGTCGCGCGGTTTGATGTCCTTCTTGACGGCCTCTATCAACACCTTGGCAGACTCTTGGGCCGAGTTCATCTTCTCGTCATGGGGGTTGGCCATGGTGGACGAATAAGGCAGCGACAAGCCCAGTGCTTCAAATGCCGATGACATTGTGTTGGCGGTGTACATACCACCGCACGATCCGGTCCCCGGAATGGCGCGCTTTTCAATCTGGTGCAGGTCTTCGTCGCTCAATTTGCCAGCAGCGTTTTCGCCCACAGCTTCGAACACGCTCACGATGTTGAGGTCTTGGCCTTTGTAGCGACCGGGCAAGATCGTGCCACCATACACATAGATGGCGGGCACGTTGGCGCGCAGCATGCCCATCATGCCGCCGGGCATGTTCTTGTCGCAACCGCCCACCACCAGCACGCCATCCATCCATTGGCCTTGCACGCAGGTCTCGATGCAGTCAGAGATCACCTCGCGGCTGACCAGTGAGTACTTCATACCTTCGGTGCCCATGGCCATGCCGTCAGAGATGGTGGGCGTGCCAAAAATTTGCGCATTCCCACCTGCCGCTTCGATCGCTGCCACCGCAGCATCGGCCAATTTTTGCAAACCGCTGTTGCACGGGGTGATGGTGCTGTGACCGTTGGCTACACCAATCATGGGTTTGCCAAAGTCGCCCTCGTCGTAGCCCATGCCGTAGTACATGGAGCGGTTGGGCGCGCGAGATTTGCCTTCGGTGATGTTGGCTGAACGACGGTTGATTTTGATGGTTTTGGTGTCCATGGTGTCTCTGTGTGGGTCGTGAGACTCCAAGTTTACCCGCCACCCGGTGTCCCCCGTCAGCGGGCACAATCACCCCCATGCTCATGCACCCCTCCATCGATCCTGTGGCCCTGCAACTTGGCCCCCTGGCCGTTCATTGGTACGGGCTGACCTACCTGTGCGCCTTTGGGCTGTTCATGTGGTTGGCGCATCTGCGTCTGCGTCACGCCCCTTATGCCGACTTGGTCGCCCAAGGCGCATGGCTCAAGCAAGACATTGAGGACATGTTGTTTTACGGGGTCGTCGGCGTCATTGTGGGCGGGCGCTTGGGGTACTGTTTGTTTTACAAAGCGGGCTATTACGCGCAACACCCCTTGGAAGTGTTGGCCTTGTGGCAAGGGGGCATGAGTTTTCACGGCGGGATGTTGGGCGTCATCTCGGCCATGGCCGTTTTTGCCTGGCAGCGCCAACGCCCTTGGTTGCTGGTGACAGACTTCATTGCGCCTTGTGTGCCCACTGGACTGGCGGCTGGTCGTGTGGGCAACTTTATCAATGGTGAGTTATGGGGCAGGGCGGCAGACCCGGCCTTGCCCTGGGCCATGGTGTTTCCACAAAGTGGCAGCTGGACGGCACGCCATCCCTCGCAGGTTTATCAGTTTTTGGGCGAAGGTCTGATGCTATTTGTGTTGTTGTGGCTGTACGCGCGCAAACCTCGTCCTTTGGGGGCCGTCTCAGGTGCCTTCTTGTTGGGATACGGTAGTTTTCGTTTCATGGCTGAGTATTTCCGTGAGCCTGATGCCCATTTGGGGCTTTTGGCGCTCAACATGAGCATGGGCCAATGGCTGTGCGTGCCTATGGTGCTCGCAGGCGCGTGGCTGTGGAACAGTGCCCTGCACAACACTTTCAACGATCCCTCCCCAACTTAAAGCATGAACGCAACCACTTGGCTCAGCAGCAAATTGAACCTCTTGCGCAACGCTGCGAGCGTGAGCGAGACGTCTGATACCCAAGACCGCTCTACCCGTGAGCGCTTGGACGCCACCTTGCGTCAGAACAAAGAGGCGCTCTCTCCGCGCTCGCTGCGCCGTACCTTGAGCTTGTTGCAAGGCGTCGTTGACCCCCAAGTCAGTGAGGTCGAAGGCGGGCGACGCGCCAAAGCCCTGGCTCAATGGTATGTGGGCGCGGCAGAAAATGAGCGCCATGATTTGTGGTTGTTGATCAGCGAGCAGTTTGGTCCTGATGCGCTCAAGGTTCGCGCGGCGCGAGACGACTACGACGCGGCCTTGGGCACGGCAGACGAAGGCAGCGCTGAAATTCGCTTGCGCAAGGCCTTGGTCTCGCCTCGCACGCGCTTGTTGCAGCGCTTTGCGGCTTACCCAGGCGGCATGCGTTTTTTGGTAGATCTGCGTGCCGAGTTGCTGCCCCATTTGAAGAGCAACAAACGTTTGTTGGCCCTTGACGCCGAATTGGAAAACCTTTTCTCCACGTGGTTTGATGTGGCGTTTCTTGAGTTGCGCACCATCAGCTGGGATTCCCCGGCATCCTTGATTGAAAAGCTCATCAAGTACGAAGCCGTGCACGATATCCGCAGCTGGGCGGACTTGAAAAACCGCCTCGACAGCGACCGACGCTGCTATGGTTTTTTCCACCCCAGTTTGCCCAACGAACCCTTGATTTTTGTCGAGGTTGCTTTGCTGCATGAGATGGCCGACAACATCATGCCTTTGCTGGATGAGAGCGCTGCGCCTGAGGATTTGCAAAAATCAACGGTGGCTATTTTTTACTCGATCAGCAACACCCAAAGCGGCTTGCGAGGCGTGAGCTTTGGCGACTCTTTGATCAAGCGGGTGGTTGAAACTCTTCGCGGTGAATTCCCCAAGCTCAAGACCTTTGCCACCTTGTCACCCATTCCCGGTTTTCGTGCATGGCTGTCTAAGAACGTCGAGGGCCTGCTGGCACAACTCAACGAGAAAGAACTGTCTGCGTTGGGGCGAGAGCTCAGTTTTGAGCCCCCCAGCTTCACCCACGTGCTGACCGCCATCGAGCAACCTGTGGTGTTGGGGGCTTTGTCGCTGAAGTCACCACTGCGATTGTTCATCACCCGTTGCGCCGCCCACTACCTTGGGCAAGCCAAGCAAAGTGCTCAGGTGCTTGACCCTGTGGCACGCTTTCACCTGGGCAATGGGGCGCGCATTGAACGCTTGAACTGGTTTGCCGACCCCTCACCCAAGGGACTCAAACAATCTCATGGTCTGATGGTCAATTACCTATACGATCTCAAGCGCATCGACAAACACCGCCAGCAATTGGCCAAGGGCCAGGCGCCTGCATCGGGTGAGATTGAAGCTTGCTATTTTTCATGACAACAACGACAAACACAGACGGAGACATGAACATGGAAAAACCTCAAACATGCGGCCTGAGTCACTCAACGTCGCGGCGTGATGTGTTGCGCTGGGGGGCTGCGGGGGGCGCAGGATGGTGCTTGGGCGTTCAAGCCGATCCCATTTGGCCCAGCAAACCTGTGACCATGGTGGTGCCGTTCCCGGCTGGCGGGGGCACCGATGCGTTTGCCAGACCATTTTCGGCACAGTTCGCCAAGCAAACGGGTAAGACCTTGGTGATCGACAACCGAGGGGGGGCAGGAGGCAATTTGGGTGCTGGCTTGGCGGCCAAAGCGGCACCCGATGGCTACACCTTGTTCATGGGGGCGGTCCACCATTCGATCGCGCCGTCGATGTACCCCAAGCTCGATTACGACCTGGAGCGTGACTTCGCTCCTTTGGCCTTGATGGCCGTGGTGCCTCAGGTTCTGGTGGTCAACCCTAAAAGAGTGCCGGGCGACTTCAAGGCTTTCATGGCTCAGTTGCGCAGCAACCCGGGGCGCTTGAACTTTGGCTCGGCCGGTGGCGGAACGTCCCATCATTTGGCGGGTGAACTGTTCAAACTTCAAACCAAAACCTTCATCACCCACATTCCCTACCGCGGTGCGGGTCCTGCCTTGCAAGACTTGATTGCAGGCAATGTGGACATGATGTTTGATGGGTTGGGTTCCTCTGCCCAGCACATCAAAGGCGGGCGCGTGAAAGCCCTCATGGTCTCGGGCAGCAAGCGCAACGCCGCCTTCCCCGATGTGCCCTGCGCGGCTGAGCTGGGCCTGCCCGACTACACCGTGACGACCTGGTACGGCTTGTGGGCGCCTAAAGGAACACCCTCTGACATCCAAGCGCACGCCATCGACGAAGTGCGCAAGGCCTCATTCGCTGATGAGATCAAATTGGCATGGGCTCAAAATGGCGCGGAATTCCCCAACATCACAGGCCCACAATTTGGTGCCTTTGTGAGCAACGAAATCAAACGCTGGGCTTCGGTGGTGAAAGCTTCCGGGGCCAAGCTCGATTAACCCTCTAACTCTTTTTATCTCTGACTTTTCGGAACACGTGATGAACCACAACCTGTTCGCAGCCTTGCGCGCCGCATTTCCCTCTGACCTGAACGCCACCGCCGTTGAAACTGAAGAAGGGCTGTGTTACAGCTGGCGCGACCTGGACCGTGCCAGCGCCATGATCGCCAACTTGTTGACTTCCCTGAAATTGCCTCGCGGCGCCCGCGTGGCGGTGCAGGTCGAAAAGTCGGTCGAGGCCATGATGCTGTACCTGGCGACCTTGCGGGCTGGCCTGGTGTTCTTGCCACTGAACACCGCTTACCAAAGCGCCGAGATCGAATATTTCGTGGGCAATGCACAACCTTCGGTGGTGGTGTGCAGTGGGGCTAACTTTGGCTGGGTCAGCAAAATTGCATTCAAAGACGGTACCGCCCATGTCTTCACCTTGAACGATGACCGCACAGGCACCTTGCTGGAGCGCGCCGCTCATTGCTCCGACCAACACACCGTGGTGCAAAGCAAGGCCGATGACCTGGCCGCGATTTTGTACACCAGTGGCACCACCGGGCGCAGCAAAGGGGCCATGCTGTCGCACCGCAATTTGTTGAGCAACGCCCAAACCCTCAAGACCTATTGGGGTTGGAGAAAAGGCGATGTGTTGATCCACGCATTGCCCATCTTTCACGTGCACGGCTTGTTTGTGGCCATCCACGGAGCGCTGCTCAATGGCAGCAAGATGATTTGGATGTCCAAGTTCGATCCCAAGTTGGTGATTGCCAAGATGCCCGAAGCCACGGTGTTCATGGGCGTGCCCACGCTGTATGTGCGCATGCTGGCCGAGCCCACACTCACCCAGGCCCAAGCCGCTCACATGCGCTTGTTCATTGCCGGTTCTGCCCCTTTGTTGATTGAGACTTTCCATGAGTGGCAACAACGTACAGGGCACACGATTTTGGAACGTTACGGCATGAGCGAGACCGCCATGCTCACCTCCAACCCCTACCAAGCCGATGCGCGCTACCCCGGACAAACCGAACGCCGTGGTGGCACGGTGGGCTTTCCCCTGCCGGGCGTGAGTTTGAGGGTGCAAGATGACCAAGGCCACAACTTGCCTGTGGGCGAGATTGGTGGCATTCAGGTCAAAGGCCCGAACGTGTTTGCGGGCTACTGGCGCATGCCTGAAAAGACCAAAGAAGAATTCACCTCCGACGCTTACTTCAAGACCGGTGACGTGGGCAAGGTGGACGAGCGTGGCTACGTGGTGATCGTGGGGCGCAGCAAAGACCTGATCATCAGCGGGGGCTACAACGTGTATCCGGCTGAGATTGAAGGCTACATCAACGAGATGCCTGGCGTGGCTGAGAGCGCGTTGGTGGGTGTGCCACACCCCGACTTTGGCGAAGTGGGTGTAGCGGTCGTGATTGTCAAACCCGGCGCGAAGGTGTCTGGCGATGCGGTGATTGCGGGCTTGAAGTCAAAGTTGGCGAATTTCAAAATCCCCAAGAAGTGTTTCATCGTCGATGCCCTGCCGCGCAACACCATGGGCAAGGTGCAAAAGAATTTGCTGCGCGATCAGTACAAGGCGCTTTTTTAAACGCTTGCGGTGTGGTCGTGCGCCTGGGTTTTAGAGCGCTTGCCCAGCCCGCGCCACCCGTTCCCATTCAAGTCCCGCCTTGGCCGCGGCAGCGGGGGGATGGGAAGGGGGAGGGGGAGGGGGCGGGAGGCTGACCTGTGGAGTGGTCGCGCTGAAAGAGGTTCTACTTCGTCGGAAAAAATGCCTGCCAAGCGCGAGTGGCTGCAGGCCTCATGTGGCGACATGACAAGCGCAAGGCGAGGGACCCTGTGAAGTCACTTGCCAGCGGCGCCACTGCACACTAAATCAGTGAGCTGTGGTGGGAGTCCCACCACAACCGGCTTGGCTAGTGAGAGAAAATCATACCAAAGCCGCGTTCACACGTTGCGTGATGTGCGCCAGCGCCTCTTCTACTTGGTCAATCAAGATCAAGCACAAATCGCCTTTGTTCAAGCGTTCCATGGCCCGGTCAATTGCCAAGAACTCGCCATGAATTTCGTCAATGTGGGTGGTGCGCTTGGCGCCTTCCAAGCCTTGACGCAACAAGCCCAACACCTCGCCATCGATTCGACCACGCTGACACGCGTCTTGGTACAGGACCACGTCGTCAAACACCTCGCCAATGATGCGGGTTTGCTCGCGGATGTCTTCGTCGCGGCGGTCTCCCGCGCCGCTGATCACCACGCTGCGACGCTGCGCGGGCAGGTTGGTCACGGCCTGCACCAGCGCTTTGATGGCGTCGGGGTTGTGGCCGTAGTCAGCAATCACAGTGGCGCCTTTGTACTCGAACACGTTGAAGCGCCCAGGCACGGCATGGCTGTCGCTGACAAAGGTGGCCAAGCCGGTACAGATGGTTTGCCATGGCACCCCCACGGCCCACGCCGCAGCGATGGACGCCATGGCGTTTTCAATTTGAAAACCAATCGCGCCGCTGCGAGTCAGGGGTATTTCTGACAGCGGAATGCGCACCGAGTGGTTGCCTTGCATGCAAACAATTTGGTCGTCTTCGACAAATAGCACGCGCTTGCCTTGCGCGCGGTGGGTGGCAATGATGGGGTGGTGCGAGTCCAAGCCAAAGAAGGTCACTTGGCCCGGGCAGTTGCCGGCCATGGCCGCGACAATGGGGTCGGTGGCGTTGAGCACGGCCACACCCGAGGGCGACACGTTTTGCACGATGACGCGTTTTAGCACCGCCAAGTCTTCCACAGTGGAGATGTAGTTCAAGCCTAAATGGTCACCCATGCCAATGTTGGTCACCACGGCCACTTGGCAGCGGTCAAAGGCCAAACCTTCGCGCAGCATGCCACCACGCGCGGTTTCTAGCACAGCCGCGTCCACGTCGGGGTGCATCAACACGTTGCGTGCGCTGCGCGGTCCGCTGCAGTCACCGCTGTCGGTTTGGCGGCCATTCACGTACACGCCATCGGTGTTGGTCATGCCCACCCGCAACCCATGAGCGCGCAGCAGGTGCGAGGTCAGGCGTACGGTGGTGGTTTTGCCGTTGGTGCCGGTGACGGCAATCACGGGGATACGACCATCATCCCCATCCGGAAACATGGTTGAGATCACGGCTTCACCCACATCGCGGCCTTTGCCAAACGAGGGGTTCAGGTGCATGCGCAGGCCGGGCGCTGCGTTGACTTCGACCACGCCTCCGCTTTGTTCCTCCAGGGGGCGCAACACCGACTCGCACACCACGTCGACACCACAAATATCCAAGCCCACCATTTGGGCGGCGGCGACCGCACGCAGGGCAACTTCAGGGTGCACATCGTCGGTCACATCGGTGGCGGTGCCGCCGGTGGACAAGTTGGCGTTGTTGCGCAAGATCACGCGCGCGCCTTTGGCCGGCACCGAGTCGGCGTCAAAGCCTTGTTCTTTCATGCGAGCCAAAGCGATGTCGTCAAAGCGAATTTTGGTCAATGAGGTCGCGTGGCCTTCACCACGGCGGGGGTCTGCATTGACGATGTCGACCAATTCGCGCACGGTGTTTTTGCCATTGCCCACCACCAGTGGGGGTTCACGGCGTGCTGCCGCTACCAATTTGTTGCCCACCACCAGCAAGCGGTAATCACTGCCTGGCAAGAAGCGCTCAACCAGGACCTCTTCACGGAACGAGGCTGCTGTGGTGAAGGCCTCCATCACACCTTCGCGGGTGGTGATGTTCACCGCCACGCCTTTGCCTTGATTGCCGTCTCGCGGTTTGACCACGACAGGCAAGCCAATTTCTTGGGCCGCAGCCCAAGCGTCCTCGGCATTTTTCACCGGGCGGCCCAAAGGCACCGGGACACCGGCGGCGTGCAGGAGTTTTTTGGTCAATTCTTTGTCTTGTGCAATCGATTCTGCAATCGCGCTGGTGGCGTCAATTTCAGCGGCTTGGAAGCGACGCTGCTTGCTGCCCCAACCCAGCTGCACCAGGCTGCCCTCGGTCAGGCGGCGGTAGGGGATGCCGCGCACCAGCGCTGCGTCCACGATCGACCCCGTTGAGGGGCCAAGACGAATGTCTTCATCCAAGCCGTGCAGCTGATCGATGGCCGCATCCACATCGAAGGCGGTGTTGTGCAATGCCGCCATGCACAACTCTCTGGCCAGCTTCATGGCCAAGCAGCCCACTTCCTCCTGGGTGTACTCCACCACGACTTGGAACAACCCGTGGTCGGGGGTGGCGGTGGTGCGGCTGAATGTCACCGGGCAACCGGCTTCGATTTGCAAATGCAAGGTCGCCGCTTCCAGGGCGTGCGCCATGCTGAGCTTGACCTTGCGGTCGGTGGGACGCAAGCTGCCCACACCGGGGAAGAGGTGGCGTAGTTGATTTTCAAAATCGGGATGCTGACTCAGATCGGTTTGATCGTCGTCGCAACGCACCATGGCTTCGACTGCCGTGTGACGTGTCCACAGGTTGGGGCCGCGCAGCGCGCGGATACGAGAAACTTCCATCAGCCATTCATCCTTGCAACGTCTTTGGCAACTTGGTGGGGCTTTTGCCCGTAATTTTTGAGTCCAGCACGAATCAACAGCGGCGCGATATCGAGCGACCAAGCGGTGGCCACAGCGGCCAGCAAAGTGGCAATATGCAAACCGTCTTTGAGCAATCGAGCGATCAACTCAAGGTCGAGGTGAAAGAGCAAGGTTTCTTGGTCACCACGGGCCAAGGCCACATGGCCTTCTTTGCAATAAATCGCCCGGCCACCTTGTTGGCGATGCGCAAGCAAGATGGGGTTGTCGTGGTCTTTGCTGTAAAAAATGACTTCGCCATCGCTGAGCTCAGCCAAGCCTGCCACCGCCGCATCGTCGGCATTGAGCACGGCCGCACCGGTGGGCAACACCAAATCCACCTGCGTGCGGACCACCGTGCGCATTTGATCTGGCGTTTGGATGTCGTGCAATTGGACCAGCACATCATCTGTGGCGGGCATGTCGGTCACTACCCCAACTTGGCAGCGGTCGTAGGCCAAACCTTCGTTGAGGATGTGCAGGGGCGAGGTCTCAAACACCGCCGCATCCAAGGCACGGTTGATCAGCAAACGTTCGGCCACATCAAAGCTACGGCCATCTTGCGTGCCAACGTGGTGTTGGTCCATGTACAAGCCATCTTGGCAGGCCAAGCCTGTGCGTTGGCCAGACAGGTGGAGCAACCAGGCCACCAACTGAGAGAGTTGTGTGGTTTGGTGCGTGCCCACAATGCCCACAACTGGGATGCGGCCCGACTCGTTGGGGCCAAACAAGTGCTCCACAATGGCCTTGCCCACTGGGCGAGGTTGGCCGCTTGCGGGTTTGATGTGCATGAGCAAGCCCGGGCCGGCATTGACTTCAATGATGGCGCCGCCGGTTTGCTCGAGTGGGCGGGTGATGTCTTGGGTGACGATGTCGATGCCCGCGATGTCCAGCCCAATAACGCGCGCGGCCAAAGTGGCCACGGCGGCGACGTCGGGGTGGACTTGGTCGGTCACGTCGATGTTCAAGTTGCCGTTGCGCTGCACCACCACGCTTTTGCCAGGTTCGGGCACGCTGTCAGGCTCGAAGCCTTGGCGTTGGATTTCAAGCAAAGACATTTCGCCACGCGGACTGCTCAGTCGGATGGTGTCCAGGGGGAATCCCTCGGACTCGCCTCGGCGCGGATCGATGTTGACTTGAGACTCAATGAGTTGCTCGACCGTGGAGACACCGTCGCCAATGACACAGGCTGTTTCGCCTCGGGTGGCCGCTACCACGCGGTCGCCTACCACCAAGACACGGTGTTCGTCGCCGCGCACATAGCGCTCGACCAAGACACTGCTGCCTTCTTTTTCGGCGGCGGTCCAGGCTGCGCGCACACCGACCTCGGTGTTGACATCCAAAGACACTCCCCATCCCCGGTTGCCGTCCAGTGGTTTGACCACCACGGGCAAGCCGATGTCTTGGGCCGCAGCCCATGCAGCGTCGGCACTCTCAACTTGCTGGCCTTCAGGCACGGGGATACCGCATTGCGTCAACAAACGCTTGGTCAAGTCTTTGTCGCTTGAAATGCTCTCAGCGATGGCACTGGTGCGATCCGTCTCAGCCGTCCAAATGCGGCGTTGGCGAGCTCCGTAACCGAGCTGCACCAAGTTGCCCTCTGTCAGCCGGATGAAGGGGGTCTTGCGCTCTACCGCAGCGTCCACGATACACGCGGTGCTGGGGCCTAGGCAATGCTTGTCGGCTACTTGCTTGAGGCATTGGATGGTGGCTGCGATGTCATGGGGCACGTTGTTGGCTGCGGCCATAACGATTTCGCGTGCAGCCAAAAAGCTTTGACGGCCCAGCTCTTCGTGCTCGGTGCGAAACACCACTTTGTAGATGCCTCGTTTGCTGATCTCACGGGCTTTGCCAAACTCTGCACGCGCGCCAGCGAGCAGCTGCAACTCGATCGAGACGTGCTCCATGATGTGGCCCATCCAAGTGCCACCTACCAAACGGGTCAAAAAGCCACCGCGGTGGCCGACACCGCAATGGTGTTCCACCAGGCCCGGCAGCCAAGCGTTGAGTCGGTCGTTGAAGCCGTCAATTTTGTTGGAGGGGTGGTCCTCCATCTCGCCCAAATCGATCAGAGCTTCAATGATGGGGCGGTAGGTCCAGATGTTGGGCCCGCGCAAATAGTTCATGCGCAAAATTTGGATGTCTTGGAAGGCCATGTGTTCAACGCAGGGTATGGAGGACAGGACTGGCAGAGTTCGTCAAAGAGGCAGCGATACAATGATTCGCCAACGTGCTCGGGTGCAACAAAGTCTTGTCTCCTGATTCTATTTTTACCGTACGACGGTGAATGTTCACCGAATCGGTACGGAAACTATCCAGAATGAATTCTTTTCTATCGGCTTTCGCCCATGTCGTCTTGCCTGATGGCTGGAAAGACCCAGTTTCAGCGCAACTGACTCCTGATGAAAACGTTCTAGCGTGGCTAGAGGTTGACTTAGATGGCCAATTACATTTCACAAAACAGCTGTTGATTGTGACAGACCAGCGGGTGTTGTCGGCGCATGTTGAGGCGCAAACAGGCTTGCAGTGGCAGTATTGGCCCATTGAAAAGGGCTTGGTGCTCACGCACACAGATCATGCGGGTGTGGGCACTTTGAGCTTGATCAATGCCACGCAACGCTTGGCCAGTTGGCGCTTTACCTTGACCCACAACGTCACCGCCATGCGCTTGCAAGAAACCTTTGCTGCGCGTGTTGAGGTGATCACCCATGGCAGCAGTTTGCAGACTCAAATCGATGCACGTTGCCCACAATGCAAGCTGATGCTCGAAAACGCGGGCGACGAGTGCCCGGTGTGCCGTCGCGAGGAGCACGCCCCACTCTCGACTTGGGGGTTGTTTCGCTTGTGGCGTTTCGCCCGTCCCTACCAGTGGCGTTTGTTGGCAGGGTTCTTGTTGACCCTGGCCTCGACAGCGGCCACCTTGGTGCCGCCCTACATGACCATGCCTTTGATGGACCAGGTGCTCATTCCGTTTCAAAACGGCCAGCCGATCGACACGGATTTGGTCACGTTGTACCTGGGAGGTTTGTTGGGTGCGGCGGTGTTGGCTTGGTGCTTGGGCTGGGCCAAGACCTACATTTTGGCTTTGGTGTCTGAGCGCATCGGTGCCGATTTGCGCACCACCGCTTACGAACACCTGATGCGTTTGTCGCTGGAGTATTTTGGCGGGCGCCGCACCGGCGATCTGATGAACCGCATAGGGGCCGAGACCGACCGCATTTGTGTGTTCTTGTCGCTGCATTTGCTCGACTTTGCCACCGATGTGTTGATGATTGTCATGACGGCCGCCATATTGATCAGCATTGACGTGCACTTGGCGGCTGCCACTTTGCTGCCCTTGCCCTTCATCGTGTGGTTGATCCACACGGTGCGCGACAAGCTGCGCACCGGGTTTGAAAAAATCGACCGTGTGTGGTCTGAGTTGACCAACGTCTTGGCCGATACCATTCCGGGCATTCGCGTGGTCAAGGCCTTTGCACAAGAAAAACGCGAAGCCAACCGTTTTCGAGAAGCCAACAAACACAATTTGGCGGTGAATGACCGGATCAATTTTGTCTGGTCGCTGTTCTCGCCCACGGTCACGCTCATGACCGAAGTTGGCCTGCTGGTGGTCTGGGGCTTTGGCATTTGGTTGGTCTCGCAGCACCAAATCACCGTGGGTGTGCTGACAGCCTTTTTGGCTTACATCGGGCGCTTTTACACCCGGCTCGACTCGATGAGTCGCATCGTCTCGCACACCCAAAAAGCCGCGGCAGGTGCCAAGCGTATTTTTGAAATTTTGGACCACGTCTCCAGCGTGCCCGAGGCCACGCAACCGCAAAAGTTGCCCGTGCCGCTGCAAGGACGCATCGACATCCAAGACGCAGGCTTTCGTTACGGCAACCGGGCGGTGATTCGCAACCTCAACCTGAGCATCCGTCCTGGCGAGATGATCGGTTTGGTTGGGCAAAGTGGCTCTGGCAAAAGTACCTTGGTGAACCTGATTTGTCGTTTCTATGACCTGAGCGAAGGCGCCATCAAGGTCGATGGGCTTGATATCCGCAACATCGCCTTGTCCGATTACCGCAGCCACATCGGGTTGGTGTTGCAAGAGCCATTCTTGTTTTTTGGCACCATCGCCGACAACATTGCGTACGGCAAGCCCGACGCCACACGCGAAGACATCGTGGCCGCCGCCCGAGCCGCCCATGCGCACGAATTCATCTTGCGTTTGCCCCAAGGCTATGACTCCTTGGTAGGAGAGCGAGGCCAGGGCTTGTCGGGTGGTGAGCGTCAGCGCATCTCCATTGCGCGCGCTTTGTTGATCAACCCACGCATCTTGATTTTGGATGAAGCCACGGCTTCTGTCGACACAGAGACCGAACAAGAAATTCAAAAGGCCTTGGACAACCTGGTGCAAGGACGCACCACCATTGCCATTGCACACCGCTTGTCGACCCTCAACAAAGCCGACCGTTTGGTGGTGATGGAGCAAGGCGTGATGGTGGAGGAGGGCGACCACGAGACCCTCATGGCCCGTCAAGGTGCCTACTGGCGCTTGTACGAGGCCCAAGCCAAGAACGCCGAAGCGGCACAGGTCAAGCTGGGCAGCTCACGTGATGAGGAGGTGCTATGAGTGTCGCGTTTCAACTCAGCCTAGATCCCTTTGGCAAACTCGTGTTGCGCCTGGACGATGGCAGCCAACACCTGGGCGTGGTGGTGGTGCGGGCTTTTCCGATTGCACAACCCCAGCGCAGCATTTCCATCTTGAGCCCAGAGGGCAAGGAGTTGGTCTGGATCGATGACTTGGCGCAAGTACCCGAGCACGAACGCACCTTGGTGGAGCAGGCCTTGCAGGGGCGAGAGTTTATGCCGGAGATTGTCCGTTTAGATGGCGTCAATAGCTTCTCCACGCCCAGCATCTGGCGGGTTCAAACCAACCGCGGTGCGGCGGAGTTGGTGCTCAAAGGCGAGGAGGACATCCGTCGCTTGAGCCCCACCACGTTGATCGTGGCCGACGCACATGGCGTGCAGTTTTTGATCCGCGATTTGCCCTCGCTGGACCGGCACACCCGTAAGCTGCTCGACCGTTTCTTGTGATCTTCACCGCGCTTGGCAAGCGAGGAACACATCGCGCTCAGCCAGGTACTCCCGGGTCTGAACGGACATGATGCCCAAGACCGAGTGAAATAAATTGTCGTGCGAGAGGGGGCGATCGCGTTGCTGTCTCAGGCACTCGCTCGACACGCCGCTCCAGCGCTCAAAGCTTGCAGACAACCAGCTGATCATGGCCACTTGCTTTTGCACCTCGGGTGCCATGCGAAATGGCAGGCCGTGGAGGTAGAGGTTGTTTTCTCCCAAGGACTCGCCATGGTCTGACACATAAAGCATCGCGGTCGCGTTGTGTTTTTCTTGGGATTTGAGCCACCCAATGAGCCGCGATAAAAAGTAATCGGTGAACACCAGGGTGTTGTCGTAGGCATTGAGGAGCTGCTGGCGATCGCAAGGGGAGAGCGCGTTTTCTTGGCACTCCGGTTGAAATGGCTTGAACGCCTTGGGCGTTCTTTTGTGATATGCCGGTCCGTGGCTGCCCATTTGATGCATCACCACCACCACGCCATGGGCGCGTTGTTCGGGTGGCAACTTGAGCAACTCGGCATCAATGCGCGCCAACATCACGGTGTCGCGGCATTCGCCATCCTCGCACTCGCCGGCCAACTTCAAGTCAGAGGTGTTGACGTGTGGGATGCGATCACACAGCCCTTTGCAGCCCGATTGGTTGTCCATCCAGAGCACGGCATAGCCCGAGCGTTGCAGCACATCCAACAAGTTCTCTGACTCGTGCTGTCGTGAGTTGAAAGCCTCGCGGCCCAGCGGCGACAGCATGCAAGGCAAGGACTCTGCGGTGCTGGTGCCACAGGAGGTGACGTGGCGAAAACTGACCACGTTTTCAAGGGACAGCAAAGGGTTGGTTGCTCTGGCATAGCCATTGAGCGAGAAGTTATTGCTGCGTGCTGTTTCCCCTAGAACCAAGACCAACAAGGGGGGCCTTGAGGCGGGGCTGTCCGCGCGTGCTGCTCGGTGCGCATCTTGTGCCAAGGGGCGCACAGTTGCGCTGCGTTGCTCTGGAGGAATCACCGTCATATCTAGCAGCGCGTACAGGGTGTTGAGGGGGTTGATTTTGTAGCGAAGCTCTGGGTGGTTGCGCATCACCGAGGCCAGGTCTGGGAACACCGCAAACGCCGTCGTGAAGGTCACAACCAGAGCCGCCGCGCACAGCGTCAAGTTGCGCCCAATTTGTTGCTTCCAGGGCAATGGCTGCCAAGGTTGGCGCCACAGCCACCACAAAGGCCAAGCGGCGACCCCTGCCACGCTCAAAACCAGCTGTGGGCTGAGTTGCTCCAGCGCTTCTCGGCTGTCGGTGTGCATCATGTTGACCATCATGGGGGTGTCGACCACGATGGCATAGCGCCACATGAAGTGGCTGGCCACGCCCGCGCACAGCAACATGGCACTGATGACGGGTTTCAAGGTCCATCGCCAAGCCAAGAGGGACAGCAGGCCCGTCATCACACCAGCAATGATGAGCGCCAGTGCACCACCAAAGACCCCGCTGCGCCAGCCCGTGAGCTCTGGCAACTGCATCAGGCTGTGCCACAGCGCGAGATTGCCAAACACCGCCAGCCACACGCCACTGAGCAAGACCACGAGGGTGGAGGACGTGGCGCTGCTTGTCTGGGTGTCTAAAAACAAGCGTCGCATGGGCAGCCGTTTGAGGTCATCGGGGTTGATGTGCGGGCTCAGCTCGGCCAGGTGCTGCCCAATTCGGGCACCAAGGCACGCCAACCCAGGCCGCGCTCAATTTGCTGGCGCAAGGCATCAGCCGCCTCGGGTTCCCCATGCACCACGTACACCTGGTCAGGGGGCTTTTTCATGTGGCGCAGCCAGTCCATCAATTGGCTGGCATCGGCATGGGCTGAGGACGATTGAAGTTGAACCACCTCGGCTTGTACCTCAACCTCTTGGGCGTGGATGCGCAGCGTGGCGCCTCCATGGGCCAGTGTCGCGCCGCGCGTGCCAGGGGCTTGGTAGCCAGTGAGAAGCACCATGTTGCGAGGCTCTGGTAGGAAGCGAGCCAAGTGATGCAATACCCGCCCGCCGGTGGCCATGCCGCTGGCAGACAAGATCACCATGGGGCCATGGCGTTTGGCCAAGGCTTTGGATTGCTCGGTGGTCTCCACCATGGTGGCCGCATGCTTCATGAGCTTGAGTGCAGCTGCATCGAGTCGATGGGCCAGCGGGTGGCGGTGCATCAACTCGGTGGTGTGAACCGCCATGGGGCTGTCTAAAAAGATGGGCAAGTGGGGGTCAATCTCGCCGCGCTGTTTGAGCAGGGCGATGGCGTACAACAAAGCCTGTGCACGACCCACAGCAAACACCGGGACCACCGCCACGCCGCCTCGAGCACAGACCTGACGCAACGCCGGGCCCAGCTCTGCCAAGAGGTTGTCGTGCGGGTGTTCTCGGTTGCCGTAGGTCGATTCGATCAACACCGTGTCCGCATCGGGCGGTGCGTCGGGCGGGTTCATCAGCAAATCGTCGGGGCGGCCTATATCACCGCTGAACAAAATGCGACGCCCCGCCACTTCAAGCAACACACTGGCCGCACCCAAAATGTGTCCGGCACCTGAGAACGTGGCCTTCCAGCCCGGGATGGGCGAGAAGGTGTGCCCCAAGTTCTCTGCATGCAGCAGCTCCAAGCTCAGCATGGCGTCGTGTTTGCTGTAAAGCGGCAGTGCTGGGCTGTGTTTGGACAGGGCGTGGCGGTTCAAAAAAGCCGCGTCTTCTTCTTGGATGTGGCCGCTGTCGGGCAACAAGATGGCACACAAATCACACGTGGCTGGCGTGGCATGTACACGCCCCCTGAAGCCTTGTCGTGCCAGCAAGGGCAAATAGCCGCTGTGGTCCAAGTGGGCGTGGGTGAGGATGACCGCTTGCACATCGGCAGGCACTACCGGTAGGGGCGACCAGTTGCGCAAGCGCAGTTGTTTGTAGCCCTGGAATAAACCGCAATCGACCAGCAGGCGTTGGCCGGCGTGCTCAACCAAGTACTTTGAACCGGTCACAGTGCCGGTTCCACCCAAGAAAGTGATGGTGACGCTCATGCGTGAAGTATCACACTGAATGTGTGGCGATACCTCACGTCTGAGCGGGGGAGCGCCGCAAAGGCGCTGTCTTCAATTGAAAAAGCGCTTGAGCTTGTCAGCCCAGCCGCCCTCGGCGGGCGAGTGCTTGTTGCCGCCTTTTTTCAGCGACTCGTCGAGTTCTTTGAGCAACTTGCGTTGGTGCTCGGTGAGTTTGACCGGGGTCTCGACCGTGATGTGGCAGTACAGGTCACCGGGGAAGCTGGAGCGCAAACCCTTGAGGCCTTTGCCGCGCAAGCGGAACTGCTTGTCGTTTTGGGTGCCCTCCGGAATGTCAATCGCAGCCTCGCCAGCCAAGGTTGGCACACTGATTTCGCCGCCCAGTGCTGCGGTGGTGAAGCTGATGGGCACCGAGCAGTGCAGGTCATCGCCATCGCGCTCAAAAATATCGTGTTTTTTGATGCGAATTTCAATGAACAAATCGCCTGCAGGACCCCCATTGGTGCCGGGCTCGCCGTTGCCTGTGCTGCGGATGCGCATGCCGTCGTCAATGCCGGCTGGAATTTTGACTTCGAGGGTTTTCTGGCGTTTGATCTTGCCTTGTCCCTGGCAGCTGTTGCAGGGATCGGGAATGATCTTGCCGGTGCCGCGGCAATGCGGGCAGGTTTGCTGAACGCTGAAGAAGCCTTGGCGCATTTGCACCTGGCCGCTGCCGTGGCAGGTGCTACAAGTTTTGGGCGAGGTGCCTGGTTTGGCGCCCGTGCCGTGGCAGGTGTCGCACTCGTCCCAGCTGGGGATTTTGAGTTGGGCGTCTTTGCCGTTGGCGGCCTCCTCCAGCGTGATCTCCAGCGCATAGCTCAAGTCGTTGCCACGGTAGACCTGGCGGCCTCCTGCGCCGCGGCGGGCTTGCCCAAAGATGTCGCCAAAGATGTCGCCAAAGGCTTCGCCAAAACCACCCCCAAAGTCGGCGCCACCTGGGCCGCCACGCATGTTGGGATCGACCCCAGCATGGCCATATTGGTCATAGGCAGCGCGCTTTTGGGGATCCGACATCATCTCGTAGGCCTCTTTGGCCTCTTTGAATTTGGCTTCGGCTTCTTTGGCTTTGTCTCCCTGGTTGCGGTCAGGGTGGTACTTCATCGCCAGTTTGCGATAAGCCTTTTTGATCTCTTCTTCGCTGGCGTTTTTGGGGACGCCGAGAACTTCATAAAAATCGCGTTTGGACATGGTGCAGCGCTGTGGGGTGAGGGGCTGTATCTAACGACTTCGCCGCGTGTCCACCTGGGCAGGTGAAACGCGGCGAAATTCGTCTCAAAGAAAAAGCGAGGGCTTAGCCCTTTTTCACTTCTTTCACTTCAGCGTCGACCACGTTGTCGTCGGCTGGTTTGGCTTGCTCGGGCGCGCCTGTGGCACCCCCGGCAGCGGCTTGGTCGGCTTGCATGTCGGCGTAGACTTTTTCACCCAGCTTTTGGGCTGCGCTCATGAGCGCTTCGGTCTTGGCGTCGATCTCGGCCTTGTCTTCGCCTTTCAAAGCTTCTTCTACTTCTTTGACGGCAGCTTCGATCTTTTCTTTTTCGCCAGCTTCGAGCTTGTCGCCGTGCTCGGTCAAGCTCTTTTTGACGCTGTGCACCGCGGCATCGGCTTGGTTGCGTGACTGCACGATTTCAAGTTTCTTCTTGTCTTCGGCAGCGTTCAACTCGGCGTCTTTGACCATTTGTTGGATTTCGGCTTCGGACAATCCGGAGTTGGCCTTGATGGTGATCTTGTTCTCTTTGCCCGTGGCTTTGTCTTTGGCGCCGACGTGCAAGATGCCGTTGGCGTCAATGTCAAAAGACACCTCGATTTGGGGGGTGCCGCGTGCTGCAGGGGCAATGCCTTCGAGGTTGAACTCACCCAACGACTTGTTGCCACTGGCCATCTCGCGCTCACCTTGGTAGACCTTGATGGTCACGGCAGGCTGGTTGTCCTCGGCGGTCGAGAAAGTTTGTGCAAACTTGGTGGGGATGGTGGTGTTTTTGGTGATCATTTTGGTCATCACACCGCCCAGGGTTTCAATGCCCAAAGACAAAGGTGTCACGTCCAACAACAACACGTCGGTGCGGTCACCCGAGAGCACCTGACCTTGAATGGCAGCGCCCACGGCCACGGCTTCGTCAGGGTTGACGTCACGGCGAGGCTCTTTGCCAAAGAACTCTTTGACCTTGTCTTGCACTTTGGGCATGCGGCTCATGCCGCCGACCAAGATCACGTCGTCAATGTCGCTCACCGACACGCCCGCGTCTTTGATGGCCATACGGCAAGGGGCGATGGTGCGCTCGATCAACTCGTCGACCAGCTGTTCGAGCTTGGCGCGGTTGAGCTTGATGTTCAGGTGCTTGGGGCCTGAGGCATCGGCGGTGATGTAGGGCAGGTTGATGTCAGTCGAGGCCGAGCTAGACAACTCGATCTTGGCTTTTTCAGCGGCTTCTTTGAGGCGTTGCAACGCCAGCACGTCTTTGGCCAGGTCGACACCGGATTCCTTTTTGAACTCGCTGATGAT
>CAIVLE010000235.1 GCA_903906635.1 uncultured Burkholderiales bacterium | reverse complement strand
CAACAGCGCTGGTGATGATGCTGCTGGAGTTGCCATCTATAACAGTATGAATGCTCAAATCATGAGCTATGCAACAGCCTTGAACAATGTTCATCAGGTCGTTGGCATGAATAACCAATTGGGAAGCGACCTTCAAAATATCAATAACATTTTGATGGGCATGAAGAATTTAGCGCTGTCTTCTGCTTCGGCAACAACATCGTCAATGGGGCGAATGAACAATCAAACCCTCTACACGCAATATCGAACACAGATTGATTCGATTGCGAACGCCTCCAATTTCAACAGCAACAATTTGCTCAATGGCTCATTGGGGACGGCCAACTTTCAAGTTGGCATCAATCCCGGAAACTCTTTTTCCGAATCGTTTCCCAACGCGTTGTCAACCCATTTGGGGGTGATTGCACCGATTGGATTGAGCTCATCGGGCTCATCGGTCAACCCCTTGGTCTCGGGTGACTTGGTGATCAACGGCTATTCGGTACCCAGTTCACAAGCTTCCAGTGACACCTTGTCGTTTGCCTCGAATGCGGGTTCCGCCATTGCCAAAGCCACGGCCATTAACTCCATCAGTTCCATGAGTGGTGTTTCCGCATCTGTAGGCCCCAATTTGGTCTCGGGCAGTGCCGTTACTGTCGCTGGCCCCGTTGCAGGGACCGTGACCATTAACGGTGTGGCCATTGCATTTTCACAAACGGTTTTCAGTACGTTGTCGCTCAACCGCACTTCCTTTGTGAATGCCATCAACTCAAGTCAAGGTCAAACAGGTGTGAGTGCCATTGATTCTGGTGACTCCACCCATGGCATTTATTTGCAGTCCACTGACGGCAGAAATATCACCATTTCTTATGATTCAAACCTGAGTCCGGCCAACACAGGCTTGGCTGCAGAAGGGACATATTCAGCAAGTTTGACGCTCAGAAGCACCAACGCAAACCCCATTGTTTTGAGTAGCCAAGCCGCTGGGAATATGTCCAATGTTGGTCTGAATTCAGGGACCTACTCATCAAGTGCGGCGATGTTCACCACTGCCAAACGATCTGGCTCAGTGGCGGCGCCCTTGACGTTGACTGGCAACGATCTCATCATCAATGGTTTTAATGTGAATGCGCCTTTGACGAGCGCTGACACTTCAACACAAGTCACGACCACATCAGCCACAAAAGCATCAAGTGCCATTTCCATGGCTGCCGCCATCAACGCCATTTCCAGTAAAACAAATGTCACTGCTGTGGCCAATCCCAATCTCTTGGTCGGGACAGGTTATCAAGCTGGTAATGTTGACTCAATCTATCTCAATGGGGTGACCCTTGCAGCCAATTTATCCAACACGTCGAGCGCGAGCGATGTGGCGACGCTTTTGAACGCAAAGACGGGGAGTACGGGTGTGACTGCGTCAAGCAACGGAAGTGGTGTTTCTTTGGTTGCCAATGACGGCAGAACCATCTCCATCGGTGCGAGCTACCAGGGCGCTGCAGTTGATGGTGCAGCGCTTGGCATGTCCAATTTGCTGGGTTCTACAGCCCCATTGTCCTCGGCTGATACGAGCATGTCCTTTATCTCGACCGTCACCTTGAGTTCACCCAGTGCTTTCACGGTCAGCTCGGGTAGTGCAGGCAACGGTAATTTCACCGCCCTGGGTTTTAAAAATGGGAATTTGGGT
>CAIVLE010000234.1 GCA_903906635.1 uncultured Burkholderiales bacterium | reverse complement strand
TTTGTGGGCCCATTGGGCGAAGGTGGCTTTGAGGTGCTGCAACACATTCAAGCGGGCCTGCAGCTCCACGTGGTGGCGTTGACCGTAATCAAACGCCAAGGTCTCCACACGCTCGTACTGCGACAGCGCATGGGCCAAACACGTGGTGGAGTCTTGCCCGCCCGAGAACAAAACCAAAGCGTTGCGGTGAATGGGAGTGTGGGGCTTGAACGTCATGGTGCAGTGCTCGTGGGGGGCTTTTTGGGTTGCCATTTGAAAAACATGGGGTATTGACGCTCAACCAGGGGGCTCTCAAAGCCCCAAGACAAACAACCGCCCAGGTGTGCAGGGGGCACATCGGCTTGGGTCTGTTTGAAGCTTGCGCTGACCGTTTGAAAAGCGGCTGTGGCCATGTTGAACAACAACTCCCGCAGATGCGTGCAGCCCTTGGCTTTGCCCAAGTGCTCGTCAATGGCTCGTCGCCACCCCGAGCGCATGCTGTACCCGACCATGCGTTGCATGGGTGCTTGCGCACTGGGGCACTCACCGTGCGGCACGCCATCCATGGCCACCGCCAGCGCGTGCACCACCAATTGGTCGTCCACCGTGACACGGATGTGCATGTCGTGCAGGGGCTCCTCGGGGGCCCATGTGCGCTCACCTGGAATGTCAAACGCGTGCGGTTTGGTGTCACACAAATGGCCTTCAATGTCCCACAGGCCATCGGCACGGCGAAAACCTTGGTAACTCACTTGGCGGGTGTGCGCCAGGGTGCGGGGTTGGGAAACAGGGAGTGGCACGTTGGCACTTTCTAAGTCAATGGCTGTCAGGGGTGTGACGGGTGAGGCGGTCCACATAAGCAATGGCCAAAGCACTCAGCAAAAAGGTGATGTGGATCACGGTTTGCCACAACAGCACTTTTTCGTCGTAGTTCGCCGCATTGATGAAGGTCTTGAGCAAATGCACCGACGAGATCCCAATGATGGCCGTGCCCAACTTGACCTTGAGCACCGAGGCGTTGACATGGCTCAGCCACTCGGGTTCATCGGGGTGGTCTTGGAGGTACATGCGCGAGACAAAGGTGTCGTAGCCACCCACGATGACCATCACCAACAGGTTGGAGATCATCACCACATCGATCAGCCCCAAGACCACCAGCATGATGATCGACTCGTTCAAATGGGTGATGGCAACGTCAGACTTGTAACCAATCGAGTTGACCAAGGACGTGATGGCTGTTTGGCTGCCAAACGAGGCCTCCACCAAATGCACCAACTCCACCCAGAAATGAAAAACGAAGACCGCTTGCGCGGCAATCAGCCCGAGATACAGCGGCAACTGAATCCAGCGGCTGGCAAAGATCAAGCGTGGCAGTTGTTTCATTGGGGAGGCTTTCGCAAGAGAGGTCTGCTGAAATTTTGCCTGAGGGCACTAAACTCCTTGGCATGCTGATCCAAATTTTCTCACTCTTGCTGCAAGTCGCTGTGGGCTTGGTGGCGGGCACGTGTTTGCTGCGCACCTACATGCACCTCATGCGCATTCCCCTGTCGTTGCGATCGGGCAACCCGCTGGCACCTTTTGTGTTCTCCCTCACCAACTGGCTGGTGCTGCCATTGCGGCGCAGCGTGCCAGCCATTGGCCGCCTGGACACCGCCAGCTTGCTGGCGGCCTATGCCGTGGTGCTGGCCAAGTTTGTGCTGCTGGGCTTGGTGATCGGACACATTCCCTATTGGGTCGACCTCTTGGCCCTCTCGGGCTTGGAGCTGCTCAAGCTCTCGCTGTCGAGCTTGGTGTGGTTGGTCCTGATCTATGCGGTGTTGTCTTGGGTGCATGCAGGCTCGGATGTGGGCTATGCCGTGGGCCAATTGGTTGAACCCCTCTTGCAGCCCTTGCGCCGGGTGGTGCCCCAAGTGGGCGGGGTGGACTTGTCTCCCTTGGCGGTGCTGGTGATTTTGCAAGTGTTAGAGAGTGTGCTGAACAACCTCAGCTTCTTGTCT
>CAIVLE010000233.1 GCA_903906635.1 uncultured Burkholderiales bacterium | reverse complement strand
TGTCCTAAAGAATGCAAGTGTGCAGGGGCGGTCTGACAGCACCTGTTGTTTGGGCTATGCAAGCGTTTGAAGTCGCACTCAACACACCTTTGTGGTTGGTTGAACGCGTTAACCGCCCCGATGGCCACCCAAACTCCCCCACTTATGGCCACGTCAAACTCCCCCACCTGAGTTGATCGGGGATAGGGAGTAAACGCCGGCGTCGCCGGCACCTATAGGCGGGACATTGATTCCGGTCTTCCCCGAAGGAAGGCCATGGAGTGAATGTTTTGAAACCCAATCAAAAAGCCACTGTGTTTACGCTGCTAGAGCGCAACACTAGCCAACACGAAATTGCCCGCATTACGGGTATTGACCGCAAGACCATTCGCAATTACCAGCGCTGCTGGCTCAGCGAGCAATCAAACTCCCCCAGGGTGGCCACCGACTCTGGCGTTCAAATTCCCCCACCCCGGCCACCGACTTACACTCCCCAGGCCATGCCACTGGCCAGCTCGTTATGCGAGCCTTACCGCAGCTTCATCCAAGCCCAGCTGCTGCTCAAGCGCAACGCCATGTCCATCTTCCAAGATCTTGTTGATCGCCATGGCTTCGTGGGCAAGTACAACTCTGTCAAGCGCTTCTGCGCCAAGTTGCGGGAGACTGAGCCCCAGCAGTTTGATCGTCTGTCGTTCATGCCGGGTGAAGAGATGCAGGTTGACTATGGTGAGGGCGCCCCCACACGTGTGCCAGGCAGTGATCGGTACAGAAAACCTCGCTTGTTTGTAGCGACACTGCGTTATTCGCGACGCAGCTTCCGCCGCGTGGTCTGGAAGTCAAGCCAACAGATATGGGCTCAACTGCATGAACAAGCATGGCGTTACTTCGCTGGCACCACTCGTTACGTGGTGCTCGACAATCTCAAAGAAGGCGTCATCAAGCCCGACCAGTACGAGCCGCAATTGAACCCGGTATATGCCGCCACATTGAGCCATTACGGCGTAGTGGCGGACCCTGCTCGGGTGCGAGACCCCAACCGAAAAGGCACTGTCGAGAATGCCATTGGTCATACCCAGGCCACAGCCCTCAAGGGCAGGAGGTTTGAGTCCATAGAAGAGCAAAACGTGTTCTTGGAACACTGGGAGAGCACGTGGGCCGCTACCCGGATTCACGGTACCGAACGTCGCCAAGTGCAAGCGATGTTCGAGGAAGAGCGTCCTCACTTGCAGCCATTGCCACTGCTGGGTATGCAGTACTTCGAAGAAGTCAAGCGCACGGTCTGTGATGACGCCTGTGTTCGCATTGATCACAGCAGTTATGCAGCTCGGCCGGCACCGATTGGGTCCAAAGTGTTGGTGCGAGTGTTCACGCAGCGTATTGAAATTCGGGACCTCAGTAGCTTGGAGCTCTTGCGCACGCATGCCAAGGCTGAGCGGCCAGGCACAGTGGTGCTGCCGCTTGAGGAGCGTGTGTTCAACCCATCACGCGAGACGCGCTACATCCTTAAGCAGGCTCGCGCGATAGGGGAGCAAGCGAGTCGCTTGTGCGAGATGTTGTTTGCTGTTGAGGGGCGCGTGGGGCAGCGAAAGCTGTGGGGCATCGTGAACCTGAGCAAGCGTTACCCGGCCCGATGTATTGATGCGGCCTGCGCGCAGGCTATGGATCAAGGGGTCTACAGCTACAAGCAGGTCAAAGCCCTGACAGAGCGAATGATGGAGCAAGCGCTGGAGGAGTTGGCGAGCAGAGCTGATGAGCCGCAAACGACAGCAACGCCGCGCTTGGTCCAGCAACATGAGCTGATCCGAGATAGCGATGAATACGGTGATTTGTTCACACGTGCGGCCCAAGTCACAACAACGCTTCGCGTGGAGGGGAGGCATCTATGAACATGACTGAAATTGATCGTGCGTTGCGCGAATTACGGCTCTCAGGCATGGCCGACACGCTGTCGACGCGAATGATGCAGGCCCAGGCCTGCGATCAACCGTTTATAGAGACCTTGGGTGTGATGCTGCAGGATGAGTTGGACCAGCGGCGCTCTCGTTTGATGGATCGTCGCTTCAAGCGCTCTGACTTAGACGAGAAGGCTGCCTTGGCAGACATGGACTGGAGGTTCAACCCCAAGCTGCCGCGCACAAGTTGCTTTGAATTGCACACGTTGAAGTTCGTTGGCGAGGGCGCCAATGCGCTTATTGTTGGCAAGCCTGGAACTGGCAAAAGTCATGTTGCCAAGGCAGTGGCCTACCAGGCTATTTTGCAAGGATATGACGTGCGATATACGGAAGCTGACGCTGAGTTCGCCCGATACACGCTGGCAACTTCGCTAGAGCGAGCCAAGCTGATGAAGGGGTGGTTGGCAGCAGACTTGTTGGTGCTGGACGATCTCTTCTTGGCACGGCGAATAGCAGATGTGGGCGCTGAAGTGCTGCAAGCGATTGTTCATCAGCGTTACAAGTTGCGCCGCTCGATCATGATCACCTCCAACAGGGTGGTGCAAGACTGGGGGAAATATCTGGGGGACGCGACCATGGCCACCACCATTTTGGATCGACTGATGCACCGCTGCACGATGCTGGAGTTCGAGGGGAAAAGTTACAGACTAAAAGAGGCTGCGGCTCGCATTATTGCGACGCAAGAATCGTCATAATCTAGGTGTCTTGCCTGGGGGAATTTGGGGTGGCCACAGGTGGGGGAATTTGATATGGCCATCGGGGTGTGGATATATTTGCTTTGATGAAAAAATAATAGCTCAAAATTATGAATTTATCCGCTTTAAAAAGCGTGATGTGGATGGGGAGATTGTTTCTAACCACATAAGCGTGCCGAGCATCTCTGAATGGAGTTCTTTCAAGCGGCAAATTAAAAGTTTTCTGATCCGAGAATAATAGATTTAATTTTTTTATTTGACTCATTCTCGGATCTTTAGGATTCTTAGTGCAAATAATAAATTCATCATGTGTTGTTGTGGCTCAATGCTGCTAGCAGGAGCTGAGAGAGAAGACGCCTCTCATTGTCTGCGTTCTATTCAACCATGAAGTACTTCACGCCGGAGCGCTGGCCTCG
>CAIVLE010000232.1 GCA_903906635.1 uncultured Burkholderiales bacterium | reverse complement strand
TGTCCACCGGCACCGGCATGGCGCCGTTTTTGAGCGTCATCCGCGATCCTGACACCTACGAGCGCTATGACCATGTGATCTTGGTGCACGGCGTGCGCGAGGTCAAAGAACTGGCCTATCACGACTACCTCACGCAAGAGCTGCCCCAGCACGAGTTCTTGGGCGAGATGGTGCGTGAGAAGTTCTTGTATTACCCAACGGTCACGCGTGAGCCGTTCAAACACCAGGGCCGTCTGACCGACGCCATCGAGAGCGGCCAGTTGTTCAGCGACTTGGGCCTGCCCGCCTTGAACCCCACGCACGACCGCGTGATGATTTGTGGCAGCCCTCAGATGCTCAAAGACCTGAAGCGCATGCTCGAAGAGCGCGGCTTCAAGGAAGGCAACACCACCAAGCCGGGTGACTTTGTGATCGAGCGCGCCTTCGCCGAGCAGTGACCATGGCCAGCGCCCGCACCCCAGCCACAGCAGCCCCTCAGCGCGCGGTGACGGGCGTGCGTTTGGCCAAGCGTGTGGCCCCACAGCGCAAAACGGGCGCGCGTGAGTTGTCGGCTCAAGCCACGCGCGAGAGTATTTTGAAAGCGGCGACGCGGGTGTTTGCCAAATACGGTTTCGATGGCGGCAGCGTGGAAAAAATCTCCAAAGCTGCCAAGTCGGTGGACCGCATGCTGTACTACTACTTCGGCAACAAGGAGGGTTTGTTCATCGAGGTGATCGAAGACATTTACCGCCGCATGAACGAGGCCGAGTCGCAACTCGATCTCAACACCGACGAGCCCGTACAGGCCCTGAAAGACGTGATCGCCTTTGTGCTGAATTACTACCGCCGCAACCCTGAGTTTGTGACGCTTCTCAACACGGAGAACTTGCACCTGGGGCGTCACATCACCAAGTCTGACCGGGCGGCGCAGTACTCCTCGCCGGCGATTGATGTGATCCGACGTATCTTGGAGACCGGGGTGCGAAAAAAACTGTTTCGCCAAGACTTGGTGGCGCGCGATGTGTATCTGCTGATTGTCTCCACCGGTTACTTCTTCATGTCCAACCGCTACACCTTGTCGGCTTTCATGGGCGAAGATTTGCAAACGCCCGAGGCGGTACAACACTGGCAAGACTTTGTGACCGACACGGTGTTGCGTACCGTGAAACGCTGACCTTCATCCTTTCGCACTTACTGGAGAACCCCATGGCCACTGCCGCTGTTGAAGAAAAATCTGGCAAAGTTGTTTTGCGCAATATCGGACTGTTGCTCTCAGGCGACATTGACCAGCCCATTTTGGATGCCGACACCATCGTCATCCACGACGGCGTGATCACTGCGCTGGGCCGTGAAAAAGACTGCGACATTTCTGAGGCCAAAACCACCATCGATGTGCGCCGCACCTGCGTGGCCCCGGGCTTGATCGACAGCCACGTGCATCCGGTGTTTGGTGACTGGACGCCACGGCAAAACCAAATCGGTTGGATCGACTCCACCATGCACGGCGGCGTTACCACCATGATCTCTGCCGGTGAAGTGCACTTGCCCGGCCGTCCCAAAGACATCGTGGGCTTGAAAGCCTTGGCCATCACGGCGCAACGCGCGTTTGACAATTTCCGCCCCGGCGGCGTGAAGGTGATCGCGGGGGCACCCATCATCGAAAAAGGCATGACCGAACATGACTTTCAGGAACTCGCCGCTGCGGGCGTGACCTTGCTCGGTGAGGTGGGCTTGGGTTCGGTGAAAGCAGGCTACGAAGCCAAAGAGATGGTGGCTTGGGCGCGCAAGTACGGCATCCAAAGCACCATCCACACAGGCGGGCCGTCGATCCCAGGCTCGGGCCTGATTGACAAAGACGTGGTGCTCGAGGCCGATGCCGATGTGATTGGCCACATCAACGGCGGCCACACGTCGTTGCCAGAAGCCCATGTGTGTGAGCTGTGTGAGAAGTCAAGCCGAGCGATTGAAATTGTCCACAACGGCAACGAGCGTGTGGCCATTGCCGCCGCCAAAGCCGCGCTGGAGTTGAAGTGTCCGCACCGCGTGATTTTGGGCACCGACGGGCCTGCTGGCTCAGGCGTACAGCCCCTGGGCATGTTGCGTATGGTGGCACTGTTGTCGAGCTTGGCGAACATTCCGGCCGAGTTGGTATTTTGTTTTGCCACGGGCAACACGGCGCGTATTCGCAACCTGAACTGTGGCTTGATCGAAGTGGGCCGTGCCGCTGACTTTGTGTTCATGGACCGCGCCCAGCACACCGCGGGCAAAACCCTGCTCGAGAGTGTGCAGCTGGGCGACATTCCTGGCATTGGCATGGTGATGATCGACGGCTTGGTGCGCTGCACCCGCAGCCGCAACACGCCTCCCGCCACGGAGGTTCCGGTGGTGGTGCACTGAGCTTTAGACGCGCCCAAAAAAAGAGGCCACCGCGTGCGGTGGCCTCTTTGAGGACTTGGCGCTCAAGGCGACTTAGGGTGAATAAGGGCGACTAAGGGCGTTCAGGCCGCTAAACGCTGTTCCAAGGCTGCTTTGGTGGCAGTCATCTCAGCAGGCAGGTGATAGGCCAGTTGGGTGAACAGCTCTTCGTGCAACTTCAACTCCTCCACCCAAGCGGCTTTGTCGACGTGGGTGACGGTCTTGAATTGGTCGGCCGTGAAGTCCAACCCAGTCCAATTGAGTTCGTTGTACTTAGGGCTGATGCCAAACACGTTCTCTGCGCCTTGGGCGTTGCCTTCGATGCGGTCGATCATCCACTTGAGCACGCGCATGTTCTCGCCGTAGCCTGGCCACACAAACTTGCCGTCTTCGCCTTTACGGAACCAGTTGACGCAGTAGATGGAGGGCAGCTTGGCTTTGGATTGGGCCAGCTTGTGACCCATGTCGAGCCAGTGTTGGAAGTAGTCGCTCATGTTGTAGCCCGTGAAGGGCAGCATGGCAAAGGGGTCGCGGCGCACCACGCCTTGTTGACCGGCAGCAGCGGCGGTGGTCTCTGAACCCATGGTCGCAGCCATGTAGACCCCTTCGGTCCAGTTGCGTGCTTCCGTGACCAAGGGCACTGTGGTGGAGCGGCGCCCACCAAAGATGAAGGCGTCGATCACCACGCCCGCAGGATCGTCCCAAGCGGGGTCAAGTGCAGGGTTGTTGGTGGCGCCTACCGTGAAGCGTGCGTTGGGGTGGGCCGCTTTGGCGCCAGTTTCTTTGGCGATTTGGGGCGTCCAGTCCTTGCCTTGCCAGTCGATCAGGTGATCGGGCAACTTGCCGGTGTCTTTCTCCATGCCTTCCCACCACACATCGCCGTCGTCGGTCAGGGCGACGTTGGTGTAGATCACATTCTTGTCCAAGCTGGCCATGCAGTTGGGGTTGGTGTGAAAGTTGGTGCCAGGGGCGACGCCAAAGTAGCCGGCTTCTGGGTTGATGGCGTAGAGCTTGCCGTCGTCGTGCGGTTTGATCCAGGCAATGTCGTCGCCGATGGTGGTGACTTTCCAGCCGTCAAAGCCTGCGGGGGGCACCAGCATAGAAAAGTTGGTTTTGCCACAGGCGCTGGGGAAAGCCGCTGCCACATGGTATTTCTTGCCTTGGGGGTTGGTCACACCCAGAATCAGCATGTGCTCGGCCAACCAACCTTGGTCGCGACCCATGTTGGAGGCGATGCGCAGCGCAAAGCATTTCTTGCCCAGCAGCGCGTTGCCACCGTAGCCCGAACCGTAAGACCAGATTTCGCGTGTTTCTGGGTAATGCACGATGTATTTGGTCTTGTTGCAAGGCCACTTCACATCAGCCTGACCCGCGGCCAGCGGAGCGCCCACGGTGTGCACGCAAGGCACAAATGGGCCGTCGGTGCCGATCACGTCGTACACGGCTTTGCCCATGCGGGTCATGATTTTTTGGCTCACTGCCACATAGGGGCTGTCAGACAGTTCAATGCCCACATGCGCAATGTGTGAGCCCAGTGGACCCATGCTGAAAGGAATCACGTACATCGTGCGGCCTTGCATGCAGCCATCAAACAGCGGCTGCAAGGTGGCACGCATCTCGGCGGGCGCGACCCAGTTGTTGGTGGGGCCGGCGTTCTCTTTTTTCTCAGAGCAAATGTAGGTGCGGTCTTCGACGCGGGCCACATCGGTGGGGTCGGAGCAGGCCAAAAACGAGTTGGGGCGCTTGACGGGGTTGAGCTTTTTGAAAGTGCCAGCATCCACCAGTTGTTGGCACAAGGCGTTGTATTCCTCTTCGCTGCCATCACACCAATGGATCTTGGCGGGTTTGCACAAAGCGGCCATCTCGGCCACCCAAGCCAGCAGCTTGGGGTTCTTCACATAAGCGGGTGCGTTCATAAAAGCTCCTAAGTCAAAAATTGTTGAGGTCAGGACTCCGACCCAGCGTGTCGGTGTACGAAGCCCTGACCTCAGACAATTTCATCTTGATGACAAAAGGTCGCACATTCTAAGAATGGAAGCCTTCATCTCAGCTTGCATCGGTGACAAAAAAGGGGGGAATGAACCCAAAAGAATGCAAAAAAGCGCCTAAAAAGGCGCTTTTTTGACATTTGCTGCCGCCTTGGCGACAGATGCAGGGCATCAAGACATGAAGACGGCGATGAAAGCCAACAAGAAAATCAAGATGGCACCACCCACAGGCAGCACGATAGGCATGAGGGGAACGATGGACTCCACAACGTCTTGCTCGCCGTCATGGTGGGTGTTGTGGTCGTGGGACATAAGGATTTCCTCTATCGTTGAATGGATAAATTCTAAATCAGCTCAGGCGGGGGCTGATTTCACGCATGGTTGACCACCCGCAACACCTCTTGGCCATAAGCTTCGAGTTTCTTGGCGCCGATGCCTGCAATGCCTTGTAAAGCCTCCAAGCTGTCGGGTCCGGCTTGCGCGATGGCGCCCAGGGTGGCGTCATGAAAAATCACGTAAGCCGGCAGGTTGTGTGCCTTGGCCACTTCGCCGCGCCAAGCTTTGAGGGCGGCGTAGCGCTGTTGGCCCTGCGCATCGAGCGCGACTGGCGCGGGCTTGGCTGGCGCACTGGAGCCGCGTTTGGCTTTGCGCTCTGCCGGGGTGGACACCGAAGCGCGCAAGCGCACCGTCACATCGCCTTTGAGGACCGCGCGCGAGGCCTCGGTCAAGTACAGCGTGCTGAAGGCTTGCGCATCCACCCCCAACGCGCCGATGGCAATGAGTTGGCGCAACACGCCACGCAATTGAACCTCGGTGAAATGCGCGCCAATGCCAAAGGTGCTCAAGGTTTGGTGGCCATATTGCTGGACTTTTTCGGTCGACTTGCCGCGCAAGATGTCCATCAAGTGGCCTGCGCCAAATGACATACCGCTTTGCTGGTGCACGCGGTAGATGGTGGACAGCAGCATGCGTGCGGCTTGGGTGCCGTCCCAAATTTCTGGGGGCTGCAGGCAGTTGTCGCAATTGCCGCAGACATAAACAGGTGCCCCCATGCTCGTCAGGGGCGTCTCCCCGCAATCTTGACTTTGTGGGTGGTAGTTTTCCCCAAAATAGCGCAGCAGCCGTACCCGTCGACAGTCGGTGGCTTCGGCCAAAGCGAGCAGCGCGTCGAGTTTGCCGCGCATGGCTTGCTTGAAGTCCTCTGCAGCGGGGCTCTCATCGATCATGCGACGCTGGTTCACGACATCGTTCAAGCCATAGGCCATCCAGGCATGAGCGGCCTGACCATCACGCCCGGCGCGCCCCGTTTCTTGGTAGTAGCCCTCAATGTTCTTGGGCATGTCTAGGTGCGCCACAAAGCGCACATCGGGTTTGTCGATCCCCATGCCAAACGCGATGGTGGCCACCATCACCAGGCCTTCTTCACGCAAGAAACGGTTTTGGTGGTGCTGGCGTACGGCCCCGTCCAAGCCCGCGTGGTAGGGCAGCGCGGCAATGCCGGCGTCGCACAGGAGTTTGGCCACCTCTTCCACGCGGCGGCGTGACTGGCAGTAGACGATGCCACTGTCTTGGCCGTAGGCCCCGGTGTGTTCGCGCTGGATGAAGCGCAGCAGTTGCAAAGACGCGTCTTTTTTCTCGACGATGGTGTAGCGGATGTTGGGGCGGTCAAAGCTGCTGACAAACTGCTGGGCATCTTCCAGCTGCAAACGCTCCACGATGTCGGCCCGTGTGAGCGCGTCTGCGGTGGCGGTGAGTGCCAGGCGAGGCACGCCTGCGTAACGTTCGTGCAATACGGTGAGGGCGCGGTACTCGGGGCGAAAGTCGTGGCCCCACTGGCTCACGCAGTGCGCCTCATCAATGGCAAAGAGGCTAAGTTGCCCTTGGGCGTGCAGCGCGTCGAGTTGCGCCAAAAAGCGCGGGGTGGTGACGCGCTCTGGCGCGGCGTACAGCAAGGTGATGTCGCCTCGGCGCAGGCGTTGCTCCACCGCATAGGCCTCTTCGCCGTTGAGGCTGGAGTTGAGAAAAGCCGCCTCAACACCGGCCTCGTGTAGCGCACCCACTTGGTCGTGCATGAGGGCGATGAGGGGCGAGACCACGATGGCGATGCCGTGACCCATGCGTTGGCGCGCGATAGCCGGAATTTGATAGCACAGCGATTTGCCCCCGCCCGTGGGCATGAGCACCAGCGCATCCCCGCCGGCGCACACGTGTTTGACGATGGCTTCTTGCGGGCCGCGAAATGCGTTGTAACCAAAAACCTCACGCAAGATGTCGTGCGTACTTACATCTGTTCCCACGGCAGCCCATCAAAACGCCAGCCATTGAGACTAGAGCGCTGGAAGTTGGCGTTCAAGTCGCCTTCAAATCCGTGCAGCACATTCACCACATCGCTAAAGCCTGCAGCTTCCAAGGCGCGGGCCGCTTCGGCCGAGCGCTGGCCACTGCGGCACAGCACCACCACCGTGCGATCTTTGCGACCCGCTTCGTTCAACACGGCCGCACAAAAAGCGGGCGCATCGGGCGTGAACTCGGGATATTCGTACCAAGAGACATGGACCGCCCCGGGTGGGTGACCCACATACATGAACTCGATCTCCATGCGGATGTCGACCATCAGAGCATCAGGATCGGCTTGTATCAGGGCCCAGGTGTCGGAGGGAAGCAGGTTTCGCATGGTGCGTGATTGTCCCTCTTCTTACAATCTGTGCATGACCCAGTCCTATACCCGTGCCCAAACTTTGCCCGCCCTGCTGTCCCAGCGCATCGCCATCTTGGACGGCGCCATGGGCACCATGATTCAGCGCTTCAAGCTGAGCGAGGCCCAATACCGGGGGGAGGGTTACAGCGGTCCCGATGCACAGTTTGCACGGTTCAAAGACTTCCACAAAGACGTCAAAGGCAACAATGAGTTGCTCAGTTTGACCCGACCCGATGTGATTCGAGACATCCATGAGGGCTATCTCGCGGCCGGCGCAGACCTCATTGAGACCAACACCTTTGGCGCGACCACCATTGCCCAGGCGGACTACGACATGGCCGATTTGGCACGAGAGATGAACTTGCGCTCGGCTCAAATTGCCCGCGCGGCCTGCGATAAATACAGCACCCCCGACAAACCCCGCTATGTGGTGGGCGCCTTGGGGCCGACACCCAAGACCGCCAGCATCAGCCCCGATGTGAACGACCCGGGCGCGCGCAACGTGGACTTTGAACAGCTGCGCGCTGCGTATTACGAGCAGGTGCAAGCCTTGGTAGAAGGAGGCGCTGATGTGCTGATGGTGGAAACTATTTTTGACACCCTCAACGCCAAAGCGGCTTTGTTTGCCATCGACGAGTACTTCGCTGCCAGCGGCGAGCGCTTGCCTTTGATCATCAGCGGCACCGTGACCGATGCCTCGGGTCGCATCTTGAGTGGCCAAACCGTGACCGCGTTTTGGCACAGCGTGCGCCATGCTCAACCGCTGGCGGTGGGGCTCAACTGCGCCCTGGGTGCCACCTTGATGCGCCCCTACATCCAAGAGTTGGCGCGTGTGGCGGGCGACACGTTCATCAGCTGCTACCCCAACGCGGGTTTGCCCAACCCCATGAGCGACACAGGCTTTGACGAAACTCCGGACGTGACCAGCCGCTTGCTGCACGAATTTGCGGCCGAGGGCTTGGTCAACATCGTGGGGGGCTGCTGCGGAACCACGCCAGAGCACATCGCCGCCATTGGCCAAGCGGTGGCAGACCAGCATGCACGCGCCTTGAGTGCCGGTCCCTTTTACCGCGAAGCTGCTTGAGGCACACCCCATGTCACACCACCCATTGAGCGCTTGTGAGGCTGCCAAGCAACTGGCGCAACGCACCCTGCGCGCCGAAGACTTGGTGCGCGATTGCTTGGCCCGCATCGATGCACGCGAGGCCCAAGTGCAGGCCTGGAGCCATCTGGCACGCGACGCGGCTTTGGCGCGCGCGCGTGCACTTGACCTGGGGGCGCACCAAGGCCTCTTGCATGGCCTGCCCATTGGCGTCAAAGACTTGATGGCCACGGCCGACATGCCCACCACTTACGGTTCGCCCATTTATGCCGGACACCAACCCGCCCATGACGCCAGTTGCGTCGCCTTGGCGCGCGCAGCAGGTGCGGTGGTGTTGGGTAAAACCGTGACCACCGAGTTCGCCACCTTCCAACCCAACCAAACCCGCAATCCGCACAACACCGCGCACACGCCCGGGGGGTCTTCGTCGGGGTCAGCCGCTGCGGTGGCCGATGGGATGGTGCCGCTGGCGCTGGGCACGCAAACCGCGGGCTCCCTGATTCGCCCCGGCGCTTATTGCGGGATCGTGGCGTTCAAGCCAAGCTTTGGTGGCATCAACCGTGCAGGCGCCAAACCGCTCTCAGACACCCTTGACACCGTGGGCACCTTGGCCCGTGATGTGCCTGATGCGGCGTTGTTTGCCGCAGCCCTGAGCGCCCGCCATGACTGGTTGGTGCGCCCCGTGGGCGAGCACCTCACACGGCCCTTGCGCGTGGGCCTGTGCCAGACCTACGAGTGGCCACAAGCCCTGCCAGAGACGCACTCAGCCATGCAGCAAGCGGCCACGCGTGTCCAAGCGTCGCGCGCGATGACGCTGCACGATGTGCGTTTGCCCCCGGACTATGAACAATTGGCGCAAGCCCAAATCTCCATTCAACTGGCCGAACAAGCCCAGTGTTTGGCGCATGAACGCTTGCAACACTTTGACCGTTTGAGCCCGCGCTTGCAGGGCATCATGAACGCTGGCCTGGCTGTGACGCCGGCCCAATACGATCAAGCGCAAGCGCTGGTGGCGCGTTGCCGCTCGCAGCTGGTCGATCTCTTCCAAGACGTGGACGTGCTGCTCGCGCCCAGTGCACCAGGCTCGGCGCCGCTGGGGCTAGACAACACGGGCGACCCGCTGTTTTGTCGCATCTGGACCGTGCTGCACACCCCAGCCGTGAACATTCCGGCGGGTTTTGCTGCCAATGGCATGCCGGTGGGCTTGCAAGTGGTCGGGCCCGTGGGCAGCGATGGCTTCACGCTCAGTGCGGCGCATGCCTTGCATCAGTGCTTGGTCGCGTGACCTTGGCACGACGCTCGCCTAGAGCATGAAAAAAAAGGTCTCGCTCACGGTGCTTGGGCTGGTGTTGGCCGGTGTCATGGCGACCCATGTGTCTTGGGAAAAAAAAGACAACGGGACTGTGTGGGTTGTGGATGGGCGTGACATCGACATCCAAGGTCGAATCAAGAACAGCTGGGTCCGTTGGACCCGAAGCTGTGAGCGGGTGATCAGACTCAGCCCACAGGACCCGGGCTATCAACAGGCGCAAGAATTGATCAAAGCCTACAGCCCACCCAACTCGCAGTCTGCCCTGTTGGCCAGTGTGTGGAGTGCAGGCGCGTGGACCTTGGCCGAAGTGGAGTTCCAGCAATTGCTGCCTGCCGTGGTGGTGATCCACACCAGCGACAACGGGTCGGCCATCGTGCCCCATGCCGTTTGGAGTGGCACCACCTTGCCCTGGGTTGCTGCGCCCTATATTCGGCAGTACTTGGGTGCACAAGCCCGAGGAATCCCCACAGATTTGTTGGACTGTTTTGAGCCGCAATCCGCGTCTTTTCGGTGATGTGCGCGCGCAACCCCGCTGAATAAAAATAGCTTGGAGCTAGGGGGCCAGACGGGGCACGTTAAAATACAGTCTCCCCAAGGAGCGTTGCAGCTTCGCCCATCCCAGTGTGGATCGTGCGTGAAGTCAGGCTTGGGGCGGTACCTTTGCAACGACGCTCACCTGAACGACGACCCCAGGTGAGATCCCCCATGAATTCAATTGCTGTTCCCCCCATGAAACTGTCTGGCCTGGAGCCGGTTACTGTTGGCACGGACTCTTTGTTTGTCAATGTGGGTGAGCGCACCAATGTGACGGGCTCCAAAGCCTTTGCTCGCATGATCTTGAACGGCGAGTACGAACAAGCCCTGGCTGTGGCGCGTCAGCAGGTAGAAAACGGCGCACAGGTGATCGATGTCAACATGGACGAAGCCATGTTGGACAGCCAGGCCGCGATGGTGCGGTTTTTGAACCTCATGGCTGGAGAGCCCGACATCGCCCGTGTGCCGGTGATGGTGGATTCGAGCAAGTGGTTGGTCATCGAGGCGGGCCTGCGTTGCATCCAAGGCAAGGGCATCGTCAACTCGATCAGTATGAAAGAGGGCGTGGACGAGTTCAAACGCCAAGCCACCTTGGTCAAGCGCTATGGTGCGGCGGCTGTGGTGATGGCGTTTGACGAAAAAGGCCAGGCCGACACCTATGCGCGCAAGATCGAAATTTGCGAGCGTGCTTACCGTGTGCTGGTCGATGAGGTGGGTTTTCCGCCCGAAGACATCATTTTCGACCCGAATATTTTTGCCATTGCCACCGGCATCGAAGAGCACGACAACTATGCGGTCGACTTCATCGAAGCGACCCGCTGGATCAAACACAACTTGCCTGGCGCCAAGGTGAGTGGCGGCGTGTCCAATGTGTCGTTTAGTTTTCGAGGCAATGACCCGGTGCGCGAAGCCATCCACACCGTATTTTTGTACCACGCGATCAAAGCCGGCATGGACATGGGCATCGTCAACGCCGGCATGGTGGGTGTGTACGACGACTTAGAACCCACACTGCGCGATCGGGTGGAGGACGTGGTCTTGAACCGTACCCCCAAGTACAAAGACGGCGAAGAACACCTCACCCCTGGCGAGCGCTTGATTGAAGTCGCCGAAACCGCCAAGGGCGCAGCCAAAGACGACAGCCAAAAATTGGCTTGGCGCGGCACACCCCAAGCGCCCGCGAGCGTGCAACATCGCCTGAGCCACGCGCTGGTGCACGGCATCACCGAGTTCATCAACGACGACACCGAAGAGGCTTACCGCGATATTTTGGCCAAAGGCGGACGACCGTTGCACGTGATCGAAGGCCCGTTGATGGACGGCATGAATGTGGTGGGTGACTTGTTTGGTCAAGGCAAGATGTTCTTGCCGCAAGTGGTCAAG
>CAIVLE010000231.1 GCA_903906635.1 uncultured Burkholderiales bacterium | reverse complement strand
GTAGATTCGCCCCCGTGGACCATCCAACTCATCGCCCAGCAACTGGTAAGTGGGACAGGTGGCGGTGCAAAAACCGCAATGCACGCATTTGCGCAAAATCGCTTCGGCCTCGCGACCTTGTGGCGTGTCTTGGTATTCAGGGGCAAGATGGGTTTGCATGGTGGATGGCCCGCTTTCAAATGCGCCCGGGGTTCAAAATACCCGCGGGATCAAATTGTTTTTTAAGTTGGTCTTGGATGCGCTGCTGCACCGCGTCCAGCGCAGAGAACACACCCACCGCTTTGTCTGCGTCCCCATGCAAGCGGCTGGTTCTAAACAACACCGCGTGGCCGCCCAGCTTGTGAGCCAAGGCCCGCAAAGCCCCCGCCTGCGATGCACGGGCCCACAACCAGCGTTGAGCGCCATGCCACTCGATGTAGACACGGTCTTGAATGTCCAGCGAGGTCATATCGAGTGCGGGCGCTGTTTGCGGCAGCGACAGACGCCACAAACACAGATCGGGCGCGGCGGGTGCCGTAAAAAACGGCAAAGTGTGCTCGCCACTGGCATGCCAATCGGCGACAGCTTGGGCCATTTCTAAGCGCGTGACACGCGCGCCCAAGGCTTGCACTTGCGCCGTCATCTTGAGCACCGCCGACTCCACAGCAGCCACTGCGCCACGCAGGCGCACAAACAAACAATCTTGTGCGGGTTCGAGCGAGTCATCGCGCACCCAAGCGCTGGCATTGAGCGGCAAGGGCTGCGCGCCCCATTGGTTGAGCAGTTCCAGGGCTTGGGCCTGTGCCACGCCGGCGCAACGCAGCGTGGCTTCTCCGGGCGCCACAGGCAACACTTTCAAGGACACCTCGGTGATCAAGCCAAGCTGCCCCAAGCTCCCCGCCAGCAAGCGCGAGACGTCATAGCCAGCCACGTTCTTCATCACTTGGCCACCAAAGGTCAGGTCTTGCCCCTGTCCATTGAGCATGCGCAGACCCAGCACAAAGTCACGCACAGTGCCCACACTGGCACGAGCCGGCCCCGCTAAACCTGAAGCCACCATGCCGCCCACGGTGGAGGCACCAAACTGCGGCGGCTCAAAGGGCAGGCACTGCCCTTTTTCAGCCAAAGCGGCCTGCACGTCAACCATGGGCGTGCCCGCACGCACCGTGATCACCAATTCGCTGGGTTCATAGCTCAAGATGCCACGGTAAGCGCGTGTGTCCAACACCTCGCCTTGCAGCGCTTGACCATAAAAGTCTTTGCTGCCGCCCCCTCGAAGGCGCACGGGTGTGGCGTTGCTGGATGCGCTGCGTAAGCGCTCGGAGAAGTATTGCAGGGTCGCTTGCATGGCTGGCATGTTAGCGGCAGCCCGCAAAGGTGGGTTTGAATTTTTTGAACAGCTTCATCAAAATAAAAAAAGCCCGCCGGTTAAGGCGGGCTCAAAGTCCAAGGAAAACTTGAAATAAACCTGGATGGAATTAACGGTGGTAAGCCGTTTCGCCGTGTGAGCTGATGTCCAAGCCTTCGCGCTCTTCTTCTTCAGAGACACGCAGACCCAAAACCATGTCCACCAATTTGTAGGCGATGTAAGAGACCACAGCCGACCACACGATGGTGGTGATCACGGCTTGGAACTGAATCCACACTTGACCTGAGATCGAGTACTCAGGGCTCACAGCATTGGCCACGTAGTCATAGATGCCCGTGCCGCCCAAGGAAGGTGCAGCAAACACACCGGTCAACAATGCACCCAAGATACCGCCCACGCCGTGCACGCCAAACACGTCCAGCGAGTCGTCAGCACCGAGCATGCGCTTGAGGCCATTGACACCCCACAGGCACAAGAAGCCAGCGAGCAAACCGATCACGATGGCACCCATGGGGCCCACGAAACCGCAGGCTGGGGTGATAGCCACCAAACCGGCCACAGCACCAGACGCAGCACCCAACATGGAGGCTTTGCCTTTGGACAGGGACTCACCCGTGATCCAGCTCAAGGTCGCAGCAGCAGTTGCCACCAAGGTGTTCATGAAGGCCAGAGCGGTCACGCCGTTGGCTTCCAGGTTAGAACCCGCGTTGAAGCCGAACCAACCCACCCACAGCAGCGATGCGCCCACCATGGTCAAGGTCAAGCTGTGAGGCGCCATCGACTCTTTGCCGTAACCCGTGCGCTTGCCGATCACATAGGCGCCCACCAAACCTGCCACAGCAGCGTTGATGTGCACCACCGTACCGCCTGCGAAGTCGAGTGCGCCTTTGGCCCACAACCAACCAGCAGCAGCCGTCACGGTTTCCAAAGAAGCCGCGTCAGTGATCGCATCGGGGCCGTCCCAATACCAAACCATGTGGGCCACAGGCATGTAGCTGAAGGTGAACCACAAAGCGCAGAACAACAACACAGCAGAAAAGCGAGCGCGTTCAGCGAAAGCACCCACGATCAGTGTGCAAGTGATGGCAGCAAAGGTGGCTTGGAAGGCAGCGAAGGTCAACTCAGGAATCACCACACCTTTGCTGAACGTGGCAGCAATGGAGTCAGGGGTGATGCCTTTGAAGAACAACTTGTCAAAGCTACCAATGAAGGGGTTGCCCGCCGAGAAGGTCAAGGTGTAACCGTAGATCACCCACAAGACGTAAATCAAGGAGGTCACCACAAACACCTGCATCAGCACGGACAGCATGTTCTTGCTGCGGACCAAACCGCCGTAGAACAAAGCCAAACCAGGAATGGTCATCAAAATAACGAGCACGGTGGCCACGGTCATCCATGCGGTGTCGCCCTTGTTAGGCACAGGGGCAGGAGCCGCTTCAGCAGCTGCGGGGGCAGCAGCCGTAGCAGCCGCAGGCGCAGTGGCCTTGGCTTCAGCAACGGGGGCAGCAGGTGCTGCGGTTTGTGCCATGACGGCAGAGCCGCCAAGCAGCAGGCCCAGCCCGAGGGCGAGGGAGGCAAGCAGTTTTTTCATGATGGGGTCTTTCAAAAAGGGCGTCTGTGCGACACGATCAAAGGGCTTCTGGACCGGTTTCGCCGGTGCGGATGCGAACCACTTGTTCGAGGTCATAGACAAAAATCTTGCCGTCGCCGATCTTGCCGGTACGGGCTGAGGCCTCAATCGCTTCGATGGCACGGTCCACGTGCTCAGAAGCGACAGCGGCTTCGATCTTGACCTTGGGCAAGAAGTCAACCACGTACTCAGCACCGCGGTACAACTCGGTATGGCCTTTCTGACGGCCAAAGCCTT
>CAIVLE010000230.1 GCA_903906635.1 uncultured Burkholderiales bacterium | reverse complement strand
TGCCCGAGGCCCGTGGCGCTTGCAAATCTGTGGCTCCCTGCAGCTCGGCCATGGTCTTGAGCGTTTGACCACAAGCCCAACCCAGTTGCTGTGATGTCAAGAGGCCCGGGCGCAGCACCACCGGCATGCCACGGGTGCAGTCGACGATGGTCGACTCAATGCCCACATCGCAGGCGCCCCCTTCCAAAACCAAGAGCTCAGGACCAAACTCATCCACCACATGCGCCGCCGTGGTGGGACTGACACGGCCAAACATATTGGCGCTGGGAGCGGCAAGTCCAGGCATGCCCTGCTGCTCAGCCTCACGCAGCAAGGCCTGCGCCACAGGGTGAGAAGGACAGCGCAGGCCCACCGAATCTTGACCTCCTGCCGCCGCTGCCGCCACCCCAACGCGGCGCGGCAAGATCAAGGTCAAAGGTCCGGGCCAGAAAGCTTGCATCAAACGGGCCGCAAACTCAGGCACCTCCCGCGCAAAGTGAGCCACTCCCTGGGCACTTGCCACATGCACGATGAGCGGGTGGTCGCTGGGGCGTGCCTTGGCGGCAAAAATCTTGGCCACGGCGGCTTCGTTGCATGCATCGCCAGCCAAGCCGTAGACGGTCTCGGTGGGCAAACCCAGCAATTCGCCACGCTGCAACGCTTGTGCAGCTGCAGCGATCGAGTGGGGAGACTGGCCGTCAAGAATCATGGGGCATGTGGTGTGAGGAATAAGCCGTCAATTGCCGCGGCTCAAAAGGGCGCCACGCCCAGTAGGGCAGCAGCTTGCAAAGCCACCGTGCGCGCGGCCTGTGGCGTGGCTGCCGTGATGTTGAGGTGCCCCATCTTGCGGCCCACACGTGCCTCGTGCTTGCCGTACAAATGCAAGTGCGTGCCCGGCAAGGCCAGCACCTGGGCCCAAGGCGGCTCGCTCGCAGCCGCACCATGGCAAGCGCCCTTGGGGTCAGCCCCCAAAGGCTGAGAAAACCACAGATCCCCCAACAAGTTGAGCATGATGGCTGGGCTGTGTTGGCGCGGCTGTGTGAGGGGCAAGTCGGCCATACAACGCACTTGCAGCTCGAACTGTGACACGTCGCACGCATCTTGGCTGTAGTGGCCGCTGTTGTGTGGGCGAGGGGCCATTTCATTGACCACCAAGGCGCCATCGGCCAGCACAAAAAACTCGACGCACAACACACCCACATAGTCCAAGCCTTGGGCCACGGCTTGGGCGGCGGCCACCGCTTGTTGCGCAACCTCGGCACTGACGTTGCCCCCCCACACCTCGGTAACGGCCAATATGCCATCGCGGTGCAAATTACGCTGGACGGGCAAATGCACGCAAGAACCATCACGACCGCGTGCCACGATGACCGAGCACTCGCCCGCGAGCGGCAACATTTTTTCCAACACGCAGGCCACATGGCCTAGTTGGGCCCAGGCGGCATTCAATTCCTCACGCGTGGTCACGCGCAACTGCCCTTTGCCGTCGTAGCCCATGCGGGAGGTTTTCAAAATGCCAGGCAACAAGCTGTCGGGCACAAGCGCCAGTTGGTCGTGCGATTCAATCACCGCATGTGGGGCCACCGGCACACCGCATTGCACAAAGTGGGCTTTCTCTCGCGCACGGTCTTGGGCAATGGCCACAGCGTGCGCGCTGGGGGACACGGGCAGGGCGCGCGCGAGTTGCGCCAGTGCGTCAGCGGGGACGTTCTCGAATTCTGTGGTCACGGCCTGGCACAAGGCGCCCAGCTGCGCGAGGCCCTGGGGGTCTAGGTAGTTGGTGCAGATGTGATGGTGGCTCACCAAACCCGCTGGGCTTTGTGCATCGGGGTCGAGCACGGCGGTTTGGTAGCCCATGCGCTGCGCCACATGGACAAACATCCGCCCGAGCTGTCCACCGCCCAAGACCCCCAGCGTGGCGCCAGGCAACAAAGGCTTTGGCGTGGCGCTCATACGTGGGAAGGCAGTGTCATGTGACGAGCCGCTTCGGTCTGTGCGGTGCGAAACGCGTGCAACTTGGCCGTCAAGGCTGCGTCTGCTGACGCCAACAAGGCCACGGCAAACAAAGCGGCATTGGAGGCACCCGCGTTGCCAATGGCAAAGGTGGCAACTGGAATGCCCTTGGGCATTTGAACGATGCTGTGCAGCGAGTCCACGCCTTGCAAGTGTTTGCTTGCCACTGGCACACCCAGCACAGGCACGATGGTTTTGGCCGCCAGCATGCCCGGCAGATGGGCAGCGCCGCCAGCACCTGCGATGATGGCGCGCAACCCCCGTGCCTGGGCGCTTTCGGCATAAGCAAACATGTCGTCGGGCATGCGATGGGCCGAAACCACACGGGTTTCAAAGGGGATACCAAATTCTTGGAGAATCTGGGCTGCGTGCTGCATGGTGTCCCAATCGGAATTGGACCCCATGACGACGCCAACTTGGCACTGAGTCATGATGTGGCTTGGTGTGAGCGAAAGACGAATTTTAAGACGGGACCCCCATGATCGATGTGACCATAGAGAATTTCGAAGCCGATGTGATTGCAGCTTCACAGACCACACCGGTGTTGGTGGATTTTTGGGCCGACTGGTGCGGCCCCTGCAAGTCCCTTGGCCCCGTGCTCGAGAAGCTCGAAACCGCCTACGACGGGCGCTTCAAGCTGGTCAAGGTCAATGCCGACACCGAGCAGCAACTCGCCGGCGCGTTTGGTGTCAAGAGCTTACCGACCTGCATTTTGTTGATGGGCGGGCGCCCTGTGGATGGCTTCATGGGTGCTTTGCCCGAGGGCAAGGTGCGGGAGTTTTTGGACAAACACCTGCCCTCACAAGACGCCTTGGCGGCCGAAGCCGACACCCAAGCGGCCCAAGAGCTGATGCAAGCCGGCGACCCCGACGCGGCTTTGGCCAAGCTGCAAGAAGCCTTGGCGCTCAACCCGACGGACGAAGAAGCGCGCTACAACTTTGCCAAGTTACTGATCGCTGTGGGCGATCTGGACGAAGCCCAAGCCGCACTGGCGCCCATGTTGGTTCAAATCCCCCTGCAACTGCGTTTTGACGCATTGAACTACTGGTTAAAAGCCTTGCAGTTCGTCAGCACCGACGCACGTGGGGGCTGGAGCTTAGAGCAATTCGATGCCCAGATCACGCAAAACAAACGCGACTTTGACACCCGCTTGGCCAAAGCACGGGTATTGGTGGCGGCAGGTCAGATGGAAGCGGCGATGGAGGAGTTGCTTGAGATCATCATGCGCGACAAAACCTGGAACGAAGATGTGGCCCGCAAAACCTATGTCGCCATCTTGGAATTGATGACGCCGCCCAAAGCCAAAGCCGACGATGCAGCTTTTGGCAAAACCGCTGGCGGCATTGAACTGACCGGCAAAGGCACGGTGCAAGAAGACCCACAGGCCGAGTTGGTGTCGCGTTATCGACGCAAACTCAGCATGGCGTTGAACTGACACGCTGGGCTCATGCCAGGGCACAGGGTCAGTCTTTCAAACGATCCCAAGCCTCTTGGTATTTGGCCGCAGTTTGCTCAATCACCTCTTGCGGCAAGTGCGGTGCCGGGGGGGACTTGCTCCAGGGCTTGCCCTGCACTTGGGCGGTCTCCAGCCAGTCGCGTAAAAACTGCTTGTCATAGCTGGGAGGGTTCACGCCCGCTTGGTAGCTCTGCGCCGGCCAATAACGTGATGAGTCTGGCGTGAGCACCTCGTCCATGAGCACCAAGTTGCTATTGGCATCCAGGCCAAACTCAAACTTGGTGTCGGCAATGATGATGCCCTTGGCCGCTGCCACATCGCGTGCGGTTTCGTACAAGGCGATGCTGACGCTGCGGATTTTTTCGGCCAATGCGCTGCCCACGATGTCGACCACTTGTTGGTACGTGATGTTTTCATCATGCTCGCCCACCGCCGCTTTAGCCGCTGGGGTAAAGATTGGCTCTGGCAGTTTGCTGGCGTTCTTCAAGCCCTTGGGCAAGGGCACACCGCACACAGACTGGCTCTGTTGGTACTCCTGCCAACCGCTGCCTGCCAAGTAACCACGCACCACGGCTTCCACGGGAATGGGCTTTAAGCGCTTGACCAACATGGAGCGGCCTTGCACCTGGGGCACCTCGTCCGGGGTGACAACGCTCTCTGGGGCTTGCCCCGTCAGGTGGTTGGGACAAATGTGGCCGAGCTTGCCAAACCAGAACAAGGCCATTTGGGTGAGCAACTCGCCCTTGCCAGGTATGGCCTCGCCCATGATCACGTCAAATGCGCTGATGCGGTCGGAGGCCACCATCAAGATGCGGTCTTCTCCCACGGCGTAGTTGTCGCGCACCTTGCCGCGTGCGAGCAAGGGCAGGGAGGTCAGTGCTGAAGTGTGGAGCGCGCGACTCATTTGACCAGTTGCGCCAACTCGCCTTGGGTGTACTTGGCTGCCATGATGGCCAGTGAGATGCCTTTGATCTTGCTGCCTTGGCCTTCGCAACCGAACTCGATGTAGCGCTGCTTGCAAATGGCTTTGGCTGCTTCACGGGCGGGCTTCATCCACTCGCGCATGTCGAACTTGTCGGGGTTTTCGGCTTGGAACTTGCGCACCGCGCCGGTCATGGCCAAACGGATGTCGGTGTCGATGTTGATTTTTCGCACGCCGTGCTTGATGGCCTCTTGAATTTCTGCCACCGGCACGCCGTAGGTTTCTTTCATCTTGCCGCCAAACTGGTTGATGAGTGCCAGCAGGTCTTGGGGCACGCTACTTGAGCCGTGCATGACCAAGTGGGTGTTGGGAATACGGGCGTGAATGGCTTTCACGCGGCTGATGGCCAGCACGTCGCCCGTGGGGGGGCGGCTAAATTTGTAGGCGCCGTGGCTGGTGCCAATGGCAATGGCCAATGCGTCCAGCTGCGTGGCTTTGACAAATTGCGCCGCCTCTTCAGGGTCGGTCAGCATTTGGCTGTGGTCGAGTTTGCCAACAGCGCCTACCCCGTCTTCTTCACCGGCTTCGCCAGTTTCAAGGGACCCCAAGCAGCCCAGTTCTCCCTCCACGGTGGCGCCCAACTTGTGTGCCATGGCCACCACTTGCTGGGTAACAGACACGTTGTAATCAAAGTCCGCTGGGGTTTTGCCGTCCTCTCGCAAAGAGCCGTCCATCATGACCGAGCCAAAGCCCAAATCGAGCGCGCCTTGGCAAATCTTGGGCGAGGTGCCGTGGTCTTGGTGCATGACCAAGGGAATATGGGGGTAAGCCTCGGTGGCGGCTTGAATCAAATGCTTGATGAACGACTCACCCGCATATTTGCGAGCGCCTGCGCTGGCTTGCAAGATCACGGGCGAGCCGGTCTCTTGGGCGGCTTCCATCACGGCTTGGACTTGTTCCAAGTTGTTGACGTTGAAAGCTGGAATGCCGTAACCCTGCTCAGCAGCGTGGTCCAAAAGTTCGCGCATCGAAACGAGTGCCATGTCCAAAAGTCCTTGAAGTTAAATCTAAATCTGTATCAACGGGGTGAATTTTAAAGGCCCCGGTTTGGCGTCAGCCTGACAACGCAGGGTCAGCTGACTTTGCAAATTTTGAGCATGTTGGTGCCACCCGGTGTTCCCATGGGCTCGCCGCAGGTGATGGCATACACATCGCCAGTGGCCACGTCGCCACGCGACTTGAGGTGGGCCTCGGCCTGCAGCAAGGCGGTGTCGCGGTCAGCGCTGGTGTCCATCAACAAGGCGCTGACGTTGCGAAACAAGGCCATCTTGCGTTGCGCGGCCACTTTGGTGGTGAGCGCGTAGATCGGAATATGGATGCGGTGGCGACTCATCCACAACGCGGTAGAGCCCGACTCGGTCAAGGCCACGATGGCCTTGGCGCCCATGTGATGCGCCGTGAACATCGCCCCCATGGCGATGCTGTAGTCGATGCGGGTGAAGGTCTGACCCGAGAAGTCAGCATCTAGCTCGACCTCTTCCGCCCCTTCGGCTGCACTGCAAATTTTGGCCATCTCTTGCACGGTTTCGAGGGGAAATTTGCCTGCAGCCGTCTCGGCGCTGAGCATCACGGCATCGGTGCCATCGAGCACCGCGTTGGCCACATCGCTCACCTCTGCGCGCGTGGGCACAGGGTTGGTGATCATGCTCTCCATCATCTGGGTGGCCGTGATCACCACCTTGTCGTGCTCACGGGCCAACTTGATCATGCGTTTTTGCAGGGCTGGGACGATGGCGTTGCCCACTTCCACAGCCAAATCGCCGCGTGCCACCATGATGCCGTCGCTGGCCCGCAAAATTTCTTCCAAATGTGGAATCGCCTCGGCGCGCTCGATCTTGGCAATCAAGCCCGGCTTGTGCTTGTATTCAGCACCCGCCACATTGGCCAGTTGACGGGCCATTTCCATGTCGGTGGCGTTTTTGGGAAAGCTCACGGCGATGTAGTCAGCTTGAAAACTCATGGCGGTTTTGATGTCGTCCATGTCCTTGGCGGTCAAGGCCGGTGCCGTCAAGCCCCCGCCTTGCTTGTTGATGCCCTTGTTGTTGGACAACTCGCCACCCAACTTGACGGTGGTGTGTACCTGCTCTCCTTGGACGGCATCGACGGTCAAGACAATCAAGCCGTCATTGAGCAAGAGCAAGTCCCCAGGTTTGACGTCTCGCGGCAACTCTTTGTAGTCCAAACCCACACCGTGCAGGTCGCCAGCTTCAGTGCGGGAAGCGTCGAGCACGAACTTGGCCCCGTTTTCCAGCATCACTTTGCCCTCGGCAAACTTGCCAACGCGGATTTTGGGGCCCTGCAAATCCGCCATGATGGCCACTTCACGTCCGGCGCGTTGCGCCGCTTCACGAACCAGTCGCGCACGTTCAATATGGTCTTGGGCTTTGCCGTGGCTGAAATTCAAGCGGACCACGTCGACACCGGCGCGGATCATTTGCTCCAACAAATCAGGGTCGCTGGAGGCCGGGCCTAGGGTGGCGACGATTTTGGTGGCGCGGGTCATCATGCAAAGTCTCCTAGTGAATATTGGGGCAATT
>CAIVLE010000229.1 GCA_903906635.1 uncultured Burkholderiales bacterium | reverse complement strand
TCGGGGTTGCGCAGCCAGATGCCATCGGTGCTGCCCAAAGGGTGCGGCTCGCAGCCAATTCCCAGGTCTTTCACGCGCTTTTCAAATGCAGCCACGTCTTCGGCAAAGATGCCGTAGCGCACATATTGCAGTTGCTTGCGCTCGCCCGCTTCAAACACCGACGCCCAACAGTGGTCGTGCCCAAAAGTGTACAAATCCAATCGCTGCTCGACTTGGCGAACATCAAAACCAAAGTCGGTGTAGAACTTGATGGCCACGCCCAAATCAGGCACGGTGTAGACAAATCGGTCGACCGAGTGAACGGCCAATACACCGGGACGGCGTGATGCGAGGGCGGGGATGGATGACATGCTCAGACTCCTGCGGTGGTCAATGACGGGGCGCGGCCACTGATCTTCTCAAACAAGCCAGCGCTGGCATGCGGCCAGGCATCGGCGCGCCAGGCCACGTGTTGGTCTGGGCGAATCAGTGTGAAGCGGGTTGGATACAAATCAGCAATGCCCGACTCTTGGGGCTGAATCACGGTCAGGGGCACACCGCTTGCGCGGGCCTGAACGCGGGCTTGATCAATTGCCTCAGACGGTGCGTCTTGGGACGCCAACAAGGTAAAGCCAAGCCCGAAGTGGTCATACAAGGACGAGCCATCGTGCAACCACGCGTGAGGCGCCAACGAACCCGGTCGAGACGTGGGCACGTAGTTGATGTAGTCGTGGCCCGGCGCGCGAGTGCCGTCGGCCAAGATCACGGGTGAGTGCTCATAGCGGTAACCCAACATCACGCCCAGCGTGGTGAACTCGCGCAACTTGCCCGCTTGAATGACCGCACCCACCTCGCGGCGCATCGCAGCGCCCTCGGCGTTGTCGCCATCCAAGCCCTCGCGCCACAGTTGGTTGCCCAGCATGGCGTGGTTGGCCACGGCCTCGTCCAAGACCATGTTGTGCACGGGCTTGCGCTCTTGCTCGTAACTCTCGAGCAACTGCGCTCCACCCCAGCCTTGCAAGACAGCGGCGATCTTCCAACCCAAGTCCACCCCGTCGGCCACGCCCATGTTCATGCCGTAGCCACCAAACGGGGGATGCAAGTGGCACGCGTCCCCGGCCAAGAACACCCGGCGGTCGCGGTAGGTGTTGGCCAACAAGCGACTGGCCACCCACTCGTCGGTCGAAAGCACCTCATAAGGCAAGTCAATGCCCGTGGCCTTGCGAATCAAATCCGGCGTGTTCGCCACATCTAGCTTGGTGCCCTCTTTCATGCCCGTGGGCATGAAGAACCACTTGTCCCCCTGGTCCATCGGGCCGATCAGGCTGGGGGCTTGGGCATTGACTTGCCAGTACATGATGGCCGGGCCGTGTTTTTGTTGTTGCGCCAAGCCCGGGGCCTTGAACACCACGTTGTAGTTGCGTGACAACCCCCGGGTGCCTTCCATCTTGGCGCCAATGCCCTCGCGCACTGCGCTGCGCGAGCCATCCGAGCCCACCATGAACTTGGCCTCGATGGTGAGGGTCTGCTCGCGCTTGAGGTCACGCACCACTGCATGCACGCCGTCAGCGTCTTGTTCAAAGGTTGTCAACTCGGTGTTGAAGCGCAAGTCCACATTCGGCAAGGACTGCGCATGCTCGCGCATGACCTCCTCCACCGTGTATTGCGGAATCCATTGGCCATGCTCCGAGTACAAGGGGTTGCGCCCAGGTGCGCAGTACATGGCATTCTCAAAACGCGTCAACTCGTGCCCCGCCAAACTGGTGCAAAACACCACATTCGAGGGGTAGTACATGCCAAACGGAGACGCCGCCCGCAGGGTGTCGGCAATGCCCCAACGGCGAAAGTGTTCGCGGGTGCGCACATTGGTGGTCTTGGCACGCGGTGCATAACCCACGCGTTCGTTGCGTTCAATCAACACACACGGAATCGAACGGTGGCCCAACTCAATCGCCAAGGCCAAGCCCACGGGGCCAGCACCCACAATCAACACCCCCGTCTTCAGCAACGAATCACCCATGCAAGGTCTCCCAGTTTTCAAATGCTAGGGATGGTACGGATGACCAAGTGATGCGAGAAGATGACAATATTGCCATGCCGATGCCTAAATTCGATCTCTCACGTTTTCCCTATGTTTTTGGGCAAATGGCTCCAGCGCTAGGTGGGGCATGAAGTTCAGCGCCGTGCGTGACTTTTTGGCCGTGGCCGAACGTGGCAGCTTGCGAGCCGCAGCCCGTCAACTCCATGGCTCACAACCCGCCATCAGCCGCAGCATCCAAGAGCTGGAACGAGAGCTCGGTGTGGTCTTGTTCGAACGCAGTCCCAGCGGCGTGCAGCTCACCCCCATGGGTTCGGTGTTTTTGCGACGCGCCAGTGCGGTGCGCAACGAACTGCGACTGGCCCAAGAGGAGCTCGACCAACTGCGCGGCGAAACACATGGTCGCTTGACCGTGGCGCTGTCTAGCGTGCCCCACATCGCCTTGCTGCCGCATGCCTTGCGGCCCTTTCGAGAGCGCTACCCGCATGTCACGATTGAAATTCGGGATGCGATGTACCCCGCCATCGAAGCCGACCTCAAAGAAAGCCGGGTCGACTGCTACATGGGCCCCGACCCGGGCACCTTGGCGCCTGAGCTGACGCGAGAAAAATTGTTTGACAACACCCGCATGATTTTTGGCCGCAAAGGCCACCCCTTGGCCCACGCGCAGTCCTTGGCCGAGCTGGCCAATGCCGAGTGGATCACCACCTCGGTGACCCACATCGCCGAAGAAGAGCTCGGCCCCTTGTTTGCCCAGCACGGCTTGCCCGCGCCTAAATTGGTGATGCAAGGCCACTCGACGCTCACTTTTTTGGTGGCCTTGGTCAACTCGGACTTGCTGATGATGTTGCCCGTTCAGTGGACACAATCCCTGCCCTTGCGCGACATGGTGCAAGCCATTGCGGTGCGCGAAGTCTTGCCCGCCCCCCCCATTTGCTTGGTCCGGCGCAGTGGTTTGCCCCTCACACCCGCGGCCGAATACTTCTGCGACATGATGCGCCGCGCCGTCTTGCACCGCCAGATCTGAGGGCAAATGGGGGCCTACAAAAGCCTAGGCACTTACCCTGAACACATTTCACCTAAAATTCGCACCATGAGCAGAGATGAAACCACCAAGATCGCCAGCGACGGACTTCGCTACAAATCCAAAGCCGGGGGATCTCCGTTTGGTGGTTCTGGCCACACGGCGGCCAGCATGAGCTGCTACAAATGCGGACTGCACAAGCCCAGGGCCTTGGGCACCTTCAAGCGCTTGCTCAACCAAAGCATGTTCATGTGCGGAGACTGCAAACCCGTCAAAGCCTAGCGCGACAGCATGTCCCAACTGGAATCGCATCACCCCAGCAACCCGCGATGCCAGTCGTGCCGCTACGTGATGCCTTCCTACTCAGCCAGCACCGGCTTGCGTTGCGGCCTGCAGTATTTCCAAAGCACGGTGCTCATGCGTAAGTTCCAACGCATGGAACACTACCCCGAAGTCAAAGCGTTCAACGCGTGCGAGGCCTGGTCTGGGGTCGACGCCAACGCATCCCCCTGAAACCTTGTATCGTCCAGGTACGCCCACTGTTTCCTCTCAGGAGTTGCCATGTTCCTACGCATGCTTTTCGCAGGCCTTTTGTCTTGCCTCACCCTGTGCGCTCACGCACAATCAGCCAGCCCCTCAGCGCCCGTGCGGGTGCGTGGCACGATCGAACACGTCAGCCCCACCGAACTGGTGATCAAAGACCGCAGCGGTGAGGTACTCACCCTGGTGCGCCCCGCTGACATGCCGGTGTCTGAGGTGCTGCCTATTCGCTTGCAAGACATCCAAGTGGGCAGCTTCATCGGCTCGGCCGCTATGCCACAGGCCGATGGGACTCAGCTCGCCTTGGAAGTGTTGGTGTTTCCGGAGGCCGCTCGGGGCACCGGTGAAGGCCACTACGCCTGGGACTTGCAACCGCAAAGCACCATGACCAACGCCACCGTGGCCAGCCTGGCCTTGGCCCCCAGCCAAATGCCAGGGGGTCAAGAGCTGTTGTTGAAATACAAAGACGGCGAAAAGCGCTTGCTGGTGCCAGCGGGCACACCCATCGTCACCATCCGTGCCGCCAAACAAGAAGAAACCGTGCTGCTGATTCCAGGCGCCAAAGTGATGGTGGTGGCCCAGCTCAAAGACGGTCAACCCACAGCCGTGCGTGTGACCGTTGGGCGCAATGGCTTTGCGCCGCCCATGTGATTCATACCCAGTGGGGTGAAAACTTGGTGGGCCGCATGATCTTGACCTCTTGCGCCACAAAGCTGCCTCGATTGCGCACCTTGAACGCCTGCCACAGGGGGTCAGCGTCCATCGCGGCGCGGCGTTGCTCTCGGTCGGCCATGCTGTCGTAGACCCAGATGTGCACCACTTGGTTGAGGGTGCCAATCTCGGTCACATAAAAGCCCAGCAAACGCCCCAGGTACTTCATCTCCAGCGGCAAGCCTTCGGCTTCAAAGCGGGCCAGGTACTCGTCCATTTGCCCATGCGGCAAGGTGTAGGTGCGTTGTTCGTAAATCATGGGGTTACCGCTGGGGTGAGCACGCGGCCTGTTGCGAAAAAAGACGCCAAATTGTCGGCCACCAAGGCCTCCATCGCCGCGCGGGTCTCGTGGGTCGAAGCCGCAATATGCGGCAGGACCACCACACGCTCGTTGTGAAGCAAGGCTTGTGGAATGTGGGGCTCGTTCAGGTAGACATCCAAACCCACACCGCCAATGCGCTGCTGCTGCACAGCGTCCACCAAAGCAGCTTCATCGACCACGCTGCCGCGTGACACATTGATCAAAAAACCCTCTGGCCCCAGAGCTTCCAAGACCTGCGCGTTGATCAAGCCGCGCGTCGCCTCGCCACCAGGGCAGGTCAGCACCAAAAAATCGGCCCATTCGGCCAAGGCCTTCAAATCAGCCTCAAAGCCATACGACACATCGGCCTGTGCATGTCTGCCGTGGTAGCGCACCGGCATGTCAAAGCCCTGTGAACGTTTGGCCACCACGCGGCCAATGCGGCCCAGCCCCAAGATGCCCAGGCGCTTGCCACTGACACGGTGTGCCAAGCCGTAATTGGCGTTGAGCCATTCACCGGCATGCACATAGCGGTCGGCGGCACACAGACGCCGGGCCGTGGCCAGCATCAACCCAAACGCCAAGTCGGCCACGCAGTCGTTGAGCACATCCGGCGTGGTGCTGACTTGCACTTGGTGCTGCTGCGCTGCGGCCAAGTCCAGCCCCTCAAAGCCCGTGCCAAAACACGCCACCACACGCCCGGCCACGCAAGCCATCACATCGGCGGGACAACCGTGGCGTGACATGGTCACAGCCCCAGCCAACTTGCCGGCATGCTGCGCCAAAAAAGCAGCACGGTCGCTCTCTTGCCACAAAGGGTGCAAGCGGTAGCGCGCTTGCAAACGCTGGGTCAAGCCCACGGGCAAGGGGCCCAGTTCCAACAACACAGGTAAGGTCGACATGGGCGTGATCTGGGTGGCTCAATCGGTTTGAATCTTGGCTTCTTTGAGCCAAGGAATCCAGCGCTCAAAGTCTGCGTCCAAGCGCGCTTTGAACCCTGCGCTGTCACGCGGATTGCTGAACCCCGCCTCGGCCAACTTGGCCGCCACCTCGGGTTGCGCCACCACTTGGGCCAGCGCTTGGGCCAGCTTTTGACGCACGTCAGCGGGCACGCCGGCGGGCACCAACACTCCATACCAATTGGTCATCTGCAACAGCGGCATGCCCGCCTCTGCGGCGGTGGGTACATCAGGCAAATGGGGTGAGCGCTTGGTGTCAAAAATCACCAAGCCTTTGACGCGCCCGTCTTTGATGTAGGCCTTGAGCACCGGCACATCGGCGTTCACCACATCGAGCGTACCTGACATCAAATCGACCAAGGCCGGTGCCGCCCCTCGGTAAGGAATGTGCACCATGGGCGCATCAGCCACCTTGCTGAACAACTCGGCCCCCACGTGCATGGTGCCACCCACCCCGGTGGAGCCGTAATTGAGTTTGGTGCTCTTGGCTTTGGCCACCAGCTCGGCCAGGCTGTTCACCCCCAGCGAGGGGCGCACCGCCAACATGGTTTGCACCTCGCCCAGCAAGAACACGGGCTCTAAGTCTTTGCGGGGGTTGTAAGGCAAATTGGCGCTGGTGCCTGCGCTCAGCACCAGGCTCGAGGTGGTCAACACAATGGTTTGACCATCGGGCAGGGACTTCACCGCTGCCGAGACCCCCACCGTGCCCCCTGCCCCACCCCGGTTGTCCACGACCACCGGTTTGCCCAAGGCTGAGCTCAATGCGGGCGTGATGATGCGGGCAATTTGATCGGCCGGGCCCCCCGCGGCAAACGGCACGATGATTTTGAGCGCGTCTGCCGCATGCGCTGACCAGCCCAGGCACAGCGCTGCGCCACCCAGCAGACAAATCTTCAAAATGTTGCGTCGCATACGTGTTCCAGAGTTGTAAGAGTGATCAAAAAATCCATCCGCTCGCCAAGGGGCCCGCGGCTCAGCCTTGGTAACGCGGCTCGGGTAAACCTGCCACGCCCACATCCAAACTCAGCAAGGCACCCGCCCAAGGCTCTGCCGCCAGTCGTTCAGGGGCAATGCGCTGCGAGTGGCTGGTGATGTACAAGGTGCGCAAGCCCTCGCCCCCAAACGCCGGGCAAGTGGGGTTGGTCACGGGGAGTTGGATCACGCGGTCCACGCGCCCCTTGGGGTCGAGCCTCACCAAATGCCCCGTGGCCACCATGGTGTGCCAGACACAGCCCTCGGCATCCACCGTGGCCCCATCGGGGCGACCCAGCTGGTGCGTCCAGTCTTTGAACACACGACGCTTGGAAATCGCGCCGTCGTCCAAGTCGTAATCAAAGGCCCACATCATTTGGTTGTGGGTGTCGGCAAAGTACATGGTCTTGTCGTCCGGGCTCCAGCACAAGGCATTGGGCAAGACAAAGCCATCGAGCATGGCGTGGCAGCTGTGGTCGGGGTCTAGGCGGTACAGCACACCGTGGGGTTCGCGCACCGTGTCATGCATGCTGCCTGCCCAAAAGCGGCCACGGCGGTCGCACTTGCCGTCGTTCAGGCGCATGCCCGCACCACCCAGTCCGGGGTCGCAAATCAACGACGGCGCCAAGGGCTGCGCCGGGTTGTAGCCATAAAAACCACCCGGTGTGGCGAGCACCAAGCCACCCGATTCGCGCAGCGCAATCGAGCCTGTCACCATCTCGGGGGCCAATCGCCACGCACGGTGGGCACCCGTGGACGGGTCATACGACTGCACCGCAGGCCGACGCACATCGACCCACCACAACTGACGCGTGCGCTCACACCACAGCGGCACCTCACCCAAGATATCAGCACCTTGCACCACGCACTGAAGGCTTGCATGGATCTCAGCTTGCATGGCCAAGCCTTTCACTTGTATTTGGTTTTGGCCAGGGTGGCGATGTCCACGCCCGTGGCAATGTCAGCCTTTTGGCGGCTGTCGCCTTGGTCAATGTGCTCGGCCTCCTTGAGCACCGCCTCCACATGGGCGAATGGCACAAACACCACGCCCGCTTCATCGGCTACCACCAAGTCACCCGCGTCCACCTGCACGTTGGCAATGCGCACCTTGCCGTTGATCTCCACCGTCTCCAATCGCCACTTGCCCGTGATGGGTGTCACGCCTTGCGCCCAAATCGGAAAACCCAACTCGCGCGACACCGTGGGGTCACGGTACGAGCCATCGATCACAGCCCCCGCGCAGCCCGCGCGGTGCGCCAAGGTGGCCGACTGCCCGCCCATGTTGGAGATGCCCAGCAAACCCTGAATCACCACCACATCGCCAGGCTCGGCCAGGTTGTAGGCCTCGTGCTCGCCCATCTTGCCCACCTTGCTGGTGGCGCTGCGCAGCGGGGTCTCGTGGCGCTCCACATTGCGCACCGTCACGGCTTGCCCCACCATGCGTTGCGCCTGCAACGAGGGCTTCAAGGTCGAGGCTGCAATAGCTCCTAACAGCCCCAGGTTGTCCATCGCGTCAGAGACCGCACCGGTCAAATCCTCGAGTTGTTGATAACGCTGCAAGAGCTCGGGGCTCAAGCGCGTGAGCGTCATTGTTTTGACGGCCTCTGCGGGCACACGTCCAGTCAGCTGCTTCATGGCTTTAACTCATCAAGCCACCATCGACCATGTGCACCGTGCCCGTGACATAGGTACTCAAGTCGCTGGCCAAATACAGTACCGCACCAGCTATTTCGCGGGCCGAGGCGTGGCGCTTCAAGGGCACGGCTTGGTTGAGTTGCTCGGTCACGTTGATCCCCAGCATCTTGCCCATCTCCACCTCAATGCCGGTTTGAAACGCGTTATCAACCGGGCCGGGGTGGATGCTGTTGACCCGAATGCCGCGCGACGCCGCCGAACGCGATGCCACACGCATCACACCCACTTGCGCATGCTTGGCCGTCACATACGCCATGTTCACACCCGCGCCACCGCGCACGCCAGAGATGCTGGAGGTGATGATGATGCTGCCCCCGTCGTTCATGTGCGGCAGCCCGTACTTGCAGGCCAAAAATGCGCCTTTGGCATGGATCGTCAACGTGGTGTCAAAGATGTCCTCGGGGTACTCCTCCACACGCGCATTGCGCCCGGCATTGCCCGCGTTGCTGAAGATCACATCAATCTTGCCCCACTTGGCCACGATGGCTTCAAACGAGGCCGCCACCCGCGTTGCATCGGTCACGTCACAGGCAAAGGCAAACACATGTGGGCTGTTCAAACTTTGCACTGCCGCATCCAAAGCGCTGGGATCGAGGTCGACCAACATCACCTTGCCACCCTCTTCTAAAAAACGTTGGGCCGAGGCCAAGCCAATGCTGCCCGCGCCTCCGGTGACCACGCACACCTTACCTTCTAACAATGCCATAGCCTCTCCATTCAATCCAGCTTGGCGCCAGAAATTTTGATACGTTGTTCTTGGCGCACACGGTCGCGCGTGGCATAGGCTACAAACTCATCGGGCGAGCTGGCCACCAACTCGAACGCGTAGGCGTCGATGTAGCGCTCCCGAAAAGCTGGGTCACGCACGATGCGTTGCACATCTGCCGCAATCTTGGCGACTACGTCCTTGGGTGTTTCGCGCGGGGCAAACAGTCCGATGTTGAAGTTGGCGTCGATGTTCTCAAAACCGGCTTCAATCAAGGTCGGCACATTGGGCAACAGCTTGGCACGCTGCGCACCCGAGATGGCCAAGGCTTTGAGCTTGCCTGCTTTGATGTGTTGGTCCAGCACCGACACAGCACCGAACGCGGCCTCAATTTGGCCACTCAACATGTCTTGAATCACCGGGGCCAAACCTTTGTAGGGCACATGGTTCAAGGTGATGCCCGCACGGTTTTCCAACCAGGCCATGGACAAGTGGGTCACGTTGCCAATACCGGTGGAGCCGTAGGCCACTTTGCCCGGGCGTTGCTTGGCGTACTCAACAAACTCTTTGACCGTGTTGACCGGCATGTTGGCGGGCACAAACAAGGCCATGTTGGCCACTGCGATGCGCGTCACGGGCGCGAATGCATTCACAGGGTCATAGGGCAATTTGGAAAATAAAAATTGATTTTGTGAAATCACCGGATCTGTGGCCATCAGCAGCGAATAGCCATCGCCTTTGGAGGTCGCAATGTTCTCGGCCCCGACGATCTCGTTGGCTCCGGGGCGGTTGTCCACCACCACCGTCTGACCCCAGGTCTCGCTCAGGCGTGCCGACAGCGCACGCGCGATCACGTCCACCGGACCACCCGCTGACAAAGGCACCACGATGCGCACCGGCTTGGACGGAAACGCTTGTGCCCCGCACAGACTTGGCGCTATCAGCACCGCCAGTGCCAAGCTGGCGGCACGTAAAAACTGTTTCATGAAAATCCCCTTTGGATGGTTAAAGCAAAACATGCGCATCAATCGGCCTTGATGCCGAGTTGGTGCACCAATGGTGTCCAGCGAATCATTTCGCTGCGGATGAATTTGTCGAGTTCGTCAGGCGTGGAGCTCACCAACTCAATGGCCGTCAAGCGCTCGCCCAAACCAGGTTGGCTCAAAATTTTGCGTACTTCGGCGTTGAGTTTGTTGACGATCTCGGGCGGCGTAGCGGCCGGTGCCAACAGGCCATACCACTCGGTGGTCACCAAGTCGATGCCCTGCTCCTTGAAGGTGGGAATCTCTGGCACCGAGGGGTAACGTTTTTCGGACGAGATGCCCAAGGCCTTGACCTGCTTGGCGCGGTACTGCGGCAAGGCTTGGCCCACAGTGGCAAACGTCATGTTCAAGTGGCCCGAGATCACATCGGTCAATGCGGGGGTGCCACCGCGGTACACCACATGCGTCATGTCTACGCCAGCGGATTGCTTGAGCAACTCGGCCGTCAAATGCGTCATCGAACCGGTGCCAGCCGAGCCAAACGTCACCGTGCCTGGCTTGGCTTTGGCCAAGGCGAGCAAGGTCGTGAGGTCGTTGGCGGGGAACTGCGGATGGGCGTACACCACCACGGGGGTGCGTGCCATCAGGCTGATGGGACGAAAGTCTTTGAGCGTGTCATAAGGCATCTTTTCGCGCATCGCGGGATTGGTCGTGTGGTTACTCACCGAGATGACCAGGGTGTAGCCGTCGGGCGCGGATTTGGCTGCCGCTGTGGTGCCAATCAAAGTGCTAGCGCCAGGACGGCTCTCCACCACCACCGGCTGCCCCCAGCTGTCTTGCAACTTTTGAGCGACCACACGGGCCAGCACATCGACCGAGCCACCTGGTGCAAAAGGCACAATGATTTTGATGGGTTTGTCGGGGTAACGCTCGGCCAGCGACTCTGCATTGGCATGCACAGCGCACAGCAAGGCCAAGACGGCGCCCATCCACTGAATCAAACCGCAGCGGTGAATGACAAAGTCATCAGACGCCAGTCTCATACTTATCTCACTCATGATGAAAGCGGCAATTTTGGGTTTAGAGTCGGGCCCTCGTCGTGGTCGTTTGTACCTAGACCTGTGCCGTGTGCGACAGCCCAGCATGCGCGCGTGTGAACTATTCCCTTCCCTTTCGAAAGGCCTCGTGATGAAAGCTGCTTGGTACAGCCTCAACGGTGAAGCCGTTGACGTGTTGAAGTTCGGTGAACTGCCCACCCCACAACCCGCCGCCGGTGAGGTGCGCGTCAAACTCGCCACCTCGGGCGTCAACCCCTCGGACGTGAAGTCGCGCAAAACCCGCCCCATCACAGATGCCGAAATCATCCCGCACAGCGACGGCGCGGGCGTGATCGACGCGGTGGGCCCCGGCGTGTCCTCAGCACGCATTGGCGAGCGCGTGTGGATCTGGAACGGTCAGTGGCAACGCCCTTGGGGCACTGCGTGTGAATTCATCACCCTGCCCGAACAACAGGCCGTGCTTTTGCCCGAGCACATCGACTTTGCCGCCGCCGCGTGCTTTGGCATTCCGGCCCTCACCGCGATTCAAGCCATTCATTTGGCTGGGGACTTGAGAGACAAAACCGTGCTGGTGGTGGCCGCTTCGTCTGCCGTGGGGCATTACGCCGCGCAACTGGCGGTGCTGCAAGGTGCGCGCGTGATTGGCACCGTAGGATCCGAGGCCAAAGCCGAGCATGTGCGCCGTGTCGGCGTGCAAGAACTCATCCACTACAAAACCGAATCAGTACGCGACAAAATCAAAGCACTCACCCACGGCCAAGGGGTGGATGTGGTGATCGACATGGACTTCTCCACGTCACACCAATTCACCGCGGACGGCAGCCTCAAGCGCCACGGCACCTTGGTGTGTTACGGCTCCAATGTGGCGGGCGAGGTGGCGGTCAATTTCCGCCCCTTGTTGTGGAACTCCATCACCATGAAGTTCTTCTTGGTCTACGACTTGACACAGGCTGACCGCCAACATGGCTTGCACCGTTTGAGCCAGCTCTTGCAAGACAACGCCTTGGTGCACGCTGTGGCAGCGCAATACCCCTTGCAAGACATCGTCAAAGCCCACCAAGCGGTGGAGAGCGGTCAGGTGATGGGCAACGTGGTCATCACCCTCTGAGGCCTCGCACGACCCAAGGCACACTACCCTAGGCACACTACCCCAGGCGCTGCATGAGGCGCAGCGCCTCATACGTGCTGCCCTCACGCCCCCATCACTGCAAAGGCACAAACAACTCGGCCGCGCGCTTGGGCGGCAAGCCGTGCGCCAAGGCCAGAGCGGCCACAGAAGCCATCATCTCGGGCGAGACGCCCTGAGGATGTCGGTACACCTCCATCCAGGTCTCTAAACCCTCGGGCGAGGGCTCGGGGCGCTGCAGCAGCTCGAGCACCATGCCGGGCCAAGCTTGTACCACCGCATCTTGAAAATCGCGCACCCGCTGCACCCACTGCGCATGCTCTTGCTGCGGGAGCTTGTAGTACACAAACAGCGTGATGCCGGTGTGGGGGGATGGTTGACTCATGAGACCCGCCTTATTGGCGCTCCAACTTCATGGTGGTGACCAAGTTGTTCCACTTGTCGATCTCGCTAGACAAAATGTCGCGCAGCTCTTCTGGGGTTCCCCCGCGTGCATCGATGCCCACTTCTTGGAATTTGCTGCGCACATCGGGCAAGGCCAAGGCGGCGTTGATTTCTTTGTTGAGACGCTCAATGATGGGCCGTGGTGTTTTAGCTGGTGCAGCCACACCGTTCCAGGCCATCACGTTGTAGCCCTTGACGCCGCTCTCGGCCAGCGTGGGCACCTCTGGCAAGCCCCGAAAACGCGTGCCCGAGGACACGGCCATGGCCTTGATCTCACCACTGCGAATCAAAGGCATGGCGGGTGAGATGATTTCAAACACCACCGAAATGTCTTTGCTCTTGAGCGCCAGCATCAACGAGGGCGTGGTGCGGTAAGGCACGATCGTGGTGTTCAAGCCGGTCAGGCTTTTGAACAACACGGCCGACATGTGTTGGCCACTGCCCAAACTCACAGTGCCGATGTTGTACTTTTCGGGGTTGGCTTTGGCCTTGGTGATGAAGTCTTGCACGCTTTGAACATCAGAGTTTTTATCCACCAACATCACCACATCAAAAAAGCCCATCGCCGAGATCGGCAAAAAGTCGCGCTTGATGTCATAGGGCATTTTGTTGAACATGGCCGCACTCACGGCGTTGCCGTAATTCATGTGCAGCAAGGTGTACCCATCGGGGTCGGCCTTGGCCACAGTTTCACCCGCCACAATGCCCCCCGCGCTGGGTTTGTTGTCGACCACCACCTGCTGACCCAATGCGTCGGACAACTTTTGAGCCACCATGCGAGCCGTGATGTCGGCCACGCCACCGGGCGCGTATCCAACCACCAAGCGGATGGGCTTGTTGGGGTAGTTGCTAGCCTGGGCCTGCGCGCCAGACACGCCCACCGTCAACCCCACACAGAGCCACCAGGGCGCCAAGCTTGCCCAGAGGGTGCGTCTCACAGAGGTCATGATTTATCTCCCGTTTTACCCATGCCCGCCCAACGCGATACCAGGTCTGTCTCAATGTCAAAAAGGTCCAGGCATCGCCCCACCGTGTGGTTGACCATGTCGTCCAAGGTTTGAGGCCTTGCATACAAGGCGGGCACGGGAGGCATGAGGATGGCGCCGTTCTCACAGGCCTGTGTCATGGCTTTGAGGTGGCCAGCATGCAGCGGTGTCTCACGCACCATCAGCACCAATTTGCGACGCTCCTTGAGCACCACATCGGCCGCACGCGACAACAAGCTCGTGGTCATGCCATAGGCAATTTCAGACAGCGAGCGAATGGAACACGGAGCCACCACCATGCCCATGGTCTTGAACGACCCCGAGGAAATGGTGGCCCCAATGTTTTTGGCGTTGTGCACCTCAAACGCCATGGCCTCCACCTCTTTGTGGGTGTAGTCGGTCTCGGCGCTCAGGGTCAAACGCGCGGAGTCACTCATCACCAAATGGGTTTGGATGTCACTGTGTTGCAAGGCTTGCAAGATGCGCACGCCGTACACAATGCCCGATGCACCGCTGATGCCCACAATCAAACGCCGGGGTGTTGTGCTGGAGGGGCTGGTCATGGCAGCGCTCACTGCTCGTCAGGACGAAACTTGCTTTCGGCCTTCACATCGTTGCGTTGTTGTTTCAGGCTGATGGCTCCGTTCTCCAGGTATCGCCCGGTGGCCGCCCGCAAAGCCGCAGCGTCCCACTGGGGCAACCAGTCGCCCAGCGAATACCCAAACCATGGCGCTTGGGGGCGCAGCTTGGGCAAGCCCAGCTCTTCCCAAATGGCTTTGGAGCGCTCCATGTACTCTTTGGTGGGCAAGGCCAGCGGTGGCATGTCACCCTTCATGGTGGCGTCCATCAGCAAGGTGGAGTCCTCTTCGCCGTCGAGCTCGCGCTTGGGGCCGTGGCCCTGGCCCCGGTGGTCCAGGGTTTGCACATCGGCCACCGGGTTCATGCGGTAGGCCATGGCCCACAACAGCGCGTCGGCGTTGTCGGGATCAATGTCCTCGTTGACCGCAATGCAAATCTTGCCGCAGTCGCCTTTGAAGAAGGCCGCGCCATACAGGGCACGCCACACTTCGGTCTTGGGCGTACTCTTTTCGAAGGTGATCACAGTCACGCGCAACAAGCCCGTCAAAGGCTCGTGCAGCGACACGCGCTTGACGCCACGAATGCCCAAGGCATTGCGCAAGTGGGCCAAGAACAAAGGCTCGTAGGCCACGCGCTTGATCACGCTGGACTCACTCGGTGCGACTTGACTGATGTACGACGGGATCACCGGCTTGGCGCGGTGCGTGATGGCCGTGATGGTCATGGGCAGGTTGAACTCTTCCAATGCCACGTGGCCGTGCGATTCGCCAAACGGCGCTTCGGGCTCCAAAAACTCCAAATCGATTTGGCCTTCGATCACGATCTCGGCTTGTGCCGGCACGCGCAGTTTGACTGTGCGCGCTTGGGTCACTTCAATCGGCGCACCAGCCAAACCGCCAGCCACATCGAATTCGTCCATGCCGATGGGCAGTTTTTGCGGGCCCATGAAGGCCACATACGGTGGGCAGCCCAGCACGATGGCGCAGGGCATGGTCTTGTGTCCGGCTTTCTTCCAAGCTTGGTAGTGCAAGTACCCCCCGGCTCCGCCCACGCGGGTGGCCATACGCACCACCAGGCGGTCGGGCGCTTTGAGAGCGCAGCGGTAGGTGCCCATGTTTTGCACGCCAGTCTCCGGGTCCACCGTGATCACGTTAGTAGCCGTCAGGGTGGGGGCGCTGTCAAAGCCAGGGGTGGAGATGGGAATGGGCAACATGTCCAAGCCCTTGCCCTCGCCTTGCAAGTCAGCCCCTTCGTGGATCACGTCGTGGCAAGGTGCGTGCTCGACCATGCGCGGTTTGATGGGGTGGTTGATCGCGTGGTCCCAACGGGCTTGAATTTGCTCCACCGACGAGCCCATGCCCACGCTGTAAATCTCCCGGTTGGCAGCCAGTGCGCCCACCACCACAGGGATGTCGTACTTGCGGCCTTGGGCGTTGACGATGTTGGTGAACAAAAACGCCTTGCGCTCTGCCTCGTCCATGCCCCCCACAAACTGCCAGCGCACCAAGGGGTGCAGCTCAGAGTCTTTGTCGATGGGGCGGTCGATCACTTGCAGCAAGCCGCGGCGCTTGAGCTCCTCCAAGTGGTCGTGCAAATCGGGGTAACCGGTGGTGTGTTGGCTCATGAGAGATCGTCAATCAAGTAGAAAAATACGCAAGCGCCGATGATGCCTTGAACGGTGTCACCCCACATCGGGCAATACCCGAGAAAAACTCACACCCTCACCACTTCATGGTGTCGGCCAACTGCGCAATAGAGCGCTCGGTGTCTTGTCCTTCTTTGAGCAACCAATCACTGAAACTCTCAATGATGGGGTTTTGCGCCGCACCCAAGGGGGAGTTGGCAAAGTAACGGCGTTGCCGCGCCACCCGCAAACCAAAGGGCGCGCACAAGCGCCCGGCGATCACGTCATCGGCCACTAAAAACAAGGGCACCAAGACCAGCCCCAAGCCCTCGGCGGCCGCCTGCAAAGCAAAGTACATCTGCTCAAACTGCAAGCTTTTGCTAGGCTGCTGTGTCTGGGGCACCTGCGCCAAAGTCAGCCATTCAGCCCAATTCAAGGGCTCGGTGTCGTAGCTGATCAGGGTGTGCTGCGCCAAATCGACCGGGTCCTTGAGACGCCCCCCCTCCAACAGGTCGGGGTGGCAAATCGGCACGATGGTCTCACTCATGAATGGCACCGACACCATGCCCGGCAAAGGCTCATGGGCTCCTCGTATGGCCACGTCATAGCCCCGCTCTTCAAAGTTCACCGGCGCGGTCGAGGTGGTGAGCTTGACCTCCACCCCGCCTCGGCGTTTTTGAAAGGCCGAGATGCGCGGGATCAACCAACGCATGGTGAAGGTCGGGGGCGCGTTGATGCGCAAGGCCGTGGGCTCAGCCTGCTCGAGCAGTTGCATGGCGGTCACGGCTATGCGGTCCAGGGCTGGGGTGACTGCGGTCAAAAAGGTGCGCCCCGCATCGGTCAAAGTGAGCTGTGACTGGCTGCGGTTAAACAACGGGGTGCTCAGCCAAGCCTCGAGCACCGCCACTTGCTTGCTGACCGCGCCGTGCGTGACAAAAAGCTCTTTGGCTGCCTTGGTGAAGCTCACATGACGCGCCGCCGCCTCAAATGCCCGCACCGCATTCAAAGGGGGAAGTTTTCTCATAAGTGGCGGCCATGTTAGTCAGCAGAGATGGAATGTTGTATGAGATTTTCTCATACAACGTGAATATTACTGAATTGCACACAGGGGCCAATTCAACCGACACTCTGGCCCGACCCAAGAAGGAGCCGCGCGTGAGAAATAGTCAGCACACCCCCACAGCCATTCGGAACATCAGCCCATGAAAGCCGCCGCCTTCGATTACATCCGTGCCGACAACGTCGCACACGCCCTGAGCTTGCTGCAGCAGCACGGCGGCGACGCCAAGCTGATTGCCGGAGGCCAGAGCCTGGTGCCCATGATGGCCATGCGCTTGGCGCGCCCCGAGTTGTTGGTGGACATCCACCGCCTAGAGGCCCTGCGCACGATCAGCCTCACACCCGACACCCTCTCCCTGGGTGCCGGCGTGCGCCAGTGCGAGGTGGAGCGCCATGCCGAGATCGGCCAGCGACTGCCCCTGATCCACCAAGCCCTGTACTGGGTAGGCCACCAGCAAACCCGCAACCGTGGCACTGTGGGTGGCAGCTTGGCCTACGCCGACCCATCCGCCGAACTGCCCCTGACCGCGTTGATTTTGGGGGCCACACTGCACCTTGAAAACGCTCAAGACGGCGCGCGCGCGGTGGCGGCTGAAGACTTCTTCATGGGCCCCATGTTCACGGCCATCGGTGACACCGACCTGTTGAGCCGCATCGACTGGCCGCTGTGGCAAGGCCCACGCATTGGCTCGGCTTTCCAAGAAACTGCTATTCGCCACGGCGACTTTGCCATGGCCTCGGCCGCTTGCCAGGTGCAACTCGATGCCCAAGGCCTGGTTGCTCGTGCCAGCTTTGGCTTGGGTGGTGTGAGCGGCACGCCCTTGGCGTTTGCCGATCTCGCGCAACAGCTGGTGGGCCAACGCCTCACCCCAGAGCTGGCCAAAGAGGTGGCACACACCGCAGCCCAAACCTGTGACCCTGGCAGCGACATGCACGCCAGCGCCGAGTACCGCCGCCATTTGGCCGCCGCCTTGTTGGCCCGTGTCTTGTTGCAAGCCGCCTCCCCGAAAGAATGACCATGCCCTCTAAACTGAACGTTCAAATTCGCGTCAACGGCGTCTTGCAACAGCGCGACGTTGAGCCCCGCACCACCTTGGTGGACTTTCTGCGCGACGAGCTGGCCCTGACCGGCACCCACGTGGGTTGCGAACACGGCGTGTGTGGTGCTTGCTCGGTGCTGCTCAACGACGAACCCGTGCGCTCGTGCTGCATGTTTGCTGTGCAAGCCGATGGCATGAACGTCACCACCGTTGAGGGCCTGGCCCCCGAGCGCGGCTGCCTGTCCAAGATTCAAGATTCGTTTTGCGAAAAACACGCCCTGCAATGCGGCTACTGCACGCCCGGCATGTTGATCGCGTGCCACGCCTTGGTGGCGCACAACCCGCACCCCAGCGAGGCGCAAGTGCGCGAGGCCATCAGTGGCAACCTGTGCCGCTGCACCGGTTACCAACAAATTGTGGATGCGGTGATGCACGCCACCGCCCCCCAGCAGGAGCACAACCATGAGTGACGCCAGCCCTTTTCGCTACATCGGCAAACACCGCCGCGCCGTCGAGCACAAACGCTTTGTGGTGGGCCAAGGCCACTACGCCGCCGACATCCACCGCCAAGGCATGCTGCACGTGGCCTTGGTGGCTAGCCCCTATGCCAGCGCCAAAATTTTGAGCATCGACGCCAGCCAAGCGCTGGCCATGCCCGGCGTGCATGCGGTGGTCACCGGTGCCGAATTGCGCGCTGCCACCGACCCGGTGTTGCCCGGCGTGGACGCGCCGCAGGTCACGCGCTTTCCCATGGCCTCGGACGTGGCGCGCTACGCCGGTGAGTGGGTAGCCGCTGTGGTGGCCGACACCCGCGCCTTGGCCGAAGACGCCGCCGAGCTGGTGATGGTCGAGTACGAACAAACCGCGCACATCGTGGACCCCGAGGCAGCCCTGCTGCCCGACGCACCGCGGGTCCATCCCGCGCACGGCTCGAACCTGATTTTTGAGCGCAAGTTCGTTTGGGGCCCGGTCGAAGAAGACTTCGCGAAATGCGACCACCAGCTGAGCTACCGCGTGCGCTGGGCACGCAACTCCACCGTGCCGATCGAGACCTTTGCCGTGGCCTGCGAGTGGAACGACGCCACCGAAGTCCTGGATGTGTGGGCCTCGATCCAGATGCCCAAGTTCCCCGACCAACTGGCCAAAGCCCTGCGCTTGCCAGGCAACGGCGTGCGCGTGCACTTTGACGTGGACGTGGGCGGCAGCTACGGCGTCAAGCGCGGCTTGAAGCACTCCATCATGGTGGGCTACCTCGCCAAAAAACTCGGCCGCCCAGTGCGCTTTGTCGAAGACCGCATCGAGAACATGCGCGGCGGCGACATGCAAGGCCCGGACCGCATTTTTGATGTGACGCTGGGTTTTCAAAACGACGGGACCTTGCGCACCATGCGCATGCGCGCCTTGGATGACATTGGGGCCTACTCGGGCCGCTCGCCCTTGCAATTGGGCAAGCCCGTCGGAGCCATCGTCGGGCCCTACCGCATTCAAAGCGTGGAATACCACGCCATGGCGGTGATGACCAACAAGACGCCGCAAGAAGCGGTGCGAGGTTTTGGCCAATCGCCTACCAACTATGCGCTTGAGACCGGCATCGACAAAGTGGCGCGTTTTTTGAAGATGGACCGCATCGAGCTGCGCCGCCGCAACCTGATTGGCAAGGACGAGTTCCCCTACCTCATCCCCAGCGGCACCCACTACGACTCGGGCGACTACGCCACCGTCATGGACAAAGCCCTCAACGCCGCGCCCATGACCCACATCGTGCAAGAGCGTGATCGCCTGCGTGCCCAAGGCATGTTGGCCGGCATTGGCATCTCCACTTGCTTGGAGCCCTCGGGCGGCAACTCGTCGTTCGAGCCACTGTTCAACCCCAAGAACCAAACCACCACCTGGATGGACTCGTGCCTGGTGCGCGTGGACTTAGGGGGCACCGTCACCGCCTTGATGGCCACCTCCACTTCGGGCCAAGCGCACGAGACCTTGGTGTCCACCGTGGTGGCCGAAATCTTGCACCGTGCGCCCGACAGCATCCGCGTCATCCACGCCGACTCGCTCAACGCCCTGCCCTCCAACAGCCCGGTGGGCAGCCGCATGGCCATCATGCTGGGCGGCGCTGCTGCAGGAGCCGCCAAGAAAATTCGCCAACAGCTGCTGCAAATTGCGGCCCACAACCTCAAGCACCCCATCGAGCAATTGGTCTACGAAGGTGGCGACGTGCACCTGCGCAGCGACCCCAGCGTGCGCATGAGCTGGGACGCCTTGGTGGACGTGGCCCACCGCAAGTACCACCTGCTGCCCGAACACATGGAGCCCGGCCTGCAAGAGAAGTTTGTGATGGAAGTGCCCACCGGTGGTGCCTTGCCCACTGAAGACGGCCGCATCCAGATGTACCCCTGCCACTCATTTGAGTCGCACGTGATCTTGGCCAGCATCGACCCACAGACCTGCAAAGTCAGCATCCAGCGTTATGTATGCGGCCACGACTGCGGCGTGATGATCAGCCCCGACGTCGTGCACGGCATGACCTACGGCGGCATTGCCCACGGCCTGGGTGCGTCTTTGATGGAGAAGTTTGCGTTCTCCGACGAAGGCCAGTTGCTGGCAGGCACCTTCATGGACTACCTGTTGCCCACTTCGGCCGAAGTGCCAGCCATTACCATCGTCGACCACTGCACGCCCTCGCCTTTGACCGAGTTCGGCCAAAAAGGTTCGGGCGAAGCGGGCTACCTCGGCAGCCCTGCTGCCATTGCCAGCGCAGTCAACGATGCTTTGGCACCCCTGGGTGCCTCGATCGACCATTTGCCCATGACCCCTCAGGCCATTTGGGCAGCCCTCCAACACAAACAAGGAAATGTTTGACATGAGCCACGCCACCTTGCAACACCACATCCCTGGCCCCGTGGGCAACCTCTCGGTGCTGGAACAAGGCAACCCCCAGGGCCCCGTCATTGTGATGAGCCACTCC